>DATGJB010000185.1:0-21591 GCA_035295425.1 Chloroflexota bacterium | reverse complement strand
AGGAGGGGCTCAAGAATCGTCCACTCGGCGTCGGACAGGTCAGTAGCATAGAGGCGGGGAGGCGAGGGCATACGAGGCTCCTGGAAGGTGGTACTCCCAGAATCTCACCTCGTCTTCCCCCCTTCTCAGACCGCTTCTAGTGCCTGGCCGCGTCGCCAGGCATCAAGGATCTAGTAATCGTCGGGGAACAGGATCGTAAACGCCTGTCCGTCTTCGAGTACCCAGACCGTCTCGCCGTTCATGACGGAGCTAAACAGCTGCTCCTCCTCGGGAAGGCCGGGCATCACCTCTCGCTCCCAATCACGGAACCGGTTCCACAGCTCAGCCAGCTCGTCCTCGGTATACGCCTCGTGGACCGCGTGCGTCGCCACGATGGGCTTCCCACCTGTCAACGCCGGCCGGTTCTCCGCAAAGACCTCGACCAGGACGCCATCGTCGATCGCCTGCTCCAGGGTGTACGCATAAATCACCGTGCTATCTGCCATACAATTCACCCCCTTCCCGTGTCCCTCCAGTTGCATTCCGAAGGCTACGCCTGCCTTCGATAGAAGAACCGAAGGGCAAATGGGGGTGAAGGCGCACAGGGCAGCTTGCTGTTCATCTCGACCCTTGCGCCGAGGGGGCGGAGTCCCCCCGGCAGAATTCGGCACGTCGCTCCCGCATCGGTGAGCAACACAGCCAGACACGACGGGGTGTGACGTAGAGCGCCGCTGCGGCGTTGATTGATAGGGCGCGCTCACCCGACGCGACGCTGAAAGGATCGCCCGATGCCGCTCTCTCTCTCACCCGGTCGTCGCACGATCTCAGTTGGCGCACCGCTCCTTGCGATTGCTTTCGCAGGTTCGATCATCGGCATGGTGCGCACCACCCAGGTCGCCGCTGCGACGCCAAATCCGGGCACGATCCGGCAGTACCTCGCGACCTACCAGATCCGGGTCGCGAGCAGGAAGCTGTCATTTGACGCGGTGCTCAGGCATCTCGGCGTGCGGGTGGAGGTGTGCTCGACGCCACCGCTGGAAGAGGTATTTGCGGCAAGCATCCGTGAGGGAACTCGAGCCATCCCGTGGGACGTTGCCCTGGCACACGGTCAGAAGAACGCTTATGCCGGGGCATTGCTCGCCCAAGGGTACTCGTTGCCCGACAACACCATGCCGGTTCTGCATTGGCGCAACCAGGTGCGCCTGACCTGGTCCGGCGACACCAAGCAGCCGAAGGTGGAGGAGGAGTTCGCGGTACGAATGGTTGATGTGATTGTCGGGTACAAGCACGGACTTCCGGTGTTCGGCAAGGGATTAGGATTCAATCTGCTCCCCGGTCCAGGGTCTCCGGAGGGCCACGGGCCGCCTGCCGGGTAACCGGCTAGACTCGCCGGCGGGTCGCGGCCCTTGGCGCTTCAGCGTCCTGGCCGGAGGCGGAAGCCATAAGGGTTCACGCCGAAGGACAGCACAACAGCCCTGATCCGAGCACCGCAAGGCTGACGAGGTGTCAGAGCTCGATTGCATCGAGCTGAACGGCGAGAGAGCTGCGGAGCGGACGATTGTGGAAGTCCGTCAGGTTCGCATGCGCTAGCTTGTCATCTTGACCCTTGCGCCGAGGGGGCGGAGCCTACACTGCGAGGGATTGCCGCAACGGATCCTTGACAAACACGCTACTCTCACATAATGTGACCATAAAGCTGCCGTGACTTGCAGTGCAATCGGAGGAGAAGATCGTGGCAGACCTTGCATCGGACCTCGAACGCCTCGCTCAGCTGCGAAATGACGGGATGCTGACTGAAGAGCAATTTGAGGCTGCAAAGGCCAAGATTCTCGGCACTGCGGTACCAGAACCACAGCGGAACAGCCGAGCGCTCAGTGAAGATGAGTTTCGGTCCGCAATACGACAGCGGTTCGACGCGGGAACACCGCCGCCAGCACCACCTGGCGCGCCTACAGGCTTGGACTCGGATCAGCCGGGGTCAGGGGTCCCGACTTGCCCTTCCTGCGGGTGGGCCGACTCCGTGCAGCGACTCTCCGCCGCACTGGGTATTGAAACGGAATATGGTGAATCCTCCGAGGTTCTAGCGGGGAGTACATCTGCGGAGCCTGACTGGTGCCCCTGGGACTTTAAGCGTGTGGTTCCACGCCGCGTGATTCTTGGTTTCGCGCCCCGGAGCGCCATGTCTGGACCGTCGGCTCTGTCACCAGTGCCCGCACCAGCACTGTCTGGGGCAAGCGCGCCGTCAGCTGTGAAGGCAACAGTCGGTGGCGCGGCGGCAGCGGTCGCGGTGAGTTTCATCGCTAGCCCGGCTGCGCCCTGGGCGTACAAGCGCGTCAAAAAGCGATTGGCAGCTGTGGACGAGGCTCCCACCGCCCTCATCGACAATCCTCTGTGGGTCCACTGGCAGTATGCGGCCCAGAAGTGGGACCAGCTTCTCTATTGCCATCGGTGTGACGGAGTATTCCTCCCGCACGGATATTCGCCTCTCATTCCGACACCGCAAGCGCGCGACTACTTTCACGGACTCTTCGCGGAAATGCAGGTGACCGCCGCAAGACCCGCAGGCACCACAAATCAAGCGTCAGACCATTGGGAGTACACTGACCTCAAAGTGCCGCTCGACATCATGCATTGCGGCACTATATTGACCAAGGCGCAGGACGGCGCCGCCGAACGGGCCGAGACAATTATTCGGGACCACGTGCTACGTGCAGCTGCCGACGGATGGCAAGCAGAAGGCACCACGGATTTTCTCTATCTGTGTCAGCACGACCTGGTCCAGCATGATACCGACCCATCGGGGTCAATTACCTTTCGATCCGCGACTATCCGAGCGAAGCGCTTCACATACGACGCTGAGCCCAAGGAGTTGGCCAGTCGGCTCCGAGGGGACCGGCAGGCCCCGCTGTACGGCGCCGGAACTTCGGATTCACCGTATGTATACGCCTCGCCGTCCATCTGGCGATGCCCCGTCTGTCGGGCGACTAACCACAAGACCAGCAGCGATTGTGCGGCGTGTGGAACTCCGAGGGAGCCCGGATGATCTGGGGATCAGCCACGCCGTTACTTGATCGTCGATCTTTAGCCGATTTCTGGGGTGCAGTCGGGTGGTCAGAGTCGTACGACACTACCTCATGGGAGTCGCAGGATGGCAGGTTGCCGTTTCACGCTTACGACCGACGTGGTAGCGTTATGTCACGATCGTCTCACGGCGGTGCCGCGTTCGGTAGGGGAATCGCTTGATCATGGCGCCGCATTAAGAGGGCGCTAGCCAAAAGGAGAAGAGAAGTGTCGCGAGCCATAGGGTGGACCATCACCCTCGTCGTGGCTCTGAGCGTGACCTTCGTCCTCGGGCCTTTATGGGGGATCGTCGCTGGGGTCGTCGTGTATTCGGTTCTCTCACGCTGGATGAGGAATAAGAACGCCATCGTTGGACGATCTGCTGTCGGCTCGGTCGGCGGCAAGAGGTCAACGATGTCAGACCTGGATGCGGGTGCCTGGTACAACGTAGACTCCATTCGCCAGATTCACGATCCGCCGGATCGGCAACCTTAGGGACTATTCACGTTGACGAATCCCTGACGACCTAGTCCGCAGTTTCCAGAGGAGGAATCCATGGCCGATCTCGCATCAGAGCTCGAACGACTGGGCGCACTGCGAAATAGTGGCGTCCTCACGGATGAGCAGTTTGAGGCCGCGAAAGCCCAGGTTCTCGGGGCAATAGTTCCACCGCCACAAGCGACTATCGCCCAGCAGGCCGGCACCACGGGCCCACCAGCCCCACAGCTTCCGACATGCCCGTCATGCCACCAGAGCGACAAGGTGCAACGATTGTCGGCCCGGCTGCGTATCGAGACGCAATACGGTGACTTTTCTGAGGTCCTAGCGGGAAGCACGACTCCGGAGCCAAATTGGTGTCCGTGGGACATCGAGCGTACCGTACCTCATCGGGCTATTTTTGGGTTCTCTTACAGCGGCACTACCTCTGCACCGACAGCGCTTCACCCACCAGCTATACCGGAGATCTCGGCAACAAGGGTGCCCTCAGCGGTGAAAGCAACCGCAGGGGGAGCGGCCGCGGCGGTTGCCGCGAGTTTCGTGTTCGGCCCTGCAGCGCCTTGGGCGTACAAGCGCGTCAAAAAGAAAATGGCGGCCGTGCACGAGGCTCCCACTGCTCTCGTTGACGATATGGCGTGGGTAGAGTGGCAGATGGCAGCACAGAAGTGGGACAACCTGTTCTACTGCGGTCGATGCGACGGTGTTTTCCTACCGAACGATTACTCTGATCTCGTTGCTTCAGGAAAGACGCAGGAGTTTATCCGCTCGACCTACGTGGCCGGAGAGCGACGGTGTCGGCAGTGCAACCGCTGGGCCCCCAAGGCGAGCGCGCAGTGTCCGCACTGTGGGGCGATAGGCATGTAGCACATTCTCGACGAGAATGTATCTCCACTTCAGGGCCCCGACTTCGCGCGTTTCTACCCGCCCCACTGTAAGCCGGCGAACTTCCCGACTTCCACAAAGAACCCGTTTACGACGCCGAAAAATGAGGCCCGCTCAACATCGCCTTGGCGGAAATCGCGCGCCATGAGAGATACGGCAGCCATGTCATCTTGGCCGAAGATCATTCCCGCGCGCATTAGCTTTGAGGGACCTTTAGGCGCATCCAAGTGAAGCTCAATGGCCAGATTCCTAAATGTAAAGTTGAGGCGGTTCCCATCGAGCTCCATGCCAGAAATCTGATCGTACTTGCCTATGGATGCTTGTGGCACGTTTAGATTGAAGAAAATGAGTTCCTGCCGCGTTGCCACGACGTAATGAACCGGCTTCTCGCGCCACCCAGTAGCAACCGCTCGGCGGTTGAGCAGAACCTCCTGTATGCCCCACGTCCTCTTCATAACACGGCAGCAAGCGATCCAGTAGTGGTTCAAGTCGTCGGGGCTGGTAGCGAGATGAAGGGTGGGAAGACACGACCGGAGACTACCGCCGTTCGGAGCTACGTTGATGTCCGGATCATCCCACCATCCGATGGCCTCAAACTGGCTCCTGTACTGGCGTGCCAGTGGAAGAGCAATGCCAGGATCCGGCGACGAAGTCATGTCGGAGCGACATGCCTGACAGAAGCGGGAATCGAGAGCATTCTCGGTGGAGCAGAACGGGCAGACAGTAAAGAGTGGTGCGCTGCAGTTCCCGCAAAACCGCCTCGATCGGTCCTGATGCGAGTGGCAGTGGGCGCAGGTTACCGTTCCACCAAGCTGGGCAGACGGCGCAGTCGAGCCACCTTCGTCCGAGGCCATGCGCTTCTCAATCGCAAGCTTCAATTCATCGGCAGTGAGAATGCCGGCCTTGTGAAGTTCTGACAGTCTCTCCAGATCCGCGACTAAGTCTCCCACCTCGCTGCTCCGTTCCGTTGATGCTTCCTGTGTTCTTCCCCAGCCCGCTCCAAGCAACTTTGCCTTGGCGGCAGCAAAGTCATCGGCCGAGAGACTTCCATCACGATCCCGTTCGTCCCTACCGTCCTCCATGCCTATCACAAGTGACTCCGATTACTCTTCTGGTCCCTGCAATGAACGCCGTTTCTCAAGAATGCGTCCAGGCGGCAGAACTATTGCCCAGTGTAGTTGTCGTTGTGCAGTAGTGCAACGATGCGCATCGTGGAGTGATATGCTACGAGCCTGCCGGATCGGTTGATGGAGCGGACGGCGAGCTCGCACGGCGCGAAGCCCCGAGCCCTGCCGACGGGGCGCAGCCGTCGCGAGCGAAGCCTACGCAATCACCGTTGACATTACAGCGGGTTAGCGATATAGTGCGATCAGCACGAAACTCCCTCCGGTTTCCCGGAGGGAGTAAATCGCTAGATCGCGAGTTGCCGACGCAGCTCGGCGATCCATCCGCTGGCCTTGGCATTGCCACCGCGGAGCTCTGGCAGCTCGCGGACGCCGTGCCAGACGAGGTACAGCTCGCCTGAGCCAGCAGCCTTGACCATGGTTTCGGCAGCCGCCTTATCGGCTGCTGGGACCATATAGGTCTTCTGGATTCTGAAAATCCTCATACTTCTCACCTCCTTTCTGTGAAGCACGGAGCTATCCGCGCTCACAGCTCGCACCGTGAATCCCGACGCGCCGGGTCAAGCCCGAGCCGGCATTGCTGGCGACACCGCTCCGCAGTGAGGTCGGACTGACGCCAGCGGCGGCTTTGCCACGGATGCAGGCACTTTCTGCCCCGACGTGACTCCATCGCTTCCTCCTTGTCCCAACTGTCGGCAAGGACCGCGATTCCTGCTCGAGCATCCCGCATGTTCAATCCGCGACACAGTGGTGGTTGCGACGCTGCTCGTTCTGATTCAGTTCAGGCTCCGCTTGTCGTGGATCATCGCGGCAGGCATGGGCGTTCGACCGGCGCACTAATGCCCCTTCACGGCTGACGTGATGAGGACGTACCGAGCGGTGGCGGGTCGTGATGTGTGACCATAAAGCAGAGAAGGGGATCCACCATGGATCAGCGCACCGTGCAATTCGACATGTTTTCGTGGCAGGTTGTGCCGTGGTCGGTCATGCGCGACGATGTCCGCTACCTCGAGCAATTGGATATCGGCACAGTCTGGCTCGGCGATGCCTATCTCATGCCTGCTGGCTGGGGGAGCGTCCTTGATGCCTGGACGACCCTGGGAGCGCTCGCGGCTTGTACCGAGCGGGTTCGGCTCGGCACGCTGATTAGCAACATCTCGCTGCGTCATCCCGCCATGCTCGCCAAGCAAGCCGCAACGGTGGACCGCATCTCCGGCGGACGGCTTGACCTCGGCATCGGCGCGGGCACGGACCTTCCCGAGGATCGAGCGGCGTTAGGTCTTCCGGCACTGACTCCTGGCGCACGAGTGGATCGCCTCGCCGAGGCAGTGGCCGTCATCGACGGGTTGCTGCGTGGGCAACAGGTAACCCTCCATGGAGAGCACTACCGCCTCGACGGCGCGCGTGTTGAGCCGGCACCGGTGCAGAGGCCACGTCCGCCTCTGGTCATGGGAGGGAACGGCAAGCGAGCGCTGCGGGTGGCGGCAGAGTACGCCGACGCGTGGGTGAGCGACGCTCCGGAGCCAACCCTGGAAGAGGCGATTGAGGCGACCCGCGAGCGGAATCGCCTGCTCGATGACTACTGCGAGGGGCTCCGCCGGGACCCTGCAACAGTGGAGCGAGGCTGCATTTTTGGGTGGTCGCCAGCTGGATCTCCCTTCACGTCTCGGGATGCCTTCGGGGACTTCGTAGGACGCTATCGGGAAGCGGGCGTCCAGCGATTCGTGTTCTCGTTCGGGAGTACCGCTACGCCTCCACCGTATGACGCATGGGTCACTGCCGGGCGTTGGGCGACCCGTGAGACGCTGGAGGCGTTTGCCATCGAGGCGATGGCCGAGCTGCAGGGCGTGGCAAATCTCACCGCGACACCTCCCCTCACATCAGCTGTGAAGGAACACTAGGTGCCCGTTCGGCGAGCGGCCGCCGATCAGTGTCCCTTAGCGAGATATTGCTCGATCAGCGGACGAGTCCGACCGCCCGGTGAGGTCCAGTTGCCAACCGCCCAACCTCTCGCCGGCGTTGGGAACACCAGGCTCCAGAGCGCCACTCCGCTCGCGGGAAACCGTACCAACGAACACATCCTGCCGTTCCAGTATTCGATCAAGCCCACCACCCTGATGTTGCTGTGCCCACAGTACGTGCCGACACCGACACTCCAGCCACTGTCCGTCCCAAGCATCTGGATCGAAGTGAGCCTGTTCAAGGGGCAGGCCGAATTGGGAGAAGCAATGATCGCCCAACTGGAGCCGTTCCAGTGCTCGATCAGCGTGTGCGATGGCACGCGGTCGCTCCAGTAGTCGCCCACCAGCCAGACGTCGTCGGAGCGAATCGCTCGAATCTGGTTCACCTCTCGCCTGACGTGCTGGTCAGGCATCTGGATGATGTGCCAGTGCCGGCCGTCGAAACGCTCCACCAGCGGCTGACGCGTGGCGCCCCACACCACATTGCCGGCCAACCAGATATCGCGCGGCGAGATCGCGGAAACAGACACCAGCCCGTTGTCGCCGCGGGGGTCAGCCGGAGCTGCAACCTGACTCCAGCGTTTGCCGTTCCAGTGCTCGACCAGCGGACGGTAGCGCCGCTGGATGCCCGGTGCCGGCCCTTCACATGCCCCGGCAGGGTTGGCGTACGAGCCCACGGCCCATGCGTCGGTGGCTGAAACGACTGCCACTGAAGAGAGGCTTGCTATCCAGGTCGCTGGAATATTCGCGGAGAACGTGTTCCAGTGACGTCCGGTCCAACGTTCGATGAGAGGGTGATAGGGACACGCTCCCCACTCCCCAACCGCCCATGCGCCCGCGCCGGCCAGCCCGACCACCGCACTCAGCTGGCTGGTCGCTCCGGCCACCCGAGCAGCTGGATCGGCAGCGGAGACTCTGGCCCAATTGCGACCGTTCCAGTGGTCAAAGAACGGCCTGTTGAAATTGACGCCGACAATCCAGACATCGTTGGTCGACAGAGCAGTAACTCCCCGGAGCTCACCGGTCCCGCGGACACTCGGTCCGTACGTAGCCTGCCAGGTTCCCGTAGCTCCCTTCTCCGCGTGCCGGGCGTCGGCCGGGGAAACGGCCGACGCATAAAGCGAAGTAAGGAGCGCCAGTGACAGAAGGATCCGGCACCGCATCGGGTATCGGGTGTGGACACCGAAAGGGAGCCGGTCGCCAGAGGCTTTGCATTCGGTGTCCATGTACGGCATACATCGATTCTCGCTCACCGGTGGTCGACGAAAAACGACCGACCCCGGATCATGTTGCCGCCGGCTCGCTCCCGGATCAGCCGGTAGGTCGTCCAGAACTCACTCCTCTCGGCCGGCAGCTTCCAGTTGCCGACGCCCTCGACCGGCTTGCGGAGGTAGCTTCCGAGCCACTTCAGCATCCGCAGATACGTCGATTGTGAGAGCTCCACGATGCTCGTCTCCAGGACGTACCGCCAGGCAGCCGCCTCCTGCTCGACCCGTGTTCCCGATCCTCTCCCCTTGCCGACGATGTGGCCGATCTCGTGCAGCGCGATCGCGTAACGCAGCTCGGTGGTCACCGGCGGCGTGTAGATCGTGCGCCGGCGCTTCATCGCCGTGCCGTGGGTAGTATTGCGATGGATGAAGTCGATCCGGTGCTGCCGGCACAGGGCATCGACGTGCGCGGCAAGCTGCTCGACTCGAGTCATCAAGCTCCGCTCTTTAGCCCGGTGGCGCCGGTCGGCTCTCGTCCACGAGCTCGGGTTCGTTGAGCCGGTTCTCGACGACGGCAAACCAGTACGGTACTTTGTGCTTCAGTCCTTGCGAGCCGGATCTGGGTCGGCACTCAGAAACCGCCTGTCCCCGCGGGCGTGCCCCAGCCGGTGGGGCCATCGTAGCCGGGCTGCGCCTGGCAGAGGTACGGGGGCGAGCAACTTCCGTTCGAGCCGGACGTGATGTCCCAGAAGCTGTTCGAGTGCGTGTACGGATACGATCCGTAGAGGGTTGCCGTCGCGTTGCCGGCCAGCGCGTATACTCCCGCGATGATGGGTGCGGCGACGCTTGTGCCGCCGGCGTGCTGCCACCCGCCGAACTCGTAGGTATCGTACACCGCGACGCCGGGGGACAGGCTCGCGTCCGCCGACACATCGCCGATGGTGCGGCGCGAGCACCCGCTGTCCTCCTGCCAGCTCGGTTTCGGCTCGAAGGCGCTGCAGCCGCTTCCGGTCCGATTCCAGGCAGTCTCCATCCACCCGCGCGATCCGCCGCCGCGCCGCAGTATTGTGCCTCCCACGGCTGTGACGTACTGCGAGGCAGCGGGATAGAGCGCACCGTACCCGGCGTCTCCCGCCGCGACCGTGATCGGAAGCCCCGGGTGATCGAATACCGAATCATCGGCCAGCTCGCCGGCAAATTCGCCGCGGTCCCAGGAGTTGCTGATCTCGGTTGCGCCGAGCGCGACCGCCTCGCTTTCCGCCGCCAGCATGTCGTCCAGCCTGGCGCTGTTCGCCTCGACCAGCAGAATGCGGCAGTTCGGGCAGACCGCGCTCACCATTTGCAGATCGATCGAAATCTCGACGCTCCAGTGCTTGTTCGGCGCCGGAGGCGCCGGGCCGCCGCTCTGATTCACCTTCGAGAAGCACCCGTCCGCAGTCGTGCAGGCGGTGAGGCCGAAGTGCGAACGGTACACACCCATGTCGGATTCCGCATTCGGATCGTCAAAGGCGTCGACCACCGCGATTCGCGAGCCGGTTCCCGCGCTGGCGGACGGCAGCCCGTACGCCGATTGCAGATCGGCCGGCGTGTACGCCTGGGAAGCGCCAGCCTCTGCCCCGAACAGAGGGGCAAGCTCGGCCATGCAGTGCACCTGCCCGGGTCCGGGCGCCGGGCAGATCGCGACCGAGGTGGGGACCGCGGCGGCTGCCGGTCCGGGCGGCCCGGACCCCGCCGCCGCCGATGCGACGAGAAGCGCGATGCTCGCTCCTCTCCACCTCATCAGCCGCCGCCCCCAGGGGTGGCCCAACGCAGTTGCCGCCCTCTCCACAAGGGAGTTAACCACATTTGCTCTCACTACCGCCGGGCGGGCCGGCGTCGCGTAGAATGTTCCATATGGAGAACAGGTCGTTCCGCGCCTCGAACGGGGACGGCGCGCGCGGCGCGGTCCCTGCCATCGCACGCGCGGCGCGCGTCCTGGACGAGCTGGCAGGGGGACCGGCCGGCGTCTCCGAGATCGCCCGCCGCACCGGGCTGGGAAAGAGCTCGGTACACGCGCTGCTCGGCTCGCTGGTAGGCGAGGGGCTGGCGATGCGCGATGCGACAGGCGGCTACGCGCTGGGTCCGCGCCTTGCGGAGTTGGGCAGTCGCGCCCGTGACAACGGCGTGATCGAGGCGGCAGCTCCGAGCCTCGCCCGGCTGCGCGAGGAGACCGGCGAAACCGTCCTGCTGGGCCGGGCGCGCGGTCCCGGCGTGGCGGTCCTGGCCCGCAGCGAGAGTACGCGCTCCCAGGCGCTTTCCGCGCCGATCGGCTCGAGCGTGCCGCTCCTGGCGGGCGCGCTGGGAAGCGCCTTCCTCGCTACCTTCGACCCGGTCCAGGCCGAGACGTTCCTGGCCGGCCGGCAGCTGCCGCCCTACACCAACCGCTCAGTCACCGAGCCGCGCGAGTACCTCGACCGGGCGGATGCGGCGCGCGTGCAGGGCTACAGTGTCGAGCGCGGCGAATATCTGCCGGGCGTGGCGGCCGCCGCGTCGGCGTTCCGCTGGATGGACGCCGTGTACCTGGTCTGGCTCATCGCGTTCGACGGGAACCGGTCAGACGAGGATGTTGACGCGATGGGGCAGGCTGTGTGCCGCACCGCCGCGCGCCTGCACCATGATCTGCGAGCCGGCTATACAGGAGGACCGGAGTGGACAGAATGAAGCAGCTCTGCGACCTGCGAGTGAACGGGGAAGCGGTCCAGGTGGCCTTCGAGCCGTACAAGACGCTCCTCGAGGTTCTCCGCGAGGACCTGAACCTCACCGGAACCAAACACGGCTGCGAGCTCGGCGAGTGCGGCGCGTGTACCGTCCTGGTCGACGGGCTCCCCATCATGTCCTGCATCTACCTGGCCGTGGAGGCCGTGGGACGGGAGATTACCACAGTCGAGGGACTCGCGACGCGCGGCGAGCTCAGCGCGCTGCAGCGTGCATTTGCCCGCACCGGCGGCGCCCAGTGCGGCTACTGTACTCCTGGGATGCTGATGAGCGGCACGGCCCTCCTCCGGGAGAATCCGGATCCGGGCCGCGAGGAGATCCGCGAAGCGCTCGCGGGAAACCTCTGCCGCTGCACCGGCTACACCAAGATCTACCAGGCGCTCGAGCTGGCGGCGAGCGAGCTGAGAGACGCCGGTGAGACGCGGAGGGCGGGCTAGATGGCAGGCAGAGGGGTGGTCGGGCAGCCGAACCTCAAGTACGACTGGCACGCCAAGCTCGACGGCAGCGCCAGGTACACCGACGACCTGAAGCTTCCCCGCATGATCTTCGGCCGCTTGCTGCGCAGTCCCTACCCCCACGCGCGCGTCCTGCGCGTCGACACCTCGCGTGCCGAGGCCGTGCCCGGGGTGTTCGCCGTGGTGACCGGCAAGGACTTTCCTATCAGGTTTGGCATCCTGCCGTCCAGCCAGGACGAGACGGCCCTGGCGATCGACCGGGTGCGGTACGTCGGGGAGGCCGTGGCCGCGGTCGCCGCCATCGACGAGTGGACGGCCGAGGAGGCGTGTAACCTCATCGACGTTGTCTACGAGCCGCTCCAGCCCATCATGTCGATCGAGGAGGCGCTCGACCCCGATAGCGAAAGGATTCACGACTGGACGAAACTCGCGAACATTCAGAAGTCGGTGGATCTCGCCTTCGGCGATCTCGACGCGGGCTTTGCCGAGGCGGACTACGTCCGTGAGGACGAGTTCTTCTTCGAGGGCAACACCCATGTGCCGATGGAGAACCACGCAGTCCTGGCGAACTGGGAACCGAACGGGCGGGTCACGGTGTGGTCGTCGACCCAGACACCGCACTATCTCCACCGCGAGCTGTCGAAAGCGCTCGGCATCCCTCCGAGCCGTATCCGCGTGATCGTGCCTCCAGTTGGCGGCGGATTCGGCGGGAAGAGCGAGGCGTTCTCGCACGAGGTTGTCGCCCCGGTGCTCTCCCGGATGGCCGGGAGACCGGTGCTGATCGGGCTCAGCCGCGAGGAGGTCTTCTACTGCCATCGTGGGCGGCACCCCGTCAAGATGTGGCTCCGGACCGGCGTCAAGCGCGACGGCTCGATCACCGCGATGCACTTTCGGTCGACTCTCGACGGCGGCGCCTATGGGTCGTACGGGATCGCCACCACGTACTACACCGGAGCGCTCAACACGCTGCCCTATCGCGTGCCCTGCTACCGCTTCGAAGGCCGGCGCGTCTTCACGAACAAGCCGCCCTGCGGTCCGAAGCGCGGCCACGGGACGGTGCAGCCGCGCTTCGCGATCGAGTGCCAGATGGACAAGATCGCCGAAGCGATCGGCCTCGACCCGGCCGAAATGCGAATCCGGAACGCGGTCGAGCCGAATTCGTGGACGGTCAACCATCTGCGCGTCACCACCTGCGGACTGCGGGAGGCAATCGAGAAGACCGTGGCTCGGAGCGGCTTCCAGGAGAAGCGCGGAAAGCTGGCACCGGGAAAGGGAATCGGCATCGCGGCCAGCGTCTACCTGAGCGGGGCCGGCCTTCCCATCTACTGGAATCCGCTGCCGCATTCCGGGGCGCAGGTAAAGGTTGACCGCGGTGGCGGCGTGACGGTCTACTGCGGCACATCGGATATCGTGCAGGACTCCGATTCGATGCTGGCCTATGTGGTGGCCGAGGAGCTGGGTATCGCGCCGGAAGACGTGCGAGTGGTGTCAGGCGACACCGACCTTTCCCCCGTCGATCTGGGCTCGTACTCGAGCCGCGTCACGTTCATGGCAGGCAACGCCGCGAAGCAGGCGGCGGAGCGCATCAAGGCGCTGATTGTCGACGCCGTGGCCGAGGAGCTCGGCGTCGCGCCCGGCCGAATCGACTCGGCGGGGGGAATGTTCTACTGCCTGGACGACACGGCCCGGCAGATGCCGTTTGCCGAGGCAGCCCAGCTCGGTGAGAAGAAGCATGGCACGCTGGCTACCGTGGGATCGTACACACCGCCCCGCCTCGCGGGAGACTACAAGGGATCCGGAGTCGGCCCCTCGCCCGCGTACTCATTCACCTGTGCCGTTGCCGAGGTCGAGGTTGACCTCGAGACCGGAATCCTCGTGGTGAAGAAGGTAACGTGCGCGCACGACCTCGGGCGCGCGCTCAACCCGGTGGTGTGCGAGGGACAGATCGAGGGCGGCCTTTACATGGGCGTTGGCGAGGCGGTGATCGAGGAGCAGGTGTTCCGCAAGGGCCTGCACAAGCAGCCGTCGCTCCTCGAGTACAAGATTCCCACCACGCTGGATGTCCCCGAGTTTCAGACGATGATGGTCGAGACGATGGACGAGGAAGGACCGTTCGGCGCCAAGGAGGTCGGGCAGGGCCCGCTGGCCCCGGTGATACCCGCCATCGCCAACGCCGTCTACGACGCGACGGGCATTCGCTTCGACTCGACTCCCATCACCGCCGACAAGATCCTGCGGGCGCTGGAAGCCAGGCGGAAGGCCGCCACGCTGCCGCGCGTGGCCTCGGCGGGGTAGGCCCGCGATGCTGCGGCTCTCTCGCTTCACTTACCACTCGCCTTCGTCGGTCGCCGAGGCGGGCACGATGCTGCGCGAGCTCGGCCCCGACGCCACGCTGATGGCGGGAGGCACCGACGTTTTGGTGAACATCAAGCACCGGCTGGTCACTCCTTCCCATGTGATCGGGATCAGCCGGCTGCCGGAGCTCACGAACGTCGAGTGGCACACCGACGGGTGGCTGACTCTTGGCGCCGGAGTGACGTTGCGGCGAATCGAGAGCGATCCGGCGATCGCGGCCCGCTTCTCTGCCCTGGCAACGTCGGCTCACCTCGTATCCACGCCGCAGGTGCGCGCCACCGCGACGCTCGGGGGAAACGTCTGCCTCGACGTTCGATGCAACTACTACAACCAGTCGTTCGACTGGCGCAAAGCGATCGGCTTTTGCATGAAGAAGGACAGCGAGATCTGCCGCGTGGCGCCGGGTGGAGACCGCTGCTGGGCGGTGGCTTCGGCCGATACCGTGCCGGTCCTGGTTGCGCTTCGCGCCGAGGCGACCGTCGCCGGTGAGGGCGGCGACCGTCGGGTGCCGCTGGAAACGCTTTACCAGGACGACGGACTCACGCCGATGGGTCTCGAATTCGGCGATATCGTGACGCGGATTCACCTTCCGCCGCAACCTGACGTGGCCTGCGTCTACCAGAAGTTCCGGATTCGCGGCTCATTCGACTTCCCGCTCGTCGGTATCGCGGCTGCCGTCCGGCGAGACCGAGCCGGCATCGTGGAGGAGGCGCGCCTCGTCATGACCGCGGTCGCCTCGTACCCCGAGCGGGCGAGCGCTGCCGAGGCAGCGCTGATCGGGCGGCGGCTGGACGAGTCCACGATCGGCGCCGCGGGCACGGCGATTTTTCGCGCTGCCAAGCCGATGGACAATACCGCCGGCACCATCTTCCATCGCAAGCGCATGGCACGCGTCCTTGCGGAGCGAGCCCTCCGAGCGCTCGCCGGCATCGAGGAGCCCGCCCGCCGCAGTGCCTGACGAGAGCCGCCCACCTGCGTAACGCCGGCCCTGGCCTACAGGCGCTGCAACCGGGTGAGTCCGCCGGCAAGCCCGTCTGGGGAGACAATGCCACGTGCGCACAGTTCGGCTCCTCATCCTGCTCCTCGTGGCAGTGCTCGCGCTGGCCGCCGCCCGCCGGGAGGCAACAGCCCACGCGTTCCTGCTGCGCGCCGAGCCCGTCCCTCGGGCCGTGCTCGGTCACTCCCCCACGCAAGTCGTTCTGACGTTCTCTGAGCCGATCAATCGGGCCCTTTCCTGGATCACCGTGCGCGGTAGGGGCCGTCACCTCGGCCGCAAACTCGCAATCAAGCAACAGGGCGAGCCGGACGATCAGCTCGCGGTGACGACCGGCCGTCTTGGGCCGGGCTCCTACACGGTGGCCTGGCAGTCGGTGTCGGCGCTGGACGGACATGTGGTGCGCGGCGCGTACCTGTTCAGTGTCCAGTCTCCCGATCCCCACGTCACGCTTACCGCCATGGCGGCGGCCGGCACGCAGGGAACGAACCTCGACACGTATGCGCTGCTCGGCGTTTTCGCGCACTCGCTTCTGCTCGCCGCCACGGCAGTTGCGCTCGGCAGCCTGCTGTGGGCCCGGCTCGGGTTCGTGGCGGACGCCACTGCGCGGGCGCAATCGCTCACATCGCCGCGTCTCGCTCTCATGGTCGTGCTGGCCAGCGGTGTGATCGAGCTCGTCCTGCGGACGATCGCCGCGAGCGGCGACAGCTGGACTCTGCCCTTTCCCGGTTCAGCGCTCGCGCACTCGCTGACGGATCGCTATGGCGTCCTCTGGCTGTGCCGGCAGGGGATCGCGACCGCCATCCTCGCCGCAACCTTCATACCAGGCGGGCGGCGATTTCTGCTGGGCCGCCGCCACAGCGCAGGCGCCACGAAACCGCGCGGAGCCGCCACGCTCTCCGGCGTGGCCCTCGCAGCGGCCTACCTTCTCCTTCTCGGCGCCTCCGGCGAGGGAGGCGGTGTTCCCGCCAGACTCACCGGGATAGCTCTTTCCACGTCTCTGGCAACCGCGGGAGGCTGGCTCCTGCTCGTGGGAACGATGGCCTGGGCGTCCGTCCTCGCCGCTTGGCTGCCGGCCCGGCGCCGGACGCAGCCGGCCACGACCACAGGCGGTGATGCGGCCGGCACGAACCGGCGCGGCGCGGCTGCCCTCCTCACCGCCGGCGCTGTAGTCGCACTGCTCGCGGAGCTGTGGGACGGCGCAGTCAATCTGAACTCGTGGAACGCCCTCGGAGCCATCTACGGCGTGTCACTCCTCTCCGCCGCCGTACTCACGGCTGTCATCGCACTCCTGGGAGCGCGGTGGCTTCGCTCTGGCCGCGCTCCGCGGTCCCGTTCTCCGAGCGCTGAGTCGACTGGAACGCAACAGCCGTCAAGACTGGAGGCAAGGGAGTCCGCGCCGCGCCGCACCGCCGTGGCTGTCGGATTACTGGCGCTCCTCGCACTGTCGTCGATGTACTGGTTTCCCATGCCGGCTGGCTTGTCGGCCGGCGATCCAGCCGCGCTTGGCGCCGGGTCCTGGCGGCAGCTCGGCTTGCCGGGAGTGACGGTCCACTTCCTTGCGGCGGGCCACCACACGCCGGGCCTCATCTTCGCGGCCACCGAGACCGGCGTCTACCGTCACCAGGCAATCGGCGCCTGGCAGCGCGTGCTGCCGAGCCGGTCGGTATGGGGCATCGAGCTCCTGCCCGACGACCACAGCCTGTACGCCGCCGACCTCGCCGGGTACGTCGAATCGAGCCGCGACCGCGGCGCCCACTGGCGCAGCATCCTCGTCTCATCCGGCGGGATGTACGCTGTGACCTCGCAGCCCGGGCGCAGCAGCCGGGTTCTGGCGGGTGGGGCCGGTGGCCTCTTCCTCAGCACGGACTCCGGCGTGCGCTGGCGGCGCACACTTGCGTTGCCGGGGAGCGCCGGAACTGCCTTTGCCTGGCGACCGGGCAGCGACCGGGTTGTGTTTGCCGGGGCCGTGGCAGGTACCGAGACCGGGAGCACTCAGGTGTGGATCAGCCGCGACGCCGGCACAACCTGGCGCCTGTTTGGCCGCGGCCTCGAGAGCTTCTCCGGCATCATGTCGCTGCTCGCGCCTGACCCGGCCACGATCTATGCCGGCACGATGGGCCATGCAGTGTGGCGCGCGTTCATCGGCGCCGGCTCCTGGCGCAGCAGCTCCGCCGGCATGCCGCCGACCGAAGATCACGTCGCGGCTTTTGCCTCCCTTCCCGGCCACCCGAACGTGCTGTTCGCCGGAACGCTCGGCCAGGGTGTCTTTCGCAGTAGCGACGCCGGCGCGCGATGGCGCCCAAGCTCGGATGGCCTTCCCTCGGTGCTGGGCAACCAGATCGTGCTGTCGCTGTGCTTCGCGCCGCGCGACTCGCTGTTGCTGGCCGGCACCGAGGACGGCGTCTACGCCGAAGCGGAACAGGCGTGATTCATGGGACCGGGTCCGCGCGAGCGAGTGCCAGAATCTCACGCCAAGATGGCGAGCTGCATGTCCGGTTGGGCATTCAAAGGGGGCACGTGCTTATCGACCGGGAGATGCCCGGATTCACCGCCGGAGACCGGTTATCTGGAATCCGGTGTGCGTCCTGTAGATGCGATTGAGCGTGATCAGGAGCGCCGTGCACTCCTCGACGTAGCGTGAGGACGCCAGCCGTCCGGCGCTGTAGGCGCGAATGCCCGGTATGGCGGCTGCCAGCGCGATGACCTCGTCACGAGCTTCCTTATGGTCGGAGCAAACCAGCACATCGGTGTCCGGAGTCACTCCGTCAGTTAACAGCTGGTGGGAGTCCAGTGACTGAAAGGCGCTGACCACTACCGCTTCGGGGCCCAGAGCGTTCCGCACCTCCTCCGCGGCGGAACCGGCGTCGGGACGGCGCACCACGGGCCGGCCGTCGACCCATTCGATGGGCGCTATGGCGCTCACCACGATCTTGCCGGCGACGGCTTCCCGGATCGCTTCGGCGGCCGGCATGATTCCGGCGTACGGGACGGTGAGTATGACGATCCGGCCCTCGCGCGCCGCCTCGCCGTTCTCGGCTCCGGTCGCCTCGCCACCGGCCTTTTCCCGGATCTCGCGGGCCGCCGCCTGCGCCCGCTCGCTCTGCCGCGATCCGACGACCACCGGGTAGCCCGCCAGGGCGAACCGGTAGGCGAGTCCGCGACCTTCGGGTCCGGTACCACCGATGAACGCGAGGGTGGGCCGCTCAGGATGAGCCGAAGGCATCGATCATCATCCGGACGTCGTCACCCAGCGGATACAGGACCGGGCAGGTAGCGCCGTTGTCCACGTACTCCCTCACCTTGGCGCGGACTTCGTCCGGTGATCCGGAGGCGGTGATCAGCTGGACCACATCGTCCGGTACGAGCCGCATGGCCTGCCGAATCTGCTCCTCGGTGGCGGGCCACGTCAGCACGCGGTGGATCTCGTTGAGCACCTCGTCGCTCACGCCGCTGGCCTTCATGATGTGTGGTTGCTGGCCGAGATACTGGGTCACCAGCTCGCGGGCATTATCAAGAGCCCGTTCGCGGTTCCGGTCCATCGAGACCACCACCAGCTGCGGGCGGTCGACCTGGTCGACGGTGCGTCCCGCGCGGCGGGCGCCGCGTTCGATACAGTCCAGAGCTCGCTCGTTGTAGCGGGGCGAGACGAGGTAATTGAGCAGCACACCGTCCGCGATCTCGCCTCCCAACTCCAGCATGCGGTCGCCGGTCGCGCCGATGTAGATCGGCACGTTCTTCGGGCTTCGGTCGCCGTGCACGATGTCGATTTCGACGTTGTTCAGTTGCACGAACTCGCCCTGGTAGCTGACGGTTTCCATCGCCAGCAGCCGGCGCACTGACTCGACCACCTCGCGCATCGCCTGCAACGGCTTGCGGCGCTGAACACCGACATTCGCTGCGAGCGGATCCCACCACGCTCCGATGCCGCACAGGATCCGGCCCGGGGCCAGATCGTCGAGGGTGGAGAAGGTAGCGGCGATGATGGCGGCGTTTCGCGTCCAGTTGTTGATAACGCCACTGCCGACCTTGATGCGGTCGGTCACGGCGGCGAACGCGGCCATGGGGACGATGGCGTCGCGCACCAGCCGCGACTCCGCCTGCCACACCGCCTCGAAGCCGCGCGCCTCCGCGTGCCGTGCGTACTCCATGCCCTCGCGGATGGGGTGCTTGTCCTGGAGATAGAGGGCGACGCGGGGAATCGCACCAGCCATTGGATCCTCCTTCTCGATTCGCCGCCGGCGGCCCGGCCCGCTTCGCCGGTTCGGCGGTCGGGGTCGAACGGCGCCTGCCGGTCCAACTTCAGTCCGGCTCGTATCCCCGCAGTATATCGGCGGTCGGCGCGCGGCTCAGTGAGTGGCGCCGGCCTCGAGCAGGCCGTGAAGGCGCGCGAAGCGGTTGCGCGTGATACTCATGCGCAGCTCCTGGTGGTAGCCGAGCCGCGGCGAGTACCGCTTGCGCCGGTCGACGAGCTCGAAGCCCACCCTGACGTAGCTGCGCTGCGCGCGCACGTTGGATTCGTAGGTGTGGAGGTAGACCGACTCGAAGCCGAGGTTGCCGAAGAGATGGCGCAGGAACGCGATCACAGCGTCCGTCCCGAAGCCATGTCCCCAGTAGGGCTGCTCGCCGATATACACTCCGAGCTCGCCGGTGCGAGCTCGATTGTCGATGTTGTAGACGCTCACCATGCCGATCAACTCGTTCTCGCGCGTGAAGATGGCGTAGCTCACGCGCTTGCCGTCGGCCGGCCAGTCCCGCTGCCCCACCGATTCGGCGAACTGTTGAAAGGTGCGGCCCCCGGGAATCGACCCACTCCAGTACTGGAGAACGTCATCCTGGCTCCAGCGGAAGCGCCGCTGCAGCTCCTCGGTCGCAAACCCCCAGCGCGCCGGCCGGAGTATCGTCTTCTGGCCCTCGACTACCCGATGCACACTAATTCCCGGCAATCCGTCCGCTCATTCTATCCTCGGATGGGGCACGTTGCGTGCCGTCCAGGGAGGGAATGGTGGGAAACCTGCCATGAAAGTCTGCGCAGCCTGCGGCGCCGAGAATGCGCCCGACGCCCAATTTTGCTCGAACTGCGCGACGCGTCTCGACGCGGCGACTCAACAAGCGGTGGCGACACGGCGCGAAGCCCACACCGCGACCGGGATCCGCTGGTCGGCGGTGATCCTCGCCGTACTGCTGGCCATAGTCGTGATCGCGGCTATCGTGTTGCTGCTCGTGTTCGTGGTGAAGATCTAGCCGAAGCTGACGAACCGGCTGGCCGCTCCCAGGCTATCGATAATCGCCACGATGATCAGAATCGCGAACCAGAGCGTCCAGGGGTGCAGCTTGTGCCACTCGGAGTGGTGGGCCAGCGCTGCCAGCCCGAGCACGATGAGATACAGCAACGTCATGTGATTCCGTCTACTCCGTCATTATTTCCGCGGCGGCGCGTGGACAATCCCTGGCGCCCGCCAGAGAGTCTCACATACTCAGCCGTCTTGATGAAAACCCCTCCCCACGGCGCTCTACCCCTCCCGGCTCGGCCCCGTAGCGGCGCCGGCCAGCCGCCGGACAAGAGGCACCACCTCCGGTAGCCGCCTGATGACCGCGTCAGGCACGGCGATGTCAGGATCAATCTCTTCCTGCCGGAACTCATGGGTGAGCACGCCGCGCATGCCAAGTGCCTTGGCCCCTGAAACATCGTCGCGCAGCCGATCTCCCACGAAGAGGGCCGACGCGGGCGGTACGGAGATCGTCTCGAGCACTTTCAGAAAAATGGCGGGGTGCGGCTTGCGCACGCCGATCTCGGCCGAGAACACCATGTCGTCTACCAGGTCGGCGATGCCGACACGCCGCAGGTCTTCGCGCATCATCTCGGGGAGGAAGTGCGCATTGGACACGACGCCAAGCTTCAACCCCATGGCGCGAAGCTCGCGCAGTGTATCGAGGTTGGCCTCCGGGACCTCGAGCCTCGAGGCCATCGCCCGGTGTTCGATCTCGGTGATGGCTCGTACCATGTCGCGCGACAGCCGAAAACCAAGGGTTTGCAAACCCAGGTCGAACATGTCCACGACATCCAGCTCTTCCAGCTCGCGGCGCGCGTAGGACTCGCTGACCTCCTGTGCGATGCGGCGGGTGAGGGCCTCCACGAACGCTTCGGCGCCGGGAAGCTCCTGCGCCGCCTCCGCGGCAAGCATCTCACGGACCCGCTCGTAGGCCTCGAGCATCCGGTCTTCGGCAACGGCGAAGTCGAGCAGTGTATGCCCGTAGTCGAATACGACGGCCCGTAGCTCACCGTCCCCGGATCGGCCCGCGAGCTCCCGCGCAGCGGGC
>DATGJB010000184.1:0-14573 GCA_035295425.1 Chloroflexota bacterium | reverse complement strand
GGTAGGCCGTCCACCCTCCGTGGCCGGCCTTCATCACGCATCCCAACCATGTGTCCCATGTGCCGCGCGGCATCCAACGCACGGTGGACGGCCTACCGTGCGTTGGACGCCGCCGGCCATTCATGGAAGCCATTTGGAGTGCGTTGTGATAGCCGGCCACAGAGGGTGGACGGCCTACCGTTCGCGCTTACGCGATTGCGCGGCGGCGGTTGGGGATGGGTGGTGTTGGGTTAGGGGGCTGGTTCGGATGGCTGGAGTGCTTAGCGGGCTGGGAGGAAGTTAGGGCGTCGCGGAGCTCGTCCCAGGCGTTGCGGAGGTCAGGGCGGCACGGAGCTCGTCCCAGGCGGTGTGGAGGTGGCGCTCCTCGGTGCGCAGGTTGCCGACGGCCAGGCGCAGGATGTAGCGCCCGTTGAGCTCGGTGTGCGAGAGAAACACCCTGCCGCGGGAGTTGACGATCTGCTCGATTGCAGCGTTGAGGCGATCCAGGTCGGCCTCCGGCACGCCGCGGGGATGGGCGCGGAAGCACACCGTGCTGAAGGGCACCGGCGCGACGACCTCCCAGTCGGCATCCTGACGCAGCCAGCGCTCGAAGAGCCGGGCGAGCCGTATGTGCTCGTTCAGCCGGGCGATAATGCCCTCCCGGCCGTACGCCCGCAACACGAACCAGAGCTTCAGTGCCCGAAAGCGCCGGCCGAGCTGAGGACCGTAGTTCATGTAGTCGCGGACCGCGTCGCCCTCCGCTGTCTGCAGGTACGCCGGCACGAGACTGAACGCCGCGCGAACCGTCTCGAGCCGCCGGCTGTAGAACACGCTGCAGTCGACCGGCGTGAACAGCCATTTGTGCGGGTTGACGACCAGGGAGTCGGCGCGGTCCGCGCCGGCCAGTACCCAGCGCATCTCCGGCACGATCGCCGCGGCGCCCCCGTAAGCGGCGTCGACATGGAGCCAGATGCCGTGCTCCTGACAGATATTTGCGATCTCCGGCACGGGATCGATGCTGGTGGTCGAGGTAGTGCCGACCGTCGCGACGACGCAGAACGGCCGGCAGCCGGCGGCGAGGTCGCGGTCGATCGCGTGGCGTAGCGCCATGGGGTCGAGGCGGAACTCGTCGTCGGTCGGAATCTTGCGAACGCCCTCCTGGCCGATGCCGAGCGTGATGGCGTCCTTCTCGATCGAGGAGTGTGCCTGCTCGGAGCAGTAGAGGCGGAGCGGCGGAAGGTCGGATCGACCGGCCATGCCGCGCTCGCGGATGTGGAGCCCGGCCGCTTCGCGGGCCGCGGCCATGGCGACCAGGCTCGAGATCGACGCGGTGTCGTAGATGACGCCCTCGAACTCCGGGGGAAGGCCGATGAGCTGTCGCAGCCAGTCGAGGGCCGTCATCTCGAGCTCGGTGGCGGCCGGAGAGGTACGCCACAGCATGGCGTTGACATTGAGACCTGCCGCAAGCATCTCGGCGAGGATGCCCGGCGCCGATCCGGTGATCGCGAAGTAGGCGAAGAATGAAGGATGGTTCCAGTGGGTCACGCCGGGGAGGATAATCTCTTCGAAGTCGCGCAGAATGGTGTCCATCGACTCGGGTGATTCCGGCGCCGAAGTGGGCAGGGCGCGGCGAATCTCGCCCGGTTGCATCTGGCTGAGGACGGGGAAGTGCTCCAATTCCTCGAAGTACCCGGCAAGCCAGGAGACAATCTGCTCGCCGTAGCGACGCAGATCCTCCGGCGGCATGTCGCCCGTCGCGTGCTGCCAGTCTGCCGCCGCTCGTGGTGGCCTGGCGTCTCGATCTGCGCTCATACAATCTCCTTCCGATGAGACGGAGCGATACCTTTGCCGGCCGGCGCCCTGCCTGACACGGCAGCTCGCTCCAGGGGCATGTGGCCTCCGGTCAGGACACCTTGGGTGCGGTCGCGGCGCGGCTCTCGAGCTCGTGCGGCGCCTCCGGGTGGCCGAGCAACGGCATGATCTGTCGGTCGACGATGGCGTCCCAGCGAAACTCGCGGAGCACGCGGCGGTACAGGCGCGAGGCGGGTGTGTCCAGCGCCGCCAGCAGTCGGTCGGCGATGGTGTCCGGACTATCGTCGAGCTCGAACATGACGACGTCGGCGCCGCCGACCTCACGGAACACCGGAATGTCGGACAGGACCACGGGGACGCGTGTCAGCCCGGCCTCGAGGATCGGCAGTCCGAAGCCCTCCTGCGAACTGGGGAAGAAGAGCGCATCCGCCACGGTGTAGAGCTCGGCCACCGTCGCCGACTCGAGGTTCTCGCCCAGCGCATCCGCGACGAAGATGACCTCGCCGGTCACGTCGAGCTCGGCCCGGAGCTCCTTCAGGCGATCCAGGTAGCGGTCCGACAGGCCCGGGTGGTGCGGCGCCTGAGGGCCGGAGATAAGAAACCGCACCCGAAGGCCGCGGTCCTTGAGGGCGCGCACTGCGCGGATCGCAAGCTCGATGTTCTTGCGACGCGTTATGCGCACCGGCAGCAGCAGCACGAGATCGCAGGCGAGGAGATCGAAACGCCGCGCGATCTCGCGGGCCGGCGCCGAGAGACGGAGGAACGCCGCCACGTCGATGCCGTTTGGAATGACCCCGACCGGCGTGGTGTGATTCGACCACAGGCCAAGGAGCTGCTGGCGCCGCTCCTCCGAGACCGTGACGTAGGTCGTGTTGGGGGCAGGCTCCCGGAGCAAGGACCAGGGTGGTCCGTCGTGCATCGAGGGGATGTACAGCGGATTGGTCCAGGCGATGTCATGGCACCAGGCGATCATCTTGCCCGGCGCCTGGCGGCGGCCCGACTCCCAGAGGACGGATGTGAGCGGCAGACTGAAGTGCAGCGTATAGGCGTTATGGGTAATGACGCTGTCGGCGGCATCGATGAGGGGATCCAGCCGGGCCTCGATTGCCCGCCGCGCGGCGTGGTAGCTCTCGCCGACGAGCCCGCGAGCCAGCTCGGCTTCGACCTGCTGTCCCAGGCCGGCTGCGGTGTCGAGCTCAGGCAGGACGTGCAGCGGCGCATCGTCGTTCCCCGGGCGTCCGGCAACGACATCGATCTCGAAGCCCCGCGCCTTCAGGATCTGGATGTGCTGGTGGATGATGAGCTCGACGCCGCCGATGACGCCGGGCGGCGTGTAGTGGACGATGAGCAGACGTCGCGTCATTGGGCTGGCGCACCTCTGCAGTCAGCATATCGCGCCGCCGAATATGCTGGAGGCATGAAGGGAACAACCTGAGCGCCGGTGCGCGTGATTGCCGGGCAGGTAAAGGGCCATCGCCTGCGCGCGCCGCGGGGCGTCGAAACGCGGCCCACCTCGGACAAAGTTCGTGGAGCCATCTTCGACGTGCTCGGCGCCGCATCTGCCGACGACTCGGTTCTCGACCTCTTTGCCGGCAGTGGGGCGCTCGGCATCGAGGCCCTCAGCCGGGGCGCCCGGCAGGCGACGTTCGTCGAGCGGCGGCCCGCGGCCTGCCAGACGATCCGCGAGAATCTGCGCCACACTCGTTTCGAGGGGGCGGCCCGGGTGCTGTGCATGCCGGTGGAACGGGTGCTGAGTGTCCTTGACGAGCCGTTTGGCCTCATCCTGGCCGATCCACCTTATGCGTATCCAGGCCTGCACGGTATAATGACATTGATTGCAGAAGCGCGGGTGATCGGGGACGCCACGACGGTAGTTTTCGAGCATAGCCCGCGTTTTGCCGTTGAAGCACGCTACGCACGGCTGGCACTGTGGCGTCAGAAGGTGTACGGCGATACAGCGGTTTCGATTTTCGTCGTACCGGAGGAAATGAACGAGTGACCGTGGCGCTGCTGCCTGCCAGCTTCGATCCGATTACGTGCGGCCATGTCGACATAATCCTCCGGGCGGCACGGCTATTCGACCGCCTGATCGTCGCGGTGCATGCCAGTCCGAAGAAGTCGCTCCTGTTCTCGGTAGAGGAGCGGGTGGCGATGGTCCGAGAGTCATTGGCCGATCTCGAGAGCGTGGAGGTTGTCTCGTATGAGGGGCTGACCGTTCATCTGGCGGCGCGACTCGGCGCAACCGTCCTGGTGCGGGGTCTGCGCGCCGTCTCGGACTTCGAGTCGGAATTCCAGCAAGCGGCGCTGAACCGCCGCATGCTGCCGGGGCTCGAGGTCGTCTGCATGTTTGCCAGTGTGGAGTACAGCGCCGTGAGCTCGAGCCTGATCAAGGAGATCGCGCAGGGCGGCGGCGACGTTACTGACCTTGTCCCCACTCCGGTCGCGGCCAGGCTGCGCGAGCGGCTCGAGAGCCGGATCGCCAGCGTTTCCGGGAGGTGATCACATCGACATCTTGATGTTGGTAGACCGATTAGAGGCCGTCATCAACAGTGGTTGGCGCATGCCGCTGTCGAACAAGGTCAGCATCGACGAGCGCGAGGCACTTGACGTGCTCGATCTGATGCGGACCACCGTTCCAGAGGAGATCAAGCAGGCGCGCCGGGTCAACCAGGAGCGGGAGAAGATCCTGGCCCAGGCCCAGACCGAGGCGAACCGGCTCATTAGCCAGGCCCAGGAGCGCGTCGAGCGCATGCTCTCCGAGGACAGCGTTCGGGTGACCGCCGAAGAGCGGGCACGCGAAATCATCGAACAGGCGCGCCACGACGCGGAGGACGTGCGGCGGGGCGCGGACGACTACGCCCTGCGCATGCTCGACCGGCTCGACGCCGAGCTCCACCGGATCGCGGGAAGCGTCCAGCACGCCATCGAAGCTCTCCACGACCAACCGCCGGCCGCCGAGATGGTGGAGGAACAAGTCTAGATTCTCAGGTACCCCAGATGACACTGCAGTTCAACGTCTCACAGCTACTGAAGTCCGAGGTCGGCGACACCCGCGCTTACGATTTTCGCGGGGACGAGCCGATCCATCTCGGCGACGAGGGTACGGCACGCGATGTTGAAGGTCACGTCAAGTTCACCTTCACCAATTTCGGCGTCCTGGCCGATGTTCGGGCCCGCGCGGTGCTCGAGCTGACCTGCGCCCGCTGCCTCGAAGAGTTCGACTGGCCGGCCGATGTCCACTTCGAGGAGGAATACCAGCCCTCGGTCGATATCGCCACCGGCCTGCCGTCTACCGCGCCAAAGAACGAGGATGCGTTCAGCATCCCGCAAAACCACACGATCGACCTGGCCGAGGCGATCCGCCAGAATCTGCTCCTGACGATTGAGCTGATTCCGGTGTGCCGCGCGGACTGCCGCGGTCTGTGTCCGGAATGCGGGGTCAACCGCAACGTCGAGGACTGCCGCTGCGCCCCCGACGACACCGCCAGCCCATTTGTTGTGCTGGAGCGACTACTCACCGAGTCAACCGTCGAATAGCGGGACTTCGCCGGGCGGCGCGCCCCGGGTGGCGCTGCCCTCCGCGGGTCCCTCAACCAGTCAAATCAAGGAGAAGAAATGGGAGCTCTACCGAAGAAACGCCAGAGCCGGTCGAAGCGCGGCATGCGGCGGTCACACGACCGTCTCAAGCTCGGCGCCATCATCCTGTGCTCGCACTGCCGCCGGCCGCACCTGGCGCATCACGTGTGCCCGAACTGCGGTTATTACGCCGGCCGGGAGGTCGTGCCCGAGAAGATCAAGCGGGTAACCGAGTAGCCGCCGCGCGCGAATGGGACGATTCGACGGCAAGGTCGCGCTCGTCACCGGCGCCTCGCGGGGCATTGGACGCGCCATCGCCGGGCGCCTGGCCCGCGAAGGCGCGGCGGTTGCCGTCAACTTCCGTTCCGATCGGGCCGGGGCCGAGGAGACGGTTCGGCTGGTCGACGCAGCGGGCGTTCCCTCCCTGCTCCTCCAGGCGGATGTGGCAGCGGGCCCGGAAGCGGCCGCGCTCGTGTCCGATACCATTCGCGAGCTGGGGGCGCTGCATATTCTGGTCAATAACGCGGGCGTATCGGCCGACATGCTGACGATGCGGCTGAGCGAGGACGACTGGGACCGCGTGCTCGACACCGACCTCAAGGGCGCCTTTCTCACCACGAAAACGGCGCTGCGCGGAATGTTGCGGCAGCGTTGGGGCAGGATCGTCAATATCTCTTCAGTCGTCGCCTACACCGGCAATGCCGGACAGGCGAGCTACGCCTCAGCCAAAGCGGGCCTGCTTGGGCTGACCAAGAGCGTCGCCCGCGAGGTGGCGACGCGTGGCATTACCGCGAACGTGGTCGCGCCCGGGCTTATCGACACCGCCATGACCGCGGACCTACCGGCGGAGGTCCGCGACTGGATGCTCTCCCAGGTGCCGATAGGACGGCCGGGCACGCCGGAGGATGTCGCCGGCGCCGTTGCCTTCCTGGTGAGTGACGACGCCGCCTACCTGACCGGGCAGGTCATCAAGGTGGATGGCGGCATGGTGATGCTGTAAGCGCGGTGGGACAACGGAGCCGGGACGATTGATTAGCAAGGTCCTCATCGCAAATCGCGGCGAAATCGCGCTGCGCATTCTGCGCGCCTGCCGCGACCTGCGCATCGACGCGGTGGTGGCGCATTCCGAGGTAGACCGCGACTCGCTGCCGGTCCGGCTGGCCGACCAGGCGATCTGTATCGGCCCGGCGCCGAGCACGAAGAGCTACCTTTCGGTTCCCAATATCATCAGCGCGGCGCTTGTCACGGGCTGTGACGCAATCCATCCCGGATACGGGTTTCTCTCCGAAGACCGGTACTTCGCCGAGATTTGCGGTGAATACGGCCTGACGTTCGTCGGGCCCACGGCGGCGGCAATCGCCCGCGTCGCCAACAAGGCAGAGGCGCGTGACGTGATGAGCGCGGCCGGGCTACCGGTCCTGCCCGGTTCGCACGGGCCCGTGGCATCGCTCGAGGACGCTCAGCTGACCGCCCGAGGGATCGGATACCCGGTCATCCTCAAGGCGGCGGCCGGCGGGGGCGGACGCGGTATGCACATGGCGCGTGGCGACCGGGATCTATCGCAGGTATTCAACCTGGCCCGGGTAGAAGCACGCGCGGCCTTCGACAACGACGAGGTGTACATCGAGAAGTACCTAGAACGGTGCCGTCACGTCGAGGTTCAGGTGCTCGGCGACTCGCAGGGGAATATTGTCCACCTCGCGGAACGCGAGTGCTCGATTCAGCGGCGTCACCAGAAGCTGATCGAAGAGGCTCCCGGCACGTCGATCGACAGCAGTCTGCGGCACGCGCTGGGGGAGGCGGCGGTTTGTGGGGCCCAGGCGCTCCAGTTCACCAACGCCGGCACCCTCGAGTTCCTGGTGGACGACGACGGAAACTTTTACTTCATGGAGATGAACACCCGGGTACAGGTCGAACACGGTATCACCGAGCTCGTCACCGGTGTCGACATCGTCAAAGAGCAGCTGGGGATCGCGTCGGGTGAACCGCTCTCCTTCACCCAGGAAGACGTCGCGGTGTCCGGCCACGCCGTCGAGTGCCGGATCAACGCCGAGGCGGGCCGCGATTTCAGGCCGGTAACCGGAACGGTCCAGACGCTCTACCTGCCGGGGGGGCCGGGAGTGCGGGTCGACACTCATCTCTTCCAGGGCTACACCATCCCGGCGCACTACGATTCGCTAATGATCAAGCTGATGGCCTACGGCCCCGACCGGGAGCAGGCGATCGATCGCATGGCGCGAGCGCTTGACGAAACCGTGATCGAGGGACTGCCCACGACACTCCCGTTCCTGCGCGAAGTCATGCGTGATCCGGCATTCCGCGCCGGTCACGTCTACACCGATTACGTCGCCGCGAGGGAGGCGTGAAGCCGCGCCGGAGGGCGGCGCGAGGGCTGGCCTTCGAGACGCTGTTCGAGCTGGAGTCCCGACCGGCCCGCTCGGTCGACGAAGCAATCCGCGACCGCACGGTGGCGGACGAGGGGGTCTCCGAGGAGCGGTTTGGCCAGGACTCGATGAGCTACGCCCGCGGCCTGATCGACGGCACGCTGCAGTTTCGGGACGAAATCGACCGGCAGATCGCCGCGAAGGCGCCTGCATTTCCGATCGAGCAGATGCCGGTTACCGATCGTGTCGCGCTCGAGCTGGCGCTGTACGAGCTGCTGTACGCGCATGATGCGCCGGTCTCCGTGATCATCAACGAGGCGGTGGAGCTGGCCAAGCGGTACGGCGGATCGAGCTCGGGCAGGTTCGTCAACGGAGTTCTGGGTACTATAGCAGAGGAGCTAGCCGGGTAGGCCGGCGCTTGTCTGGTCCATCGCGCCCGCATCTCGCAAGGAAACAGACAGTAAACGTCGGTAGGAGGAATCGATGGCAGCCGATCAGGGATCTATCGAGGAGCGACTGCGCCGCATCATATCCGAGCAGCTTGGCGTCGACGAGAGCCAGGTCACGCCGAATGCCTCGTTCGAGGAGGATCTCAACGCCGATTCGCTCGATCTGGTCGAGTTGATCATGTCGCTCGAGGAAGAGTTCGGGATCGAGATCTCGGAAGAAGACGCCGAGAAGATCCGTACCGTGGGCGACGCCACCGAATACGTGCGCGAGCACATGAGCGAGTAAGCGCCCGACCCGGGCCCGGAAGCGTCATCTATAATTCACCCGGGTGCGTATATATAGGCGTAACTCAGAATAGGAGAATCGAACGTGTTTGGTGGCCATATCTGGGAGCTCGTCGTCGTGCTCCTCGTGGCGCTCGTTATCTTCGGCCCGAAGCGGCTGCCGGAGATCGGCGGCGCGACCGGGAAGGCGATTCGCGAGTTCAAGCGGGGAACGACCGAAGCTCTCGAAGACAAGCCGGCTCAGATTCAGACACCGCCGGTTGCGGAACCGCCGGTAGGTGCCGTGCCTCCCGCGCCTCCGGTGCAGGAAGCGAGCACGCCGAGCCAGGAGAAGAGCGCGAGCTAGCGCGAGCTCGCGGCCGCTCGACCGGTGGCGGCGTGGCCCCACACAGCGTGGGGCGCGGCCGGCACGGTTCGACGCTGGGCCGCCGGCGGTGCTACCCTGGTGATCGTCGAAGCCGGCAGGGCCGGCTGGGGAAGGGGATTCGGCCCCTTCGTGGCCATGTCACGCTGCCGGAAATGAAGCCGGGGAGAGTTTGGTACAGGTGAGTCGAGCGAGATGACAGTCCGGGCCCCGCGAGCGATCCGGCGCAAGCCGCCCGATCCGAAGTACATGACGTTCGTGGAGCACCTTCAGGAGCTCCGCCGCCGTCTCACCATCAGCGTTGTCGCGATCGGCGTCGGCGCGGTTGTCGGCTGGTTCCTGGCCGGCCGCGTGCTGCACATCCTGGACAGGCCGTTGTGCTCGGCTCTGGGCAAGAACCACTGCACTATCTACGTCGACACGGTGTACGGCGCCTTCACCCTGCAGCTGAAGGTGGCGATCATCATCGGATTCATGATCGCGTTGCCGATCACGATCTACCAGATCTGGCAGTTCATCGCGCCGGCGTTCGGCTCCGGAACCAATTTCTGGGCGCCGGTCTGGATGCTTTCCGCGCTGCTGCTGTTCGCCGCCGGTGCCACGACGGGCTACCTCGTGATTCCGCTCGCCCTGAACTTCTTCGCCAAATTCCAGGGCAGCACGGGCACGGAGATTCTTCCCTTCGCGAGCCAGTACATCTCGTTCCTGGTGCTGATTTTGCTCATTTTCGGCATCTGCTACGAGCTGCCGCTGGTGCTGGTGTCGCTCACCGCGACCGGCATCACATCGTCGCGCGCCCTGGCTTCAAAGCGCCTGTATTTCTTCTTCGGGATCTTCATCGTGGCCACCGTGATCACGCCGGGCGCCGATCCGATCTCGCCGTTGATTCTCGGCGGGATTCTGTACTTCCTCTACGAAGCTGCCATGATAGTGAGCCGCCTGCTCGGCAAGTAGCCGCGGCCGGGTAACGCACCGAATTAGGCACGGGCGCTACCCAATATCTCCCCTCCCCCACCGCGTCGTAGGGGAGGGCTTTAGCCCGGTGCCCCCAATGCCGCCAACACCTCTCAAACCCGATAATCCGGGCGAATTGGGGGGTGTGAGCTGGCGTTGGTGTGCCGCGTCGTCGGCGGGCGTGGCCCGGGCTAAAGCCCTCCGCTACGAGGAGTGAAGCGCGGGAGCAGAGTGGGCTAATCGCCGATTGGTGGCAGGGAGTAAGCGGGCTCATGGCATCTGCGACGGCTGGGGGCCCGGGCTAAAGCCCTCCGCTACGAGGTGGTGGGTGACGGGAGAAAGCGGTTTGATGGCGGCGTGGTGGGAGGGAATGAGTGGGTAATGGCTTCGTTGACGGTAGGCGTGGACCGGGCTAAAGCCCTCCGCTACGGCGTGGTGCGGAGGGGAGAGGTTTCGGCTCGGTGGGAGAGGAATCGGGGACTCAAGAGTCGATAGAGTGCTATAATTAGAATATCTGTTCGCACTGGTATACTGTGCGAATGCGGCCGCTCACCATGTGTCTCGCCCCTGCCGTTCCCATTCCCCTACCGGTGCTGTACCCCTATCCGTGTCGTGCCCGTATCCTGTCGTGTCCGTATCCTGTTGTGCCCGTATCCTGTTGTGCCCGTATCCTGTCGTGCCCGTATCCTGTCGTGCCCGTATCCTGTCGAGCCCGTGTGCGTGTACGTGTACGTGTACGTGCCCGTGCGCGGGCCGTATCCGTATCGTTCCCGTATCCGTGTTGCTCGCGTACTCGGTAGTGGCCGTAGAAGAGGGCTTTAGCCCGGTGCCTCCCTTCCAGCCTGGATTCCATTTCGCGCAGGTGATGGGAAGCAAGTTCGCGTCGTGGAAAACGGGCCCCGCGGTGTATTCGAGTTTCCATCCAGTCGTGACCAACGGAGGACCAGCGTGCCCGACTTTCGCGTCGTAAGCGAGTTCACACCGACCGGCGACCAGCCGGAGGCGATCGCCGCCCTGGGCGAGGGAATCCGCGACAGCCTGCGCTATCAGACGCTACTCGGGGTGACCGGCTCGGGCAAGACCTTCACCATGGCAAACGTGGTGCAGGAGATTCAGAAACCGTCACTGGTCCTCGCCCCGAACAAGACGCTGGCGGCCCAGCTGTTCTCCGAGTTCAAGGAGTTCTTCCCCGACAACGCGGTCGAGTACTTCGTCAGCTACTACGACTACTACCAGCCGGAGGCGTACATCCCGCGCTCCGACACGTATATCGAGAAGGACTCGTCGCGCAACGACGAAATCGACCGTCTTCGACTCTCCGCGACCCGCTCGCTGTTCTCGCGGAAGGACGTGCTGATCGTCGCCAGCGTGTCGTGCATCTACGGTCTCGGCGACCCCGATGCCTACGGCGACGTGGTGGTGAGCCTGCAGCGCAACGAGCTGCGCAAGCGGGACAAGCTGCTGCGCCAGCTCACCCACATCCTGTACGAGCGCAACGACATGAACTTCACGCGCGGTACGTTCCGGGTGCGGGGGGACGTGGTCGAGATCTACCCGGCGTACGAGCAGCTTGCCATCCGCATCGAGTTCTTCGGCGACATGGTGGAGCGGATCGTGGAGCTGGACCCGCTGACCGGCGAGATCATGGCGGCGCGGGACCAGATCGATATCTACCCGGCCCGCCACTTCGTCACCACCGAAGAGAAGCTCCAGCAGGCGATGGCCTCGATCGAACAGGAGCTGCACGCACAACTGGCGATCATGAAACGGGACGGCAAGATACTGGAGGCGGCGCGGCTCGAGCAGCGGACGATGTTCGACCTCGAGATGATGCGCGAGACCGGGATGTGCAACGGCATCGAGAACTATGCGCGGCACCTCTCGGCGCGCGAGCCCGGCTCGCGTCCCTGGACGCTGCTGGACTACTTCCCCGACGACTTCCTGATGTTCGTAGACGAGTCACACGTCTCGGTGCCGCAGGTGCAGGGAATGTACTTCGGCGACCGATCGCGCAAGGAGACGCTGGTCGAGTACGGCTTCCGGCTGCCGTCGGCGCTCGACAACCGTCCGCTGACCTTTCAGGAGTTCGAGAAGCGCATCAATCAGGCGATATTCGTGTCGGCAACGCCGGGACCGTACGAGATGGACAAGAGCGCGCGGGTGGTCGAGCAGATCGTCCGGCCGACCGGCGTTCTCGACCCGACGATCGAGGTCAAGCCGACCGAACACCAGATCGACGATCTGCTGGCACAGGTGCAGGCGCGCGTGCTGAAGCACCAGCGGGTGCTGATCACGACGCTGACCAAGAAGATGGCCGAGGACCTGGCCGACTACATGCGCGAGATGGGGTTGAAAGTCCACTACCTGCACAGCGAGATGGACGTCATGGAGCGCGTCGACGTGTTGCGCGACCTGCGGCTCGGCGTCTACGACGCGGTAGTGGGCATCAACCTGCTACGGGAAGGGCTCGACCTGCCGGAGGTAAGCCTGGTAGCGATTCTCGACGCCGACAAGGAAGGATATCTGCGCTCCGAGCGGTCGCTCATCCAGACGATCGGGCGAGCGGCCCGCCACATCGAGGGGCACGTCCTGATGTACGCCGACCGGGTGACCGATTCGATGCGGAAAGCGATCGAGGAGACATACCGCCGGCGTCGCATCCAGATCGAGTACAACGAGGTCCATGACATCACGCCGGTGGGGATTCAGAAGGCGATCCGCGACCTCTCCGACTCAGTGCGAGCCGTCGCCGAGGAGCGAGTCGAGTACGAGATGGCCGCCGATGTGCCGAAGGACGAGCTGGCACGGCTGGTCAAGGACCTGGAGGGGCAGATGAAGCAGGCGGCGAAGAACCTCGAGTTCGAACGCGCCGCGGCGCTCCGCGACCAGATCGTCGAGCTACGGCGCCGCATGGAAGAAGCCCCCGCCGCCGTCCGCTGATCCGTTCCTCCGCCCAGTGCAGATCACGCTAATGGCACGCGAATCGACCTGCCACAACCGGCTCCTGTTCGCATGCCCAATCGGGGTAGGCCGCCCATCCTATGCCTGTCCCCTGTCCGCATACCCGACGGGGTGGGCCGCGGGTACTCCATGGGTGCCTCTGTGGCCGGCTCTCATAACGCATCTCCACCCGGGTTCCCTATGTGCCGGTGCAAATCCGCATGCACCCACTACGGTAGGCCGTCCACCCTCCGTGGCCGGCTCTCGCCACGCATTTCAACCAGCTTCCCATGTACCCGCGAGCATCCGCACAACGAATAGGGTTGGCCGCGGGTACCCTATGGGTGCCTCTGTAGCCGGCTTTCGTCACGCATGCCAACCGGATTCCACGACTGCCAGGCGGCTTCCCGCGCGTCCTTCGGTAGGCCGTCCACCCTCTGTGGCCGGCTTTCGTTGCCCGTGCCAACCACGCCCCCGACACGCCGCGAGGTACCGCAGTCCGATGCACGCACGGCACCATCGGCGGCACAATGGGTGGACGGCCTACCGTAATGGCGTATGTGACTGCGCGTTGGCCATTGGGAAACCGGATTGGGACGCGGATGTGTGCCGCGGGTCAGGGAACATCGGCGGCATGCGTGACGAGAGCCGGCCACAGAGGGTGGACGGCCTACCGCAGGGCGTGTGGGAGGCTGCCCGGAAAGTATGCAATGTAGTCGGGATGTGTTGCGGGAGCGGGCCACGGCGACGCGCGGAGCGTGCCGGTGGTCCACAAATTGAGTGTGGCGGGAGAGTACCGAGGAGTTTTGGGGACGTGACATGCGAATCCGGCACCCAGTCGTGAGCCGCCCTACAGCCATGACCCACACGTCAGCCATGGCCCACCGGCCAGCACTAAGCGCCAGCCGTGTGTCTCGGCAGCCCGGTGCGCCGGGAACTTGCTGCACGGACACAGGACCTGTGCTGGTGAGCACGACCCAACCGGATGTGAGGCATGAAATCTGCGATCGGGCACGCATATCCGAGCACTCCCTTCGAGGGCTGCACCTGTAGCTAACGTGGGAATGAAGCTCCGCCGATCCTTCTTTGCGCGTCCCTCGCCGGAGGTGGCGCGTGACCTACTCGGCAAGGTGCTGGCGCGGCGCACCGGCGATGCCCTCTTGCGAGGACGGATCGTCGAGACGGAGGCTTACACCGGCGCTAGCGACCCCGGGTCGCATGCGTTTCGCGGTCCGACGCCGCGCAATCAGGTCATGTTCGGCGAGGCGGGCCATCTCTACGTCTATTTCACCTACGGCATGCACCACTGCGTGAACGTCGTGACCGACCAGCCGGGAACCGCGGGCGCGGTTCTCCTGCGCGCACTTGAGCCGCTGGAAGGGATCGAGGTCATGGAGGCAAATCGCAGTGGGCGGCCACTGCGCGATCTCTGCAACGGGCCGGGGAAACTGTGCCAGTCGTTCGGGATCACGCGCGACCAGAACGGGGACGATCTGGAGGGATCCGATATCTGGATCGAAGACGATGGCTTTCGAGCCAACGCAGTCGCTACGAGCACGCGTGTCGGGTTGTCAGCCGGCGCAGATTTGCCCTTTCGGTTCTTTGTGCAGGGCAATCCATTCGTCTCCCGCGGAGAGCGTCCGGGAGGGCCTGGGGTCCGGCGACAGCGCGAGAAAGCGTAGCTTCGTTCTGTTGTCGCTCAGCGATTCTGACCGGTAAGCGCTCAGCGACTCTGTCACTTCGGGGTAGTGTAGCGCTGTCGCCAGGGATGGTCAGGTGGTGGTTTCCGCGACGTCCGGAGCGTGTGGCGCTCCTGGGTGTCGCTGGAGG
>DATGJB010000183.1:0-10557 GCA_035295425.1 Chloroflexota bacterium | reverse complement strand
TGCTGGAGGATGAGCCCGATCTTGCTCAGCTGGTCCAGGAGCTTCTGACCGACGAGGGGTATGAGGTCGTCTGGGTCGAGACCACCGATCGCCTGCTCGAGGAAGCGGAGTACCGTGCCTCGTGCGTCGCGCTGATCGACGCGACCAGCGCTACCTCGTTCGATCTCTGGTGGCTCGGGCCGAGGTTGGCAGCACGCGGCGTTGCGCCGCTGGCGTTCACCGCCCACCACTCGGCGCGGGCCGAATTCGAGGCGAACCCGAGCGGGTATGTCGGCGTTGTCTCCAAGCCGTTTGACGCCAGACAGTTCATCGATCTGGTCGATTCCCTCTGCCTCGACGATCTGCAGCCGGCCGGATCATCGTAAGGCGTCGCGCAGCCGCTTGCCATCGATCGGCGCCTCCAGTTCGCGGTCCCCGTCGATCACGATGACCGGAATGCGGATGTCGTACTCACGGAAGAGCGCGGGATCGCCACGGATGTCGATCTCGGTGACGTTCATCGGGTAGCGGCGGGCGAGATTGGCGAGCAGGGCGCGGGCATCTTCGCACAGATGACAGCCCGGCTTGCCGTAGAGGGTGATCTGGCGGACGCGGCGCCGGAAGGGGAACATGACGCTCCATTCTTGCGCGACCCGACGGCAAGTCAAATGTCGATGTCAACGCTGCCGAATTTCGAGTAGCCTATGAAGAACAACGTCGGCCGGATGGCCCGGGCTGGAGCAGCATTGGCAGGGGCAGTAGCTGGCCCGCGGATAGCATGGACTGTCCGCGACGAGGTGCGCCACCGCAGGGGGCCGAGACATCGCCTCCTTCACCTGGCGATTCCTCTCGGGCTGCTCGCGGTGGCCCTGGCGGTGCGGACGTACAACATCGCCGCCGAGCCCCTCTGGCTTGACGAGGGCTACACCCTGCTCTTCTCCCAGATGCCCTTCGGCCGGCTGCTCGTGGTGGGCGGCGCTCACGAGCACCCGCCGCTGTACTACACGCTGGTGCACCTGGCGCTTGCCGCCCACCATTCCTATCTCATGCCTCGCTACATCTCGGCGGCGGCGGGCGCGGGGACGGTCGTCGCCGTGTACTACCTGGGCCTGCGGCTTTTCGGGATGGTTTCAGGGGTGATTGCAGCTGCCCTTCTCGCGGTGGCGCCGTTCCACGTCTGGTACGGGCAGGATGGCCGCGGCTACGAGCTGGCCGGACTGCTCGTCGTGACCAGCTACCTGCTCGTCTTCCGCGTGCTCGATCGGCCCCGTCGCCGCGACTGGATCCTGTACGCCGCCTGCCTCGCACTGTGCCTTTACGCGGAATACACGACGGTTCTCGTCCTGGTGCCGCAGGCTCTTCTCCTGGCACGGGCCCGGGAGCGCGGTCTGGTGAGGCAGCTCCTGCTCTCCTGGTGCGGTGCGGTATTGCTTTTCCTCCCATGGATCGGCATGCTCGCGGCGGATGTTCGCTCCATCTCGTCGGATTACTGGATTCCCGCCCCGACCGGTCCAGAAGTGACGAGCACGGTGCTGGAGTTCGTGGGTTTCGCCACCCCCTGCTCGGATTCGCCGTGCACGCCGGCCGAGGTGGGCCTGCCGATCCTGGCAGGACATGAGTGCCTGGTGGCGCTCGTCGCGGCCGGCGCAGCCGCCCTGGTGGGTGTCGGCGCGGTTGTGCGGCGCTCGATCGAGGTGACCACGCTGACCGCCTGGCTGCTGCTGCCCTTTGCGATCGTGCTTGTGCTGGCGACCCGGCGCTCGCTCTATCTGGACCGAGAGTTTCTGGATGCGACCTTTCCGCTGTATCTCCTGCTCGGCGCCGGCGCGGCACGCATCGGGCGGAAAGCGCTGACGGGCGGCCTGGCCGTCTCGGTCTCGCTCCTCATCGCCGGCTCGAGCCTCGCTGCGCTCGGACCGGTGTACGCCGCCGGCATGAATCCAGACTGGAAGTCGGCCGCGCGCGACCTGGGCCGGGCCTACCGTCCAGGTCAGGCAGTGGTCTTCAATCCCGGGGTGCTGCGGACGCTCGTTGCCTCATATCTGCCGCCGGACTGGCATGCCACCTACGAGCGACCGCTCTGGTCGCTCGCCTACCTCGACGTACCCGGTTGGCAGCAACGATTTCCTCACGTGGGCGATCCTGACAAATTGCAGCGCGAGCAGGAAGAGGCCACGATCCGGGACGCCCAGCTGGGTGAGGCAGCGGCGGGCCGCGATGCGGTCTGGTTGGTGACATACGACTATCCCGGCGTGAACGACTCGCGCCGCTGGTTCGTGGACCACGGCTTCCAGGTGCTGGTGAGCGAGATGTACCCCGGAGACACGCGAATCGAGCTCTGGGACCGCCGGCCACCGCGGACGCTCGGTCCCTCTGTTGTCAGCAATCTCGGGCTCGCTGGATGGCAGCGCCGCGGCAACGTCACCATCGGGCACTCGGCCGCCACGCTGCGCGGCGACGCGAGTCTCTCCCGGAGCTTCGCCGTCTCCCCCGGTGCGACGTACAGCGTCAGCGTCTCGTATCAGGGAGTGCCTCCCGCCGCAAAGCCTGACGTGACGGTGGACGTGTATGGCAGCGATGGCCGCGTGCTTGGCACGTTTCCCAGGACGCAGTGGTACGACTGGCCGGTAAGCGGTGTCTGGCTCGAACAGCCCTTCGGTTTCGTGGCGCCGCCCGGCGCGGTTCGCGCCGACCTCATGCTGGCCTCGAAGTGGGGAATCGCGTCGTGGCGGGACGTCGCCGTCTATCGAGAGCGATAGGGCCAAAAGCCCACCTGCGGGTAGGTCCGATGGTCGCCTGATGCGAATCCAGCCCTGTTCCGCCTCGATTTCCATTGACTCGCCCCCGACCGAGCGGTAGTGTGTTCCTAAACCGCTGGGGGTGGTTCGTCCGCATGCACAGGGACCGGAGCGGCTTCACCATCGTTCTGTCGCTGGTACCGTTGGCGCTCGCGCTGGCATTTTTCGTTTCCTGGTACAACGCCGGCATGCCTACCATAACGCTTCCGAACACGCCGTGGCTCCCCTTCTCTCTTCCGGCGCTGTCCGCGCCCTCCATACCCGTGCCCGCGCCGCTCGTCGCCGCGGTTCAATTCACGTCCGGCCACGCCGGGACGATCTTCCCCGGACTGGCGGTGGGGGTCTTCATCGGCCTGATAGCCACCGGCTCGTTGGTGGACGCCACCGGGTGGATCGGACGGTGGGTTCGCGTTCCGGCCGCGGGCGCCGACTCGGACGACGAGGACGCGGAGGTGCATGCCGAGTGGACGAGCGCTAGCGAGTCTGAGTGACCTTCTGAAGGCCGCGCGGCCGATCGGGGTCGAGCCCGCGCGCGATTGCCAGGTGCCAGGCGAACTGCTGTACGGGCAGAATGGTCAAGATCGGTGACAGTGCCTCCGGCACATCGTCGGGAAGCTGCATGCCCACCGTGGCCAGCTTGAGCGCCGGCAGGTCGCCGAGTACCAGCGTGTCGGCGCCACGGCGGCGAAGCTGTTCCAGTACCGGAAGCAGGGCTCCGGATCCCGGTCCGGCGGGGGAGAGGGCAATGACCGGAAATCCGCGGTCGATCATGGCGAGCGGCCCGTGGAGCAGATCGGCACCGGAAAAGGCGTGGGCAACAAGGTAGCTCGTTTCCATGAGCTTGAGCGCGGCCTCGCGTGCGGTTGGATAGTTGTACCCGCGCGCCGTGACGACCAACTGGTCGACGAATCGGTACCGAATCGCCAGCTCAGCGACCTCGTGGCCGCGCGCCAGCAGCCGGCGCGCTTGTTCGGGAAGCGGCGTCACATCGTCGGTAGGTCTCCCGGCCAGACCGGCGACCAGTAAATACAGCGCGAGCAGCTCGGCGGTGTAGCTCTTCGTGGCGGCGACAGCACTTTCAGGTCCGGCGCCGATGGCAAGACTCAGCTCGGCGCACTCGACGAGTGCTGATTGCGGAGCGTTGGTGACAGCCAGCGTCAACGCACCACACTCGCGGGCCCGCGTCACAGCCTCGATCAGGTCCGGCGAGCCGCCTGACTGGCTTACCGCGAGATACATCACGCCACGCAGGTCGGGCCGGGCATCGTAGATGGTGGTGGTGGAGGGCGATACCAGTCCAGCGGGCAGCTGCAGCAGCGTTTCGACCAGATATTTGGCGTAGAGAGCGGCGTGATCGGAGGTCCCGCGGGCGGCAAAGAGCACGAAGCGGCAGTTCGAGCGGGCGATGGTTGCGGCGACGTCGCGAATCTCCGCCAGCGTATCTGTCAGGATTCGCTCCAGGATCTGAGGCTGCTCTTCGATTTCGGCGGCCATCAGTCTGCCGGCCACGGACACTCCTTACCGGGTCGCGGCGGGCGGCACGCTGTCGGCTGGCGCCGCCACCGGCGGGTTGTCGGAGTCGTGTTGGGCATGGCGCGCCAACACCACCTGGTGCGCGGGGGCCCGAACCGACGGTGACAACACTTGACTCCATGGGGTACAATGGTAGTAGCGATAGGGGACGAGCGTCCCTCATCGGCCCTACCGCTGCGTCGGGGCGGATACACATGGTCCGGCCGAGCGCAACGGTGGGTCTGGCATGTAGTATGACCTGCGCGTATCCAACGCGCAACCGAGGCTTAAGGAGATTGAATGCAGAAGAAGCGACCATACCGACCGGGACCGAAGAAGAGCGATGCCGGGAAGACCAGGCGCACCATCGAGCCGCGTGAGTCAACCGGACTCGCCGTGGAGGGCGTGATCACAGAAGCCCTTCCCAACTGCCAGTTCCGCGTCCAGCTCGACAACGGCCACAATCTGCTCGGACACATTTCGGGCAAGATGCGCAAGAATTACATCCGGATCACGCAGGGCGACCGCGTCACCGTGGAACTCTCGCCATACGACCTGGAGCGCGGCCGAATCACGTTCCGTCATCGGTAGTAAACGTGGCGGAGGACGAGGGAGGCAAGGACGCCGGAGCGGGCGGAGAGAAGGGGCCACCTGGCGTGCCCTCGAATCCGGTGTACGACCGCGTCGGCGACGAGATCAAAATCGCCGCCCACATGGGGGTGCGTCGCGGCATGACCGCCCCTGACATCATCCGCCAGATCGCCACGGAGCACGGCGTCCATCTGAATGTGGGCGAGCTCCGCTTGCTCCTCGCCGGCCGCAGAGTGAAGGAGTGACGTGAGGCTCCCGCGGGGGAGTCTCACCGAGTGGCGTCTCCGCATCACCGATTGCCGGCGCACGCGTTCGGCGTACACTGGAGGTGAGGGTGCGAAGCGACGCGCACCGCGCTGGCGGAGCGAAGCGGCTCCAGCGGCCGAGACTTATTTCATGAGCTAGGTAGAGAGGATTCATCGTGGCCCCAACATCGAGTAATCGACCCCGCAGCGAGCCGGACGTATTCGCGCCGGATACCCGACCGGGAGCGGACGAATACGTGTATTGCAAAGGATGCGGGACGCAGCTGGAGCTGCGCGCGCGTTTGGCAAAGCCCAAAGCGCAGGTGGACACGATGATGTGCAAGGACTGCATCGCGGTGCATGGTCATCGCCTGATGCCGGCTCCCGGCGCACCGACCTTCTGCTACCGCTGCGGCGGACGGGAGGAGATATTCGAGGCGCCAGGCATCTCGCCGGCCGTCTATCACATCTGTCCGCGCTGCCTTCCCGAGCGGGCCGCGCGCTACCGCTCGGGCGACTTCGAGGTTCCGATGCGCACCGCCGCTCCCGAGGAAGAGGCCGCCGCGCGGTAGCCTAACCCGGCCCGCGCCGCAATGGCCCGGGCCCGTGAGCTGGAGTCCGCGATGGACGATTCGATTACCGTCGACGGCCTGGCCGCACTTCTCGACGACCAGAGCGAGCCGCCCTACCTCGAGCTGACTCTGCGCTGCAACGGTCAGGAGTATCGGGTGGCGATACTCGCCGCTGGAGGCGAGTGGGCGGTGCGGGTGGCAGATAGCTGGGGTAAATCGTGCACAGATCCGGAGGACCTGTACGCGACCCAGGCTGACGCGCTGTTGGTCGCTCTGCTCATCGCGATCGACGACAGCCGGAAGCACGAGGAGTCTGTCCGGCTAACCGACGCCGAATAGAGAGATGCCCCGGAACCGCGCCCGCGGTCCAGGGCATCTCAACGCATCGTCGCCACCAGGGCCGGCATCGCTGCTTGCCGGCGGCGGCCGGTTACGCCGAGTTCACCGCGTTGATCACATCCTGGAACAGGTTCTTCAGGTACGGACCAAGCAGAAGGATGATACCTATGGCCACAATCGAGATCAGCGCCGCGAGAAGCGCGTACTCCACCATGTCCTGCCCCTCTTCGCGCCGGAGCCGGTCGCTCATCGCCGACCAAAGGCGCAGGGCCATACTATCCGCGACGGCCATCATGTGCTTCACTCCTCTTGCCGTTTGTCGCGCGTAGCGAACGCCTCGATATTCGAAACACATCAAACCAGCCGCAGCCTGACCACGGCAATAGTCGAACGTCACGACCCGAGAGGGACCTTGGTCCCTGCCAGGTCAGTCGGCCCAGCCGCGCCAGGTGGTGTATGGCCGGAAATCCTTGACTCTCGGTGGAATCTCCAGTGCGTCCGGATAGCCGAGGTAGACGAACGAGACGATGTGTGCGCCGACCGGCAGCCCGAGGAAGCGCTTGACCGCCGGGTCGTAGGCGGCGGGGCCCGTCCGCCACATTGCCCCCAATCCGAGCGCCTCGGCGGCGAGCAGAATATGCTCGACGGAGGCGGCAACGGCGGCAATCTCCTCGACCTCCACGGACTTCGGAAGATCGGAGGCGACCGCGGCCACGACGACGATCACTGGAGCGCGGAGCGGTTTGCGGCGCTCGCGCTCGATCGCGGCCACGGCATCGGGTGTTGCCACGTCCCCGAGGCGGTCGCGCAGCGATTCGGCCATCACGTTTCCGAGCTCGTCGCGCGCCTTCCCCCTGAGCACGATGAACCGCCAGGGATTCGTGCGGAAATGGTTCGGCGCATGGATTGCGGCGTCGAGAGTCGCCTCCAGCAGCTGGCGTGGCACTTCATCCGCACGCACCTTCGGCGTGCTGTGCCGGGTGGTGAGGGCCGCCAGGACGGGATCGCCGGTCTCACTATCCACGGACAAGTGTAGGCGAGCGCATACCATGGAACGTGGATGCCACGATGCCGGCCTCAGATGACCTGCAGGTGCGATTTCTGGCCGATGGCGACCAATCGGCGGAATCGGTCGCGGAGCAGCTGACGGCCTTCATGGGCCCCGCTACCCAGTCCCTCGACATCGCGGTCTATGACTGCGGCCTGAGCGGGAACGCGGCGTCGATCGTGTCCGGCGCCCTCGCCCACTGCGCCGCACGGGGTGTAGCGATACGACTCGCCTACTTCAGCGGGGAGCGCGCCAGCCGCACTGTGCCCCCACCCGCCGGAGGCAGCGCCTCGTTTGCCGGGTCGATTCACGGTGAGACGAAGGCGATCACCGGTTTCCAGGCGCTGATGCACCAGAAGTACGTCATCCGCGACCGCCTGGGTCCGGGTGCGGCCGTGTGGACCGGGTCGACCAACTGGACGGTGGATTCGTGGACGCGCGAGGAGAACGTCATCGTCATCGCGTCCTCCGCGCCACTGGCCGGCCTGTACGGAATCGATTTCGACCAGCTATGGGCGTCAGGCGAGGTCGGTGACACCGGCCGCGTTTCGGCCGGGCAGCTCGAGATACGCTGCGGCGGCCGGCCGGCTTCGACCCGGGTGTGGTTCCCGCCGTGGGCGGGCGTGGAGCTCGCGGAGGCGGTCGGGAGCGCGATCCGGGGCGCCACGCGGCGGATCGCCGTTGCTTCGCCGGTACTGACCGACGGACCGATCCTGGGCGCCTTGCGCGACGTCGTATCCAGCCGAACCGTACCGGTGCGCGGCGTGTTTGATGCCACGCAGATGGACGAAGTGTTCCACCAGTGGAGCCAGGAAGGCGTTGCTGCCTGGAAGATGGATGCGTTCCGCGCGGTCGCGGATGCGGCCGGGATGGCAGGTAAGCGGTCGACGCCCTACGGCCCGAATAGCACGCACGACTTCATGCACCTCAAAGCCATCGTGGTCGACGATGTGGTGTTCACCGGGAGCTACAACTTTTCGCGCAGCGGCGAGGAAAACGCGGAAAACGTCCTCGCCGTCGAATGCGCGGACCTGGCCGGCACGGTGGTCGACTTCATCGACCGCCTGATCCAGCGCTACGGCACGCCGGGCGCGACAGCGGTGCCAGCTTGACCGGTACGGCGGAGGCCGGCGCGACGGTGTACCGCGACGGGGACGTGGACCTCGAGCTTATCCGCGCGCGCCGCATCGGTATCATCGGCTACGGCGCGCAGGGCCGGGCCCACGCGTTGAACCTGCGCGACAGCGGATGCCAGGTACACGTTGGCGCCCGCCCGGACGGCGCCGGCGCGCGCCGCGCGGCCGAAGACGGTTTCGACGTGGATACGGTGGCGAATGCCGCCGCCTGGTCGGATCTGATCAGCGTGTTGCTCCCCGACCAGGTACACAGGCAGATAGTCGCGGAGGAGATCGGGCCTCAGCTCGCTACGGGCGATCTGCTCCTGTTCGCTCACGGCTTCTCGGTCCACTTTGGACAGGTCGTGCCGCCCGACGGCGTCGATGTTGCCCTGGTCGCGCCCGTTGGACCGGGTACGACGCTCAGGCGGCTCTACGTGGAGGATTCCGGAATCCCGGCAGTCCTGGCGGTTCACACGGACGCCAGCGGGCGCGCCTTCGACGTGGGCCTGGCCTACGCCGGCGCCCTGGGATGCGCCCGCGTGGGGATTCTGCCCACGACGTTCGCCGAGGAGACCGAGACCGACCTATTCGGAGAGCAGGCGGTGATCTGCGGCGGCGTGAGCGCGTTGATCAGGGCAGGATTCGACACGCTGGTTGCGAACGGCTACCAGCCCGAGCTCGCCTACTTTGAGTGCCTTCACCAGATGAAGCTCATCGTCGACCTGATTCACGAGGGTGGACTGGCATACATGCACTCTCTTATCAGTGACACGGCGGCGTTCGGCGACTTCTCTTCCGGCCCCCGCGTGATGGACGACCACGCGCGCGCCGCGATGCAGGGCGTGCTGGATGACATCCGGAACGGCAGCTTTGCACGGGCCTGGATCGAGGAGGCGGAGCTTGGCGCCCCGAATCTGAGGAGGGCGCGAGAAGCCGAGCACGGCGAGTTTATCGAAACGGTGGGGTCGAAGCTGCGCTCGATGATGCGCCGGTAGCCGTTACGACTCGGCGGTGGCCAGCTCGCTCCGCAGTCGCGCGACATCCTCCGGATTCGCCGGGAACACGTTTTCCTGTGCCGGGAAGCGCCGCGATTGCACGTCGTCCCGGTACTGTTCGAAGGCCCCGATCGCCGTTGCCCGCCACTCTGCGTAGCGACGGGACAGCCGGTGATTGAATGGCGAAAGCCCGAGCAGATCGGTGACGACCAGCACCTGACCGTCGCAGTAACGGCCCGATCCAATGCCGATTGTCGGCACGGTCACGCGCTCGGTGATCACCTGCGCCACCTCCTCGGTGACGAGCTCCAGTACCAGCATCATGATCCCGGCGCCGTCTAGTGCCTCGGCGTCACGCAGCAACCTGATCGCCCGCTCGAATGACTTTCCCTGGACTCGCCCCTTCTGGCCGGGTCGAGCCAGCGTCTGTGGCGTGAATCCTACGTGTCCGCAGACGTCGATTCCCTCCCGGCGGAGCGCCCGTACCACCTCAAGCTGCTCTTCTCCGCCCTCGAGCTTCACGCCGTCGGCCCCCGCCTCGAGCAGCGCTCTTGCATTGCGCAGCGCGTCCTCGGGAGTGGCGTACGACTGGTACGGCATATCTCCCAGCACGTAGGCCCGCTGCACGCCACGGCGGACCGCGCGGACGTGATGAAGCATGTCGGCCATGGTCACCTCGGCTTCGCTGGCGTAGCCGAGCATGTTCGTCCCGACGCTATCTCCCACCAGGATTACGTCGACATCCGCCTGGTCCTCCAGGCTTGCCGTTGGACAGTCGTAGGCGGTAACCATCACGATGGGCCGGCGCTCCTGCTTCATCGCGACGAAGCGCTGGCGGCCGTCAGACATCAATCGCCTCCCTGTGGCCCTGTCGGTGGCCGCATCGATCCAGGTCGGACGGCCCCGCATCGCCCATCCGGACGTTGCAAACGGCCCACGACGTCTCCGCGCTCCTGGCCACGAGTCCACAGTAGCACCCCCACGGCGCCCCGCGGGCCGCGTTCGGTGCTTGGCGGCGATTCGGGTTGCCGCACCGCGTGTGCTTACAGGAACCTCGGCCTGCCGTGCTCGAGGACAACGCGCATGTTGTCGATGAGCCGGGTGCTCCCAAAGTACACGGCCAGTGCTATCAGCGCATCGCCCTCGATGAGTCCGGCGATTGGTTGCAGGGTGTCGGGATCCGCGATGGTGACGTAATCGATGCGCCCAAGCGGGGCGAGTCGCTCGATCTCCCGGCGCATTCGAGCTTCGATGTCGAGCGCTCCGCGCTCGCCGGCCAGGATGCGATCTCGCGCCAGATCGAGAGCCTGCTTCAGTGACGTAGCCTGAGCGCGCTCCGCGGGCGAGAGGTAGACGTTGC
>DATGJB010000182.1:0-53379 GCA_035295425.1 Chloroflexota bacterium | reverse complement strand
GCCCCGCGCTCCAGGAGGCGGTCGCGAGCCACGGCCTGATTATCCGCGAGCCGGACGGCGAGCGGGTGGTGCATCCGCCAGTAGCGACTTTAAGCGCCGCGGTCGACCCATGCGACGCCGTCTTGCTCACCGTCCGGACCTATGATGTGGCCGCGGCGATTGACGATGTTCACCGGCTACTCGCCGCGAGCGGGAAGCTGATCGCCTTTCAGAACGGGGTGGGAACCGAGGAGCTCCTTGCCGACCGACTGGGACGGAACCGGGTGATAGCCGGCACGCTCACGGCGAGCGTGGGCCAGGAGAAGCCAGGTGAGATCAGGCGGTACAGCCGGGCAGGCGGCGTGGCGCTGGCGGCGATGGACGGCTCGCGCGTGCCTGGCTGGACGGTCGATCTCTTCGCCACCACCGGACTACCGACAATCACCGTCGCCGACTACCGCAGCCTGCGCTGGTCGAAGCTCCTGCTGAACATGCTCGCCGCTCCGACCAGCGCCATCCTCGATATGGACATCGGCGATCTCGTGAACGATCCGCGTGTCTTTCGGATCGAGCAGCGCGCCTTCCGGGAGGCGGCCCGGGTGATGGACAGGCTGGGCATCCGAACCGTCGCCCTCCCCGGCTACGCGGTGCCGCAGGCGCGTCTCGCCATGCGCCTGCCTCGCTCGCTCGCTCAGCGTCTCCTGTCCCGGCGTATAGCCCGGGCGCGAAGCGGGCGCTCACCCGGCATGCGGACCGAGATGCGGCGCGGGCGCCTCGAGGTTGACGCGTACAACGGCGCGATCGCGCGGGCGGCCGGGCGCGCCGGCGTGCCAGCACCCGTGAACACGGCTCTCACCGCGCTCGCTGTGGACCTCGCGGAGCATCCGGAGCGGCGCGACGAGCTCAGGGGACGGCCGGAGAAGCTGGCTCGCTATCTGGCGAGTCAGGGCGTGAAGCTGTAGGGGAGAATCCGCGCGGCGCCGTGGTCCGACGCCGTCCATTCGAGCCGTCGGGGTACACTGCGTCGGAGCCATTCCTTTTGCCCACCGAGGGGAGAATCTCGGCAGGCGGGCGCGGCCCCACTGCATGCGCCCGCGCCAACGATATGTGACAGAGCCAGTTGAGGCGGAGAGCATGGTAACAGAAACGAGGACAGCCGAGGGCCTGTTGATCGCCGGACAGCGGGTGCAGGCCGAGGACGGCAAGACATTCGAGACGTTCAACCCGGCGACGGGTGAAGTCATCGCCCGGGTTGCAGCGGCCGGACCAGCCGATGTTGACCGAGCGGTGCGCGCCGCGCGTAAAGCATTCGAGGGCGGGAAGTGGCCGGCCATGTTTGCCAGCCGGCGCGGCCGCCTCCTCGCCAAGGCGGCGGACCTGATTCGGAAGCGAACCGACGAGCTGGCGGCACTCGAAACACGTAACGGCGGCAAGACAATCAGGGACTCGCGCGCTGAGGTACTGGGTGCGGCCGCCTGTTTCGACTACTTCGCCGGCGCCGCGACACGCATCACCGGCGAAACGATCCCGGTCTCGGCGCCTGGTCTGGATTTCACACTGCGCGAACCGGTCGGCGTCTGCGCCCAGATCATTCCCTGGAACTTTCCGATCGTCATGGCGGCCTGGAAGATCGCCCCGGCGCTGGCATGCGGATGCACCGTCGTCCTCAAACCGGCGGGGCAAACGCCTCTCACTGCGCTGGCCCTCGGAGAGATTCTCTACGAGGCGGGCGTACCCGAAGGGGTGGTGAACGTCCTTCCCGGGTCGGGCTCGGTCGCCGGCGAGGCGCTCATCCATCACCCACTGGTTGATAAGATCGCCTTCACCGGCTCGACCGAAGTGGGAAAGACAATCATGGCGGCGGCAGCGGCAGGGATCAAGCGGGTCTCGCTCGAGCTCGGCGGCAAGAGCCCGAATATCGTCTTCGCCGACGTCGACGTTCCGGCCGTCGTCGACCAGTGCATCTATTCGGTTTTCGCCAACGCCGGGCAGGACTGCTGCGCGCGGTCACGCTTTCTTGTCCAGGAGTCGATCCTCGAGCCGTTTACCCAGGCCCTCGCCGAGCGCACCAGCCGGTTACGTGTCGGCGACCCGAGTGACGAAACGACCGAGATGGGAGCGATCATCTCACCCCAACAGCTGGCAACTGTCGAGGGGTATGTGACCATCGGGCGCGAGGAAGGCGCCGAGCTGGTCTGCGGCGGGAGCAGACCGGAAGACGAGGCGCTGAGCGGTGGGAACTTTTTGCTGCCAACCGTGCTCGGCGGCGTCCGCAACGACATGCGCGTGGCCCAGGAGGAGATCTTTGGACCTGTGGTCGCGGTCATCCCGTTCAAGGACGAGGACGAGGCGGTGCGCGTGGCCAACGACACGCAGTACGGTCTCTCCGGCTCGATCTGGACGCGGGACATCGGCCGCGCGCTGCGCGTGGTACGCCGCGTCCGCACCGGCAATCTCAGTGTCAACAGCAATACGTCGGTCCACGTGGAGGCGCCGTTCGGCGGCTTCAAGATGAGCGGCATCGGCCGCGAGCTCGGATCCAAAGCACTCGATCTCTACACCGAAGTGAAGAACGTGTATGTTGCCACCGATTAGTCGGGTTGCGCGCGTCGCGCTGCTTCTGCTCCTGGCCGGCTCGCTGACCATCCCCCGCGCGTGGGCTCAGACGGCTCCGGCGCCGCGCTTCGACGCGGCCTCCTGTCCATTCAAGATGGGCGCCGGCCTGCAGGAGGGGAAAGACGTGCGATGCGGCTACCTGGTGGTACCCGAGGACCACGCCAATCCGAGCGGACCAACCATCAAGCTAGCGGTTGCCATCTTCAAGAGCCGGCATCCGGCCGCCGACGGCACACCCGTCTTCTTTCTCAACGGCGGGCCGGGGGGCGCCACCGTGTCCGAGCTCGGACCCGTGATATCAGCCAGTAACATCGACGTGGTCGTCGGAGACCACGACCTTGTCCTGCTCGACCAGCGGGGTACCGGGCTCTCACGTCCGAGCCTGTCGTGCAAGGAGCTGGATACGCTGACCGCGCGGACGATGAACCGCAAGCTCACATTGGCTCAAGCTGAGGCTCTGGACCTCAAGACGGTGGCCCAGTGCCGTGCCCGCCTGGCCGCCTCGGGCGTGAACCTGAGCGCATATACGACCCTCCAGGATGCAAACGATGTCGCCGACCTCCGCGTCGCTCTTGGGTACGCCTCGGTCAACCTGTACGGCATCTCCTACGGCACGCGGCTTGCGCTGAGCGTCATGCGCTCCTTCCCCCAGGGGATCCGCAGCGTGGTCCTCGACTCCGTGTATGGACCGTCCGTCAATGTCATGACCGATCCAATCCGCAGCGCGGCTCGCGACTTCAACTTGCTGTTCGCCTCCTGCGCCGCCAGCCGAAGCTGCAACCGCAGCTCCCCCAATCTGAAGAGTGCGTTCTACGCTCTGGTCCAGCGCCTCGACCGGCAGCCGGCCGGCGTGAAGCTGCACCTTTCCTGGCAAACGCGGCCCTCCCCCGCGCTGATCAGCGGGGCCACCCTGGTTGACGTTCTGTTCAATGCGTTGTATGTGTCGTCACTGATCCCCCGCCTGCCGCAGATCATCACGCATGCCGCACACGGGAAGTACGGACTGCTCGCGAACCTCATCTCCCAGGTGGTCGCGCCGCCCGGGTCCGAGAGCTACGGAATGTTCCTCTCGGTTGAGTGCAGCGAGGACGCGCCGTTCGCGACCGAAGCCGGCATTGTCGCGGCCGGGCAGAGCCTGGCGAAACCGATCAGGAAAGACTTCGTCGCGGTATGGAAGCAGGTGTTCCACGAGTGCGGGGTCTGGAACGTCGCTCCGGTCAGCGCCGCCCAGAAGCAGCCGGTGGTCAGCTCGATCCCCACCATGGTGCTCGAGGACCAGTTCGATCCGATCACGCCTCCGAGCTACGGTCAGGCGGTCGCAAAGACGCTCAGCAATGGCTACTTCTTCACCTATCCCGGACTCGGCCACGGCGCCCGCTTCTCCGATCTCTGTCCCTACACCATGGTTGCCGACTTCTACGATGATCCGTCCGCCCGGCCGGATGACTCCTGCATCGCTCAGATGCAGAAGCCGTTCGCTTGAGCGTGCCTTTTGATACCCGCGGGCCGGCGTTTCCCTGCCCCGCTCTGAAGTGTTTCGAACGCGTCACCGGGCCCACCCGGACCATCACGGTTGGTCCTCATCGCGCCCCTCTGGTCTGTCGGACACGGGTCAATGGGCGCGATCTTTCGCGGAACAGGGCGATGGTAAGATGACGGCGCCATGGTCGGAGCATCGCTGGTCTGCGCCTCATGTGGAAATGGCAATCCTGGCGAGATGCGATTCTGCGGCCACTGCGGGTCGCCCCTGCCGCCACACTGTCCCTCGTGTGGGCGCGCGGTTCCCGTGGGCATGCGATTCTGTGGCTACTGCGGAACACCCCTCTCTGGAGGCTCTGACCCTGCCGTAGCAGCGGCAGTTCCGGAGGCGCCAGCCCGCATCCCCGATGTCCGCACCGCTTCCCTGCCGACCGAGGAGCGGCGGCTGGTGACGGCGTTGTTCTGCGACCTGGTGGGGTTTACTCCCCTCACCGAACGGCTCGATCCGGAAGAGGTGCGAGACATCCAGGCCGAGTACTTCAGCGCCATGAGCGAGCAGATCGAGCGCTACGGCGGGATCGTGGAGAAGTATGCCGGGGATGCGGTGCTCGCTCTGTTCGGGGCGGTTCAGGTCCACGAGGACGATGCCGAGCGAGCGGTGCTCTGTGCGCTCGAGATGCAGGGCGCGATAGCGCCACTGGCGGCCCGAGCCCGAGCCAGGTGGCAGATGGATCCCGCCATCCGGGTTGGCGTGAATACCGGCGAGGTGGTCTCCGGCACCTGGAATGCCAGCGGCCCACAGGATGTGGCTGTGACCGGCGATGCCGTCAACGTGGCTGCCAGGATGCAGGCGGCGGCTGAGACAGGCGAAGTGCTGGTGGGGGAAGCGACGATGCGGCTCACCAGGAGACGGATCGTCTATGGACCGGGGCGGGCGCTCAGCCTCAAAGGGAAGGCAGCGCTGGTCCCCGGCTATCCTGCCGAGGGAATCAGAGCACAGTTGGGCGAGCGGTGGGAGGAGTATGAGCGCTCCACGCCCCTGGTCGGCCGAGAGCGGGAGCTGCAGGTGCTCGTCGACGCCTGGCAGCGGGCGCAGGCGGGAGAGGGCGGCATCGTCAGCCTGATGGGAGAACCCGGGGTTGGCAAGAGCCGGCTGGTGGCAGAGGTCGTGACAAAGCTGAGCGACTCGGCAGCCATCCGGGTGCTCCGAGCCCGCTGCCTGTCCTACGGGCAGGCGATCAGTCTCTGGCTCATCGCTGATGTGCTTCGCTCCCTCTTCGGGATCAACGAGCAAGATGGAGCGGAGGAGATACGAGCCCGGCTGCTCCCGCTCCTCGGCATGCTTCTCGCCGAGGCAGACCAGACCAGCCGGGATGAGGCCGCCGACGTGCTGGGCGAGGTGCTGGGCTTGCCGCCGGGTGGCTCGCTGGTGAGTCAGGCAGGACCAGAGATCCGGCGACATGCCCTCATCCGCAGCTTGCGCCTGCTGCTCGCTGCCCTGGCCGCACGCTCGCCTGGCCTGGTGGTGCTGGAAGACCTGCACTGGGTAGATCAAGCCAGCCAGGAGGTGCTGCAGGAGATCATGAGCGACCTCCCCGGCCTACGGCTGCTGGTCGTGGTGACTCAGCGCCCGGGCTGGACCGCCACCTGGAGCGGCTGGAGCTGGCCGGAACGGATTGCGCTACGTCCCTTGCCACAGCACGACGCGGCGGTGCTGGCAGGAGCAGTGCTGGGTGGGATCACCCTCTCCTCTGCGCTGGAGCAGTACGTGGCGGAGCGCGCCGGCGGCAATCCCTTTTTCGTGGAGGAGCTGCTCCATGCCCTGCAGGAGACCGGCGGGATCGAGGAGCGAAGCGGCGAGGCCCAGCTCGTGCCGGGAGCCGCCGAGCACTTGCCCAGCACCCTCACCGGGATCCTCCTGGCTCGGCTGGACCGGTTGGAGAGCCAGGTCAAGCAGGTGGCGCAGGTGGGCAGCGTGATCGGCAGGAGCTTTGCGGTGAAGCTGGTGGCGAAGGTGATGGAGCGCGAGCAGGCAGCGCTCGAGCTGCCGCTTGTTGCCCTCCAGGAAGCAGAGATCGCCTTCCCGGGAAGAGGCAGTGATCCCGAATACGTCTTCAAGCACGTGACGATGCGGGAGGTAGCCTACAAGACGCTGGTGTCCCGCAAGAGGCGGGCGCTGCATCTGCAGACGGCGCGAGCGATTGCAGCCCTCTATCCGGGCGAGGAGTATGCCGAGATGATCGCCTACCATTACGCCCGAACCGAGGCGCCGGAGGCGGTGGAATGGCTGGAGCGAGCCGGCGATCGCGCCGCGGCAGCCTACTCGACGAACGCGGCCATTGCCAGCTATGAGGAGGCGAGGAAGCGAGTCGAGGTAGCAAACGGGGAGCGAACCGACCAGGCGCGACTCCAGGAGAAGCTGGGACGGGTGTTGCAGCAGGCGGGGCGCTATGACGAGGCGATCCCGGTGCTGGGGGCAGCCATCGAGGGATATCGGCAAGGACGAGAGCTGGAAGGAGCGGGCAGAGCCACCTCGCTGCTGGGGTTTGTGCATCGGCGGCGCGGCACACCGGAGGATGGGATCGCGGCGGTGCAGCCGATGCTCGAGTTGTTGCAACGGAATGGACCGTCCCCGGCGCTGGCCGCCCTCCAGGTCACCCTCACTCACCTCTACCACCTCACCGGGAGGTACCAGGACATGCTGGCTGCAGCCGAGCGAGGGAGTGCGATTGCCCAGGCCATCGGTGACGACCAGCTGCGGGGCGAGGCGGAGATGCGCCGCGGGACGGCATTGAGTCAGCTCCATCAGCTGGAGGTGGGACAGCAGGTGCTGGAGCGAGCCCTCCCGCTGGTGGAGGCGAGCGGCGACCTCTTCACGCTCTGGAGCACGCTGAACAACCTTGGCGTAGCCTTCTGGCGGTTGGGCCGCATGGATAAGGCGAGCCGCTGTCTGAGCCGGGCCCTGGCGGTGGCCGAGCGGATCGACAATCCCGGCACCATCTGCTTCGCACTCGGCTGCCTGGGCGAGACTCATACCGTCGTGGGCGACTGGGGAGCGGCACGCGCTCACCTGGAGCGAGGCGTAACCCTGGCCAGAACCCTGGGCGCCATTCCGGACGCGGCTACTGCACTCTGGTATCTGGGCGTGCTCGAGCTGTGGGAGGGGAATCTGGAGGAGGCACAGAGCCTCTTCAGCGAGACACTGCGGATCGCCGAGGGAGCGGGTGACCGGCAGGCGAAGGAGACGGCGCAGGCCCGCCTGGCGGAACTGGACATGCTGGAAGGACGGCCAGAAGCGACGATCGACCGGCTGGAGGCATTGGTGGAGGCGGAGGATGCCGAGCTGGCGGAAATCGTGCCGCCGCTCGTGCGGGCGTACCTGGCGCTCCAGAGCGAGGAGCACCTGGAGCGAGCGACCGAGACGGCACGTCAGTCGGTGAGCCGGGCGCAGGGACAGCCGTACTTCCTTGCACACGCCCTCTGGATCCAGGGAATGGTGTTGCGGCAGCGAGAGAAGCTACAGGAGGCGGAAGCCAGCCTGACCGAGGGTTTGGAGCTCACTCGCTCCATGCCGTTTCCGTACGGTGAGGCCCGCCTCCACCACGAGCTGGGTCTGGTGGCCCGCGATGCGGGTGACGGGGCGGAGGCACGCCGGCAGCTCGAGCAGGCGCTGGCGATCTTTCAGCGTCTGGGCGCCAGGTCGGATGTCCAGCGGACCGAGGAGGCGATCGCGGCGCTGGCGGGAACGTGACGCGATCATCCGCGCGCGGCCGGCTCGCAGCACGCACGTCTCGCGCTCCCCGCATGACGACGATCCCATCAGCGGGGCCGCGTAACCGGCAGCGCTGCAGCTAGTATCGATCGAGGCAACCACACCATGGAAGACGGATTCGAAGCACTCGGCATCGGGCCGGAGATCCTGCGTGCAGTATCGGAGGTCGGCTACGAACGGCCGACGCCTGTGCAGCAACAGTCGATTCCTGCGCTTCTCCAGCGCCGCGACATCATCGCCCAGTCCCAGACGGGCACCGGAAAGACGGCGGCATTCGCCATCCCGATGATCGACCACGTCGATCCGCAGCAGGCCGCGGTGCAGGGGCTCGTCCTCTGCCCGACCCGCGAGCTGACCGTCCAGGTCGCCGAGACCATCCACAAGCTGGGCAAGTATCGCCGGATCAGTGACGTGCCGATCTACGGCGGCCAGCCGTACGACCGCCAGCTGCGCGCCCTCCGGCAAGGCGTGCAGATCGTGGTCGGCACGCCGGGAAGAATCATGGACCACATGCGACGCGGCACGCTGGATCTGTCATCGGTGCGCGATGTGGTTCTCGACGAGGCGGACCAAATGCTGGACATGGGCTTTATCGAGGACATCGAGTTCATCCTCGATCAGGTCCCGCCCGAGCGCCAGATCGCCCTGTTCTCCGCCACGCTCCCGCCCCGGATTCGATCACTCGCCCAGAAGTATCTCCGCGATCCGGTCAACGTGCGAGTCGCCAGCGAGCGGCTCACCGTACCCGAGGTGGAACAGACCTATGTCGAAACCACGAGGCAGGGCAAGCTCGAGGCCCTTTGCCGCATCCTCGACCTCGAGCTTCCGGAATCGGTCATGATCTTTGTCCGCACCAAGCGGGAGGCGGACGAGCTGGGCGAGGGCCTGACCGGACGCGGCTACGCGGCGGAGACGATCCACGGCGATTTGAGCCAGGGCCAACGGGAACGGGCCATCAACGCTCTGCGAAGCGGTCGAGCCGATATCCTGGTTGCAACGGACGTAGCGGCGCGCGGGCTGGACATTCCGGGGGTCAGCCACGTCATCAATTACGACATTCCGGTCGATCCCGAGGCCTACGTTCACCGGATCGGGCGTACCGCGCGTGCCGGCCAGAGCGGCACCGCGATTACGTTCGTGACGCCACGGGAGCGTGGATTGCTTCGCACCATCGAGCGGCTGGTCGGACTCAAGCTGAAGCGGATGCCGGTCCCCACCGCCACCGACATTGCCCAGCGGCGTGCCGAAACCTTTCGCGATACCCTGCGCCGGACAATCGCCGCGGGTCAGCTCGACCCCTACCTCCTCATCGTCGAGGAGATCGGCGACGATCACGACCTCGCGGAGATCGCGGCCGGAGCGATCAAGCTGGCGATGGAGGAGCAGATGCAGGCGCCCAGCCTTGCCGGCGCCCAGTCGGACGAAGGCGGTATGGAGCGTCTCTTCATCCGCATCGGCCGGCGCCAGGGCGTCTCGGCGCGCGATCTGGTGGGCGCCATTGCGAACGAAGCCCGCATCGCCGGCCGGGATATCGGCGCCGTCGATATCTACGACAACTTCAGCTTCGTGGACGTCCCGCGCCAGGACGCGCGGCGGGTCGTCGAAGCCCTGGAGCGCTCGACCATCCGCGGCCGCCGCGTCAGCGTGAGCATCGCCGAGCCTGCCGGCAACGCCTGAGGGCTATATGTGCAGCGCGCCCTCGCCCTCGGCGGCGTGCGCCGCCTCGCCGACCGCCTCTGACAGCGTCGGGTGCGGGTGGATGTTGTAGGCCATCTCCCAGGGCGTCGATTCCAGGAACTTGCCGAGCGCGGCCTCCGAGATCAACTCGGTGACGTTCGGGCCGATCATGTGAACGCCCAGAACATCGCCCGACCGCTTGTCGGCGACGATCTTGACGAAGCCGGTACTGTCGTTCACGATTTTGGCCCGGGCGTTGGCGCTGAACGGGAAACGGCCAATCTCCAGCTCGGCGCCGGTGTCGCGCGCCTGCTGCTCGGTCATGCCGACTGCGGCCACCTGGGGGAAGGAGAAGATCGGCTGTGGCACGCGGTTGGAATCGATGGTTTTCAGGTGGTTCTTGCCGGCAATGCTCTCGGCCGCCAGGATCCCCTCGGCGTACGCCTTGTGCGCCAGTCCAAGTCCGCCGGCCACATCCCCCACGGCGTAAACGTTGGAGACGTTGGTGCGCTGGCTCTCGCCGATCTTGATGTAGCCGCGGTCGGTCTCCACGCCGATGCTGTCGAGCCCGAGGTCGTCGGTTACCGGCTCGCGCGCCGCCGCGACCAACAAATAGTCGGCGGAGAGCTGCTGCGTCTGATCGTTGGTCTCGACCTCGATCTGCACCCCGTTTTCACCGGAGCGCACCGATTGCGGGTTCGCCTTCGTTCCGGTCAGGATCTTGATGCCGCGGCGGGAGAAAGTACGCTGCAGCTCCTTGCTCAGGTCACCGTCCATCATTGGGATGAGACTGCCCAGCATCTCCACGATCGTCACCTCGACCCCAAACGATCGGTAGAACGAGGCGAATTCGCAGCCGATGTAGCCGCCGCCGAGAACGATCACCGATCCCGGTATGCGCTCGGCGCTCCAGATGTTGTCGCTGGTGAAGACGCGGCGGCCATCGATCTCGATGCCGAGGGTACGGGGCCGGGTACCGGTGGCGATGACCAGGTTCTCGGCGGTCACCTCCTGAGTGTCTCCACCGTTCGAGCTCACCGCGATGCGGCCCGGCGCCGTGATCCGGCCATCGCCGTCGATGACCGTGATCTTGTTCTTCTTCATCAGAAACTGGACGCCCTTGTAGTTCTCGCCCACGACCTTCTCGCGGTACTGCTGCATCTTCGGGAAGTCGTAGCCGACATCGCCCACCGCGAGCCCGAAGGTATCGGCGTGCTGGAGCTCGGAATACACATGCGCGCTCTCGAGATACGCTTTGCTCGGAATGCAGCCACGATGCAGGCAGGTGCCCCCCAGCTTGTCGCGCTCGATGACGGCGACACTCATCCCGAGCTGCGCCGCCCGGATCGCGCCGACGTAGCCCCCGGAACCGCCGCCGAGAAAGACGACGTGATAGTGCTGTTCAGCCAACTGATGTCTCCTTTGGGATCAGGTACTGGGTGATGCCCGGTGCAGGGGCGCCCTTACCCCGCGTGATCAACAAGCGCACCGGCGACCTTCACACCAGGGCCAGTACCGGGCTCTCGAGCAGCTTCCGCAACGTTTGCAGGAACTCGGCTCCCTGCGCGCCGTACACCACACGATGGTCACAGGAGAGTGTCACGCGCATGCGAGCGCGCACCGTCACCGCTCCGTCCACCACCACCGCCTTCTGGGTGATCGCTCCCACGCCCATGATGCACGACTCGGGCGGATTGATGATGGGAGTGAACTGATCGATGCCGTACATGCCCAGATTGGAGACGGTGAAGGTGCCGTTCTCGCGCTCGGAAGGCGCCAGCTTACCGCCTCGCGCCTTGTCGATGAGCGACCGAGCCTCCTCGGCTACCTGGCTCAGCGTCTTCATATCGGCATCCTGAATGACCGGAACAACCAGGCCATCGGGAAGCGCGACGGCGAACCCCACGTTGACGCGGGAGTACCGGGTCATGGTGCCGTTCTCCCAGCCGGCGTTGATCTCCGGATGGCGCCGAAGCGCAACGGCGACCGCCTTGATCAAAAGGTCATTCGGGCCGACCTTCGGCGCGCCCTCGGTCGCTTTGAGACCGGCGAGCAGGGCCTGGGCCTCGGTCATGTCATATTCCGCGGTGAGCACGAACTCCGGCGCCGCCGATTTTGCCTCAACCATGCGCCGGGCAATTGTCTGCTGCATGCGGGTCATCTCGACGGACTGCGCCCCTCGGCCCGGGGCGGCTTCGGGCGCGGGCTGGCGCGCCGTCTCCGCCGGCTGGCGTGGCGCCTCGGGCTGGCGCGGCGCGCCCATCCCGCGCACATAGGCCAGAACGTCACCCTTGGTGATCCGGCCCCCCGGGCCGGTGCCGGAGACCTCGACCAGATTGACCTCGTGCTCCTGCGCGAGCCGGCGCGCCAGCGGCGACGCCTTGATCCTGCCCTGGGGAGCAGCATCCCTGGCAGGCGGGCTCGGCGCGGACTCCGCGGCCGCCGGTGGCCCTTGCGCCGGCTGCGGGGTGACTGTCTCCTGTTCGATGACCACGTCGCCGCGTCCATCGCCCGAGGTCACCTCGACGCGCGGTTTCTCACCCTGTGGCTGGGGAGCGCCCGGCGCCTGTTTCAGCTGGGCCGCCTCTTCCTGGCTGCTCGCCACCAGCGCGATGGGCTGACCGAGACCGGCGCTCTCGCCCTCGCCGACGATGATCTGGGCCAGGATGCCGTTGGCATACGACTCCAGCTCCATATTCGACTTGTCGGTCTCGATCTCGGCGATGATCTCGCCCCGCCGGACCGGATCGCCCTCGTGCTTGAGCCAGCGCGCGATCGTTCCCGACTCCATGGTGTCGCTGAGGCGCGGCATGGTGATTTCGGTTGCCACGTTCGCCCCCTACCGCTTGCCGACCATGGCACGCGCGCCGTCGACGACGTCCTCCAGCCGCGGCAGCGCGGCCCGCTCCAGCGAGCTGGCATACGGGAGCGGTACCTCGACGCCCGTGATTCGCTCCACCGGGGCATCGAGGTGATCGAAGGCGTACTCCTGGATCTGGGCGGCGATCTCGGCGCCGGCGCCGAACTTACGCCACCCTTCGTGGACGACCATCGCCCGATTGGTCTTCTTTACCGACTCGACCACCGTTTCGGCGTCGAGCGGCCGGAGGCTGCGCAGGTCGACAACCTCCGCGCTGATTCCGGATTCGGCGAGTTGTTCGGCCGCCTCCAGCGCCACATGTACCATGCGCGAGTACGAGATGATGGTGATGTCCTCGCCCTCGCGCTTGATATCCGCTTTGCCGAGCGGGACGAGGTACTCGCCGTCCGGCACCTCACCCTTGTCGTTGTAGAGCAGGACGTTCTCGACGAACAGGATGGGGTTCTCGTCCCGGATGGAGGCTTTGAGCAAGCCCTTGGCGTCGGCCGGCGTCGATGGGGCGATCACGTACATGCCGGGCACGTACGCAAACCAGACCTCGAGGACCTGGGAGTGCTGGGCAGTCAACTGGTGGCCGGCGCCGCTCGGCGTCCGTACCACGATCGGGGTGTGGGCCTCACCGCCGAACATGTAGGGAATCTTGGCCGCATTGTTCACCAGCTGGTCCATGCCGACGATGATGAAGTTGATAGTCATGATCTCCGCTACCGGGCGAAGGCCGGTCATGGCGGCGCCGGTGGCGAGCCCGATAATGCCCCCCTCGGCGATCGGCGTTGCCAGAATCCGTTCTGGCCCAAACTCGTCGAGCAGTCCTTCCGTGACCTTGTAGGAGCCGCCAAAGCGGCCGATCTCTTCGCCGAGGCAGAAGACGTTCTGGTCGCGAATCATCTCCTCGCGCAGTGCCTGGGTAAGCGCCTGGCGATACGTCATTTCAGCCATGTCTACACGTCTCTCGGTGGGTCTACGTACAGATAGTCCAGTAACCCGGCGGGATCCGGCTCCGGGCTGTTCTCGGCGAACCCGACGGCGTCTTCCACCGTGGCTTCGACCCGCTGCTCGATCTCCTGCCGCTCGGTCTCGGTGATCAGGCCGGCGTCACATAGCTGGCGATAGAAGCGCTCGATCGGGTCCTGCTCGCGCCAGCTCTGAACCTCCTCCGGCGTTCGGTAGCGGCCGGGATCCGCAACGGAGTGGCCGCGGTAGCGGTACGTGATGGCATCGATCAGACAGGGTTGTCCGTCCTGCGCCCGCCGCATGCAGTCTTCCATGACCCGCCGCACCGCCATCACGTCCATGCCGTCGACTTTGACGCCGTGCATGCCGTACATCTCGCCCCGCTCCCAGAGATTGGGGTTGGCGGCCGACTCCTCGACGGTGGTGCCCATGCCGTAGAGATTGTTGACGATTAGCGTGATCACCGGCAGCTTGTAGAGTCCGATCATGTTCAGCGACTCGTGCGACGCGCCGTTGGCCATGGCGCCGTCGCCGGTCAGACAGAGCGTGATCTCGTCGGCCTTGCGGTACTTCGTCGAATAGCCGACGCCGAGGGCCAGAGGCATGTGGCCGGCGACGATTCCGTAGCCGCCAAGGAAGCGCCGCTGGGCGTCGAACAGGTGCATCGATCCGCCGCGCCCGTGCGAGACGCCGTCCTGCCGGCCGAAGAGCTCGGCCATGACCCGCCGCGGCTCGCTGCCGCGGGCGAGGATGTGACCATGCTCCCGGTAGAAGCTGACGATCCAGTCCCGCGGCCGCAGTGCCCCGATGGAACCCACGATGGTGGCTTCCTCGCCGTGGTTCATGTGGCAATAGCCGCCGATGCGGGCGCGGGTGTACATCTCGTAGGTCTTGTCCTCGAAGTGGCGGATCAGCACCATCGTCGAGAACATGTCGAGGAGCTGCTCCTTCGACTCGTGGAGCTGGACACGCTCGTTCTCCGTGGTGTGCGGCTGGAGCAGCGTCCGTTCTGCCTCTTTCACCATGGGGTGTGGCCCCCCTTCCGTTCACTGTGCAAGGGTATCCCGCCGCAAGCAGGGCGCAACACGGACCTGGCCCTCACCTACAACGATCCCGCCGTGGCGGGCAGCCTGAATGGGCCCGGCCGGCGGCTGGACTGAGTCATTCTACCAGTCGTATCGCGCTACCCCTACCGCGAGCGGTCTCTCGCCTGCGTGAAGCGCGTGATGTATCAGCGGGAGCACCCGCAGGGACGACCGGCTCCTGTCCTCGTCCGCCCGGCCACAGCAGCCCGCGCGCCGATCGCTGCATGCGTGAGCTCAAAGCCGCGCAAACTGAACCGCACAACGGGAGGGCCGGAGCTCTCTGGTTTCGTCACGCGGTTCTCCCCGAGGCACCATTGCTGTGACCGCCTCGGTAACCATAGCAGCCCCGCCGGGTCGTCCAGGGCCCGCACGGTGCCGTGTAACCTATCGCAACGCTGCTGCGTTTCACTGCCGGGAGACTTTGCTGAGGGGGCGCACCGGTGACTGCTCACAGTCGTGCTCGACCGCCCGCGCCGTGGCGGAAGGCTCATGCGGTATAGGGGCGCAAGCGTCTCGGTCCCGGTCTGGCAAGCTCCTCCGCAGCCCTCTCGCTTCCGAGCCGCCGCTCGAATCGTCACCGCCCTGCTACTCATCGGCGCCATCGCCTGGCTCGGCATTCCGGCGGCCCGTGCCTACCTCCTGGTGCGCTCCGCCCAGACTGGGCACGCTCCGGCTCCTCCGCGCGGTCTGGTGGTGCGGTCGGTCGAGTTCCGGGCAACTGATGGCGTGCGACTGAGCGGCTGGCTCATTCAGCGCGCGCGAACCGCCCCGACGGTCATCCTCATTCCCGGCTTCAAGGCCGGTCGGACGACGATGGTGCCCTACGCACGGATGGTGAGCACGGCCGGCTACAACGTCCTCCTCTACGATCCACGTGGCACCGGAGAAAGCGGCGGCAGCTTTGGGCTGGGCGTCCGCGACTCGCGCGACGTGCTCGGTGCGGTGCGCTACCTGAGCTCTCGCAGCGATCTGGCCTCGCGCCGCTATGCCGTGCTTGGTGTGTCGCTCGGCTCCGGCGTCGCGATTGACGCGGCAACGCGAACACCGTTGATCCGGGCCGTCATCGCCGACAGCCCGTACGTCGATGACCGTCGCGAGATCGATCGCCTGAACCAGCTCCACGCCGGCCCGCTCTCACTCCCGCTGGCCCCAATCGGACGCTGGGTGGTCGATCGGCTACTCGGCTTTTCGACGGCGGCCTTCAGCCCGCTCGGTGACGTCCGCCGGCTGGGATCGCGCGGCCTCTTGCTGATCCACAGCCGGTACGATGCCAACCCCACCACACCTCTCGCCGACGCCGAGGCGCTCTACCACGCCGACTCTGCATTCGCCTCTCTCTGGATCGCCCCGCTGGGCGGCCATGCCGGGGCGATCGATGCCCAGCCGCGGGCATACCGGAGCCACGTGATTCCTTTCCTGCGCGGCTACCTCGGCGGGCAATAGGGCGGTGCGGCGCTCAACGCCGGCAGCTCACGCCGCCCGATCCGCGGGAGGTGAGGATCGGCCGGCCAGGGTCCGTGTATACTTAATGATCGTTCAGTAAGTCGCGCCCGAAGAGGACCGTACTGTGGATCGCCCCTGGTACGCGTACTACGATCCCGGTGTGCCTCGGGACCTCGAGCGTCCCGACATCGCGCTCCCCGAGCTGTTCCTGCAGACCGCCCAGCAGAATCCGCGGCGAGCCGGCACGATCTTTCACGATCGCACGCTGACGTACGCACGCCTCTGGGAGCAGATTGAGGCCTTTGCCGGAGGCCTGCAGGCGCTCGGCGTTCGGCACGGCGACCGCGTGGCGATCATGCTCCCGAACCTGCCGCAGTTCGTCGTCTCCTTCTTCGGCACGCTCCGCTGCGGTGCCATCGCCGTGCCGACCAATCCGCTGTACACGCAGCGCGAGCTCGAGTACCAGCTGGCCGACTCGGAAGCAATCGCAATTGTCACTCTCGACCCGCTGTTTCCGCGCGTGCAGGCGGCCCTCCCCGCGAGTAAGGTGAATGCCGTTATCGTCTGCGGCATCGGCCCGGCGCTGCCGCGTCACCTCCAGCCGCTGTTCGCTCTCAAGGAGCGCAGGGCAGGCCGGCTCCCGATCCGTCCCGGCGGAGTGGTCTACCGCTACGAGAGCCTCCTGAACTCTCGCCCGACGTCGAGCCTTCACTCGGTCTCCGCCGGCGACACGGCCGTGCTCCAGTACACCGGCGGAACGACCGGATACTCGAAGGCGGCTATGCTCACACACCGCAATCTCATCGCGAATGCCGTGCAGGCGCATGCCTGGCAGGGTACGTCGGTAAGCGGGGATGTCCGCGTGCTTTGCGCCATCCCCTTCTTCCACGTCTATGGCCTCTCCATCGCCATGAACCTATCGGTGGTGTCGGCGGCTACCATGCTGCTGGTGCCGCGCTGGATTCCGAAGGACGTCGCCAGGGTGGCGCGCCGATACCGGCCACAGATCTTTCCCGGCGTTCCCACGATGTACGTAGCGCTGCCCGCGATGCCCGGGCGACCGGAACGCTCCTTTTCCTCCCTGCAGGTGTGCATGAGCGGCGCGGCGCCGCTGCAGACCGAGGTGCAACAGCGCTTCGAGGCGATGAGCGGCGCCCGTGTCGTCGAGGGTTACGGATTGAGCGAGGCCGGACCGGTGACCCACTGCAATCCCATCCTGGGCGAGCGGCGGGCAGGCACCGTCGGCGTGCCATTCCCCGGTACCGACGCGATGATCACGGACCCCGAGACCTGGGAGCCATTGCCGCCCGGCGCCATCGGCGAAATGACGGTGCGCGGTCCGCAGGTCATGCAAGGCTACTGGAACCGGCCCGACGAGACGCTCGCCGTGCTGCGTGATGGCTGGCTGCACACCGGCGACATGGCGACGATGGACGTCGACGGCTACTTTCGCATCGTGGACCGCAAGAAGGACGTCATCATCGCCAGCGGATACAACGTCTATCCGCGCGAGGTCGAGGAAACGTTGTTGAGCCATCCAAAAATCGCCGAGGCGGCCGTCGTCGGGGTTCCCAGCGACTATCGCGGGGAGACGGTCAAGGCGGTGCTCGTGCTCCGCGACGGCGAGACGGCATCGGCTGAGGAGATCATCGCCTTCTGCAAGGAGCGCCTCGCCATATACAAGGTGCCGAAAGTGGTCGAGATGCGGGACGAACTCCCCAAGTCGCTGATCGGCAAAGTGCTGCGGCGGCAGCTGCGCGACGAGCACCTGGCCGCCCAGATGACCGAGACGGGAACCGGATAGGAGAACGCGAGAACCATGCCCACCAGAGCCAAACAGGCGGCGATCGTCGAGGGACGCCGCACCCCCTTTGTCAAGGCCGGAACCGTCTTCGCCGGCCTCGATGTCTTCGATCTCGGTCGAACCGCCGCGGTTGAGACCGTCCAGCGCTCCGAGATCGATCCGGCCGAGATCGATCAGATCGTCTTCGGAAACGTGTCGCGACCGGTGCGCCACCACAATCTGGCACGCGAGATCGGCCTGACGAGTGGCCTGACGCGCACCACACCCGCCTTCACCGTCAGCCTGGCCTGCGCCTCAGCCTGCCAGGCGGCGACCTGTGGCGTCGACCTCATCGAGCGTGGCTACGCGCACGCCGTTCTCACCGGTGGCGCCGAGTCGCTTTCCAACGTCCCTCTCCAGTACAGCGATGGGCTGGCGAGAGCGGTGGTTGGCGCGGCTCAGGCGAAGACCATGCCGGCCCGTCTTCAGAGCCTCGCCCAGGTCCGGCTGAAGGATCTCGCGCCGGTGACGCCGGGTATCCGCGAGACCTCGACCGGGCTCACTATGGGTGAGTCGGCCGAGATCATGGCCAAAGTCAACCACCTCGCGCGGCAGGAGCAGGATGAGCTGGCCCTCCGTAGCCACGAGCGCGCCGCCCGCGCGCTCGCCGAGTGCCGGCTCAGCCGGGAAGTTGTCCCGGTATTCCTCCCCGACGGACGGGCGGTGACCGAAGACAGCCACATTCGGGCGGACACCTCGCTCGACAAGCTGGCAGCGCTGCGGCCGGTGTTCGACCGGGGCCACGGTACGATCACTGCCGGCAACTCCAGCCCGCTTACCGACGGCGCCGGGGCATTGCTGCTCGTCTCGGGAAAGAAGGCGAGGGAGCTGGGCGTGCGGCCACGCGCCTGGGTCCGGTCGTATGCCTACGCCGCGGTGGATCCAAACGATCAGCTCCTGCTCGGACCGGCCTATGCCATTCCACTGGCGCTCGACCGGGCCGGTGTGACGCTCGCCGATGTCGATCTGGTCGAGATGCACGAGGCGTTCGCGGCGCAGGTCCTTGCCACGACCCGGGCGCTGGCCTCGCGGCGATTCGCCGAGGAGAAGTTGGGGCGTGACGAACCGGTCGGCGAGATCGACCCTGAACGGCTCAACGTGAATGGCGGGTCAATCGCGCTGGGGCACCCATTTGGCGCGACGGGCGCGCGTGTTCTGATTTCACTGGCCAATGAGATGGAGCGGCGCGACGCGCGTTTGGGGCTGGCCAGCGTCTGCGCCGCCGGCGGCATCGGCTGCGCCATCGTGCTCGAGCGCTAGGGAGTAGACATGGCCACGGCAACAACCGACCACGCGGAAACCGCAACCAGCCCCGTCACCGGCGGAGCCGGCGTGTGCGTCACGATCGACGCGGACCATATCGGGACGCTGACATTCGATCAACCTGATAGCGCGGTCAACGTCATGAATCTCCATTTCATCGAGGAATTGGAAACGGCCATTGACGGTCTCCCCCCGGACCTGCGGGGCGTGATTCTGGCTAGCGGCAAACACCAGAACTTCGTGGCCGGGGCCGATCTGAACGAGGTTGTGGCCGCCCAGGAGCCGGCGCAGGCGGCCGACGTGGTGCGTCGGCTGCACCGCGTTCTCAACCGTCTGGCCTCCGTGCCGTATCCCACCGTCGCGTCCATCAACGGCGCGGCGCTGGGTGGAGGCTTCGAGCTGGCTCTCGCCTGCGACTATCGCGTGTGTGTGGAGAGCGACCGAAACATCCTTGGACTGCCCGAGGTGAGTCTGGGCCTGCTCCCGGCCGGTGGCGGCACGCAGCGGCTGCCACGCCTGATCGGCCTCAGCCGCGCGCTGGCGCTCATTCTCGAGGGTGAACGGTACTCGCCCCGGCGCGGCAAACGTTACGGCACGATCGACGACGTCGTGCACCCCGCGATTCTGCTCGACGCGGCTCGCGACTGGCTGGCAAAGGGAAAGCGCGCCGCCCTTCCCCGCTGGAGCCGGCTCGACCGCGCCGCCGAGCGCCGACCGCTCATTCGATCGATCATCTACCGGCAAGCCGGCGCAGCCGTGAGGAAGCGCACGCACGGGCACTATCCGGCGCCGCTCAAAGCGCTGGACGCGGTGCGGGCCGGTCAGGAGCAGGGGTTCGGCGCCGGCCTTGCCGCCGAGGCGGTCGCATTCGCCGAGCTGGCGACCGGGCCGGTCGCCCACAACCTCATCAGCCTGTTTTTCGCCACTGAAGGGCTGAAGCGCGAACAGAAGGACCTCAAGCCGGCCCCGCCGGAGGTCAAGCAGGTAGGGATCGTCGGGGCCGGCTTCATGGGTGCAGGGATCGCGCAAGCAGCCGCCGTGGCCGGTTGCACCGTCCGGCTACGCGACGTCGCGCCCGAGCAGGTGGCGCGCGGCATCAAGACGGCGCGCGACCTGACACTGGGCGCGGCTCGCAAGGGACGCTTCTCCCGCCCGGAGGCGCATGCCATCGTGGGGCGCCTCTCCGGTACCACCGACTCCAGCGGGTTCCGGCGAGCCGATCTGGTGATCGAAGCGGTATTCGAGGATGTCGAGGTCAAGCGCCGCGTCATCGCCGAGCTCGAGGAGGTGCTGACCGACCACGCCGTCATTGCTTCCAACACGTCCAGCCTGCCGGTTGCGCGTCTTGCCGAGGGCGCCCGGCACGCGGAGCGCGTGGTGGGGATGCATTTCTTCTCTCCAGTCCACAAGATGCCTCTTGTCGAGGTGGTGCGGGGCACGCGGACATCGGAGGCGGCGGTCGCGACGGTCGTTGAGTTGGGCCGGCGGATGGGCAAGACCGTCATCGTCGTCGGTGACGGGCCTGGCTTCTACACGACACGCGTGCTGGGCTTCATGGTGCAGTCGGCAGGGCAACTCCTCGAGCAGGGTGGCTCAATCGACGATATCGACCGCGCCATGCGGGCCTTCGGCTTCCCGGTCGGTCCCTTCGCCCTCAGCGACGAGGTGGGTCTCGACGTCGCCGCCCATATCTCGGCGGTTCTCCATCAGGCTTTCCCCGAACGGTTCGCCGCGGCAGTATTGATCGACCGCATGGTGGAGGCGGGCCGTCTCGGGCGTAAGTCCGGGCGCGGATTCTACGATTACAGCGGTCGCAAGAAGCGGCCCGATCCGGCGGTCGATGCGCTCCGCGGGTCCGCCGTACAGATATACGGCGCGGACTACATCCAGCGACGGCTGGTGCTGGCGCTGGTCAATGAGGCGGCACGGTGCCTGGACGAAGGCATCGTCGCGGGTCCGCGCGACGGAGACGTGGGTGCCGTGCTGGGAATCGGCTTCCCACCGTTCCTGGGGGGCCCGTTCCGGTACGCCGACAGTCTCGGCGTGACGGCCGTATGCGATGAGCTGCGCCGGTTCGAGCGCGCCTGCGGTCCGATGTTTGCGCCCGCTCCGAGCCTGTCGCGGATGGCCGGCCAGGGAGCACGCTTCTACGATTCGACCGGCACCCAGGAGCTCCCATGAAGCAGGAAAACTTCTTCAGCGCCAATCGGGATCTGGTGTTCACCTTCGATCGTGTCATTCCCTGGAGCAGCGTCGTTCCGGTGATCGAGGAAGGGTTCGACGACCCGGCGGGTCCCCATGACACAGACGAGGCGGTCAGCCTGTATCGCGAGGCGCTGACGCTGGTAGGCGAATATGCGGGCACCGACATTGCCGGCCGGGCACGCGAAGTCGACGAGGCGGGCGCCTGCCACGGCGACGGACCGATCGGGGTGCCCGAGCCGCTGCAGAAGAATCTGGACGGGCTCAGGGACCTGGGCGTCACCGGATTGAGCGTCCCGCGCCGGTACGGCGGCGAGAATTTCCCGTTCACCGTCTCATCAATGGCGCTCGAGATGATCGCGCGCGGTTGCGCCAGCACCATGGTGCAGTACGCGTTCTTCCTGAGTCCGGCAATGATGCTGCTGCGCTTTGCGCCGGAAGAGCTGAAGCGGACGTGGGTACCGCGGCTCGCGGCCGGCGAGATCAGCGGCTCGGTGGCAATGACCGAGCCGCAGGCTGGTTCCGATGTCGGGCGAATCGCGACCACGGCGCGGCAGGTGGACGGCGAGTGGCGAATCACCGGCCGGAAGCAGTTCATCACGAATGGCGCCGGCGACCTCTGCATCGTACTGGCGCGAAGTGAGCGCGGGTCGAGCGGGCTCGACGGCCTGAGTCTCTTTCTGGTCGAACGGACCACGCAGGAGAACGGCAGAACTGTCGACAACTACGTCGTGGAGCGTGCCGAGAACAAGATCTGTATAACTGCCTCGTCGACCTGTGGCCTTTCCTTCGAGGACTCGCGGGCGGTGCTGCTTGGCAAGCGTGGCAACGGCTGGCGTGAGATCCTCACCTTCATGAACGAGTCGCGGGTGGCAGTCGGCATCCAGGGAATCGGCACGGCACAGGCGGCACTCGAGGAAGCGCGCCAGTACGCGACCGAACGGGTGCAAATGGGAAGACCGATTCGCGAGCATCCCCTGATCGCCGACATGCTCCTCGACATGGAATCCACCGTCTCGGCGCTGCGCGCCCTGGCGTACGAGGCAACCTGGCTGTACGACTTCACCGAAGGCCTCAACCGGGAAGTGGATGCGCTCCCGGTGGGTGATCCACGACGGGAGCGGCTGGCCAGCGTGGCGAAGGGGCAGGGGCGTTACTTGCGAGAGTTGACGCCATTGGTCAAGTGGTTTGGCGGGGAAGAAGTGATCCGCGTCTGCCGCATAGCGATGCAGATCCACGGCGGCTATGGAGTCATCAAAGACTACGATGTCGAGCGTCTCTTGCGCGACAGCCTGATCCTTCCAATCTACGAGGGAACCTCGCAGATCCAGGCGCTCATGGCGACCAAGGATCTGTTCAAGGCGGCGATGGCGCGGCCCTCCGCCCTTCTCGGCGGTACGGTCAGTCCCAGCCTGGCGAAGGCCTCGTTTGATGGCGAGCTTGGCCGCCTGTACCGTCGGGCGCGCAGCGACGTCAATGCCGCTATTCGAACTCTCCTTTACGATGTGATCGGGAACAGCGGTAAGGATGGCGTACTGGGAATGCTGCAGGGCCGGGCGACGATCCGCGACAGCGACACGCAGTACGTCATGCTGCACGCCGAGCGCCTGACCGCCATGCTGGCACATCTCCATGCGGCGCGGCTCCTGGCGAAGCAGGCCGTGCAGTGTCCCGAGCGCCTGCCGCTGGCACTGCGGGTGATGCGTCGGGCTGCCCGCGTGGCGTCCGATGGGGTACGGACCATCAAGAGCGGAGACCGGTCGGCGCTCGAGGCCATCGCCGGCTGGGAGCGCTCGGCGTCGTGACAACCGCGATGCGTGAGGTGGGCCGCTCAACGCGCGAGCTGGGCGGCGAGAACATCTCGCGCGTCGCCTGCCGCATCTTCCGCGAGCGCGGCTACCACGCCACCTCGATGCGGGCCATCGCCTCGGCACTCGGCTGGCAGCCGGCCGCGCTCTACTACTACTACGCGAGTAAGGAAGAGCTGCTCTTCCGCATCATGGAGAACGCCGTCGACACGCTCGCCGCGTACGTTCGTGAGCACGTTGATCCAGAGTCAAGCGCTACCGAGCGGTTGCGGCAGGCGATCAGCGCGCACGTCACCCTCATCGCCGACCACCTCGACGAGCTCAGTGTCTTCTTGCACGAGATGAAATCGCTCAGTCCCCGCCGGCGCGAAGTGATTCAGGCAAAGATCGCCCGCTACGAGCACATTTTTCGGGATATCCTGCGCGACGGCGTGGTTTCCGGCGAGTTGGCCCGGGTGGACACCCGTCTCGCCCGCTATCTCATCCTCTCGGCATGCAACTGGCTCTACAACTGGTACCGGCCCGACGGCGTGTACGAGCCGGACACCATTGCGGTGGCCTTCGGCGACATGATCTTGAACGGGCTCGCCGCTACCGAACGACGGTAAACTGCACGTCCGCCAGTTTGGTCGTCAGCCCGTGGAGCAGGCGCACCACGGCATCAGCCGTGTTGGAGTACCGATCCCAGGCGCTCTTGGGCACCGGGAACTTCTTCTCCCAGTGTCCGCGCCGGTCGGTTCGACCCGCGTAGTCGAGCCGCTTTCCCGAGGGAAAGACCACGCTCATCTGCACGTCCAGGCGCTGGCGGTGGTTCGCCTGGACGATGACCCGATTCCAGGTACCAAGTCGGACGGTGTGATACGCGGGGTAGGCATAGCGATACGCCAGAACATAGGGCTTCGGCGCGGTCGTGCGAGTCCTGGTCGGCGTCGGCTTCGGCGTGTGTGTCGCGGTCACCGAGGGAAGCACGACTGTCGTCGTGGTGGGCGTCGAAGCCGGTAGAGGCGTCGACGTCGTGGTCGGCGGCAGCGTTGTCGAGGCCACTGTGAACGGCGAGTCCGCGACGATTCCGGACAGCTGGCCGGTCGCCGTCACCTGGTAGCTCCCTGACGCGATGTACGGCGGCACTGCGAGCATGGCGCCGGCAAACGCGCCGTCCGGACCGGCGGTCGCCGCCGCCTGCACCAGCACAGTCTGTCCGTACGTCGTCTGTGCCCTGTAGCCGATGAGCACTGCTTCGAGTGCCTGGAAACCGGTACCGGATACCTCGACCGCCGACCCGGGCAGGGTGGCCGCCGGCTGCAACTGGATTGAGGCCGCGGTCGGCGTGGCAGGCGCGCTCGGCGTCCCCGGATCCGCTTCCGCCCGCCGCTGACACCCAAGCGAGAACGCGGCTGCCACCGCCGCCACTATCACGCCCACCAGGATCAGTCGCTTGAGATGCACCATCCCGCTTCCAGGTCGTATGAAGTCGCGTGTCCCTTGACACTATGGTATCGAAGGTCGAACCAACAGTGATCCGCCCTCCTACCGCGCGTGTCTTCCAACTGCCCGCCATCGGCCCGTTGCAAGAGGTGTCGAACCGGTCGGCGCGAGCACGCATCGGGCTGCCGTGGCGAGCGTAACGAGCCTCGTATTCATTCACGGCACGCGGATGTCACGTGGGCACCCGCCCGCGGTCCGCGTGTTCTTGTTGCCTGCGGGGTGTGCCGGCCCGGGACTGACTGCACCCCTCATCCAGCATGACAGCATTGGGAGACTCGCACCATGAAACAGACACTGAAGCGAACGGAGACCATGACCAGCCGCCGCTCCTTCCTGGGGAAGAGCCTGGCAGTTGGCGCGGGGGCAGTCGGACTGGGACTTCTCGGGCACGGCCTGCCCGCTACGGCGTCAGCCGCAAGCACCGGTGACCCAACCGACGGCGACATCGCCATTCTTCAGTTCCTGGCCGCGGCGGAAATCATCGAGAGTGACCTCTGGCAGCAGTACAACGAGCTGGGAGGCATCCAGGACGCCGAGGTGCCGGGCGGCACCGGCAACCCGATCTACGCCAGGGCCATCACAAAGCTCGATCTCGACATGTCGCAGTACATTCACGACAACACTGAGGACGAGTTCAGCCACTGGTTCTTCCTCAATGCCTACCTGAAGTCCAAGGGTGCAGCCGAGGTCAACCTCGACAAGTTCCGAACCCTGCCAAGCAGCAAGGCCACCGGCGCCCAACAGATTGGCCGGCTCACCAACCTCATGCAGCTCACCGTCGACACGTCGTGGTGGACGCGCTACCGCAGCCGCACGAAGAACCCCGATCTTGGCGACACCTTCGCACCGGCCGTGCCGGGGCTGCTCAAGGGACAGTTCCCCGCCATCCCGCGCAGTGACGCCGACCTCCACCCACACAATCACATCCAGGCAATCGCCAACACCGCGGGTTTCCACTTCGCGACCATCGAGCAGGGCGGCAGTAGCCTCTACCCGTCGCTGGCGCAGCGGGTGACTGATCCTGAGGTGCTGCGCATCCTCCTGAGCATAGGCCCCACCGAGACTTCACATTTCCAGACGTGGCACGACAAAGCAGGCAACGCACCGGCTCTTACCGATCCCACGAACGGTCTGCAGTTCCCCGACCTCAATAAGCCGCCGTTTGGCGGTCAGGACTTCCAGACCAACCTGATCATGCCGGAGCCGACCGTGTTCCTCAACGGGTCCCTGCCGGCGGTATCGATCATCCGGCCGACCGAGACGCAGGGAGCAGCCATGGGCGCCGTCAAGGCCCTGACAGCGGACGGGCTTTTCATCGGACAGTCGAAGGAGTTCTTCGACGTCATCACCGAGCTCGCGGCGGCGGCCGACCGCGCGCAACGGGACGTGTAGCCGCACCCATCCGATAGTCGCATCTCACTCTCTCAGCCGAGCCGCGCGCTCCTCACACCACGGGATCCTGGCCGGGACCCGGGTAGGGCGTGCGGCTCGGTGCCTCTCCGCACCCAGCCCGTTACAATGCTCCCGGCCCGCCGAGTCACGGGCGCAGAGGAGAGCGGAATCCGATCATCCATCGTCGGCGCCGTCCTGTTTCTCACTCTAGGACTCGATACCTTCGCGGTTGCGATCGGCCTCGGTCTGAGTGGTGCGAGCCGGGGGGTTCGCCTCCGCCTGGGCGCGACGTTCGCGCTTGCCGAAGGGATCATGCCGATTGCCGGCTTCATCGCCGGTCATCGCCTCGCTACCACCGCCGGCGACACCGCTTCGTACCTCGCGTCGATTGTCTTGATCGCGGCTGGCGGGTACGCGTTACTCGAGGTAGCGCGCGGCGAGGAGATGCAATTCGACGCGGTCACACCATGGCGGATGTTGGCCCTGGCGCTCTCGGTCAGCCTTGACGAGCTGGCAATCGGCTTCAGTCTCGGGCTGTTCGGCGTTTCCATCCTGCTCGCCGCGGGGTACATTGCCGTCCAGAGCGCTCTGCTGACATACGCCGGCACCGCGCTGGGCCGCCGGGTCGGCGAGCGCTTCGCCGAGCACGCCGAGCTACTTTCCGGCCTGGTTCTGACAGCGCTGGGAGCCATCCTCCTGGTCGGCAAGTTGACCGGTCGCTACGGTTGACGCGACGTCGTTTGTAGCGCACTGGCAGATCATGGTATCGTAACAGCAGTGCCCCGCTCGGCGGGGCGTCTTTATTCCCAGGAAACATGAATGTCCATTGATAAGGCTGTGACGCTCACCGCGGAAGGCAAGGCGGATCTCGAAGAAAAGCTTGCCTACCTCAAGCGGGTGAAGCGCCCGGAAATTGCACAGAAGATCGGTCAGGCAGCCGATGACGGCGACCTGTCGGAGAACGGCGCCTACCATAACGCGAAAGAAGAGCAGGGACGGCTCGAGGGGCAGATCGCCGAGCTCGAGTACATTCTCAAGAATGCCCTGATTGCTCGGGATACCGGAGACGCAGTCGGCATCGGCAAGCATGTCACGGTCGAGGATGAGACCGGCTCACAGAAGACCTATCGACTGGTTAGTTCGCACGAAGTCAATGCCACTCTCGGTTTCATCTCCGATAAGTCGCCGATCGGCAGCGCGCTGATGGGGGCGCGGGCGGGCGATGTCGTCGAAGCACAGACGCCGGGGCGCTCTCGACGCTTCAAGGTGCTTTCCGTCAAGTGATGTGGCCCGCCCTGGCGCATCTACTCTGAGAGCCTTGACCCCATCGCCGCCGACGAACCGCGGGTCCGCTTCTTGCCCTGCAAGGAGATGAAATACCTGCGGGAAACAGGGCCGAAAGACCGCCGCGTCAGCAGCGGACCCGGTGGTAGTCTGTACTCACCTTGAAGCACCCCGGCGATGCGACGACCGCCGGAGGGAAGGGAACGATGACGAGAAAGTCCTTCTGGAAGGCATTGTTTCGGCAGCCCGAGCGATGTGATCGCTGCAAGCGTCTGCCATCACTGATGACGCAGCTCATCTACACCGAGTACCGCGTCTGGTGCTTCGAGTGCTACCGTAACCACATCCTCGGTTTGCCGCCCATGATGGCGTACCGACGCTGAGGCGGCGCCGCGGTTCATCGCCGTTCTGGCGCCATCAGGCTCGCAGCAGACGCAGCATCGACCGCGCGGCATAGTCGTGGTCGGCCATCGTCGCCAGGACCAGATCGGCGCCGGATGCTTCGAGGGATTCGCGCGTCGCCGGTCCGGTAGCGACTCCGACAGTCAGCGTGCCATGCGCCTTCCCGGCTTCCACGTCGAGCGGCGTGTCGCCAACCACCACGGTTCGCGCCGGCGTGATGGCCTCTCCCGCTATCGCCGAAGCGGCGGCGAGCGCCACCGGAATCAGATCGGCCCGGTTCTCGGACTCCTCGCCGAAGCCGCCCGCCTGAAAATAGGCATCGAGCCCGGCGTGGCCCAGCTTGGCATGCGCGATTCGGGAGAGGTTGCCGGTGAGCAGTCCCAGCAGGTGACCGTGATCCTGTAACGCGTCGAGCACCTGTGGCACTCCCGGCAACACGCGGTCACGCAGGTCCGAGAGATTCTGCTCGGTGTAAAGCTGCATCTCCTCGAAGGCGCGCGGCATCAGCTCCTCGATCTGCTGCGGGGCCATCCCGCTCCTACGCAGCGGCTCGGCCAGCAACCAGCGGTCGGTCCGGCCGCCGGCCGGCATACCGTCCAGGTCGAGTGGCAGACCGTAGACGGCGCGAAAGGTGTGGCCGAACGCCGCCCGGTGGACGAGCGTCCCGGTACGCAGTAGCGTGCCGTCGATGTCGAAGAGAAAAAGTGCCACGTCAGCCCTGCTCCGGCCAATTGTCCCCCATGACGGCACCGCATCTCCGACGTCCCGGGCCGCCGGGCCGTTGCTACCATCGATCATGCCTCGATCCGATCTCGCACGGGCTGAAAGCGGGGCCGGGCTAGACCGGGACAAGGCCGGCGTCTGCCGGCATCCGGCCGAGCAGTGCCGCCGGCTCTTTTCCGCGCGCGACTACATCAGTGGGGACGTGTTCTCCGTTGTACGCTGCGAGCGCTGCGGCCTCGCCCTGACAATGCCGGCCCCGTCACCGCACCGGATGGACCGCCACTACCCCGCGGCGTATTACGGGGTCGAGTCGCGCTACAGCACACTGCTGGCGCGGTGTCTCTCCCTGCTCTACCGGGCACGCGCTCGTCGCATCGAGCGCCGGGCAGGCACGCGTGCCGGCGTCGTCCTCGACGTCGGCTGCGGCCGCGGTGAGCTCCTCGGCGAGCTGCGCCGGCGCGGGTGGCGAACGATCGGCACCGAGCGCAACGCTGCCGCCGCGGCGTACGCGCGGGACGCTCTCGGCCTGGACGTGCGGGCCGCGGCGCCTCGGGAGCTTGGCCTTCCGCCGGGAAGCGTGGATGTCGTGGTGCTCTGGCATGTGCTCGAGCACGTGCCGGATCCGGCGGGTTTGCTCGCCGAGGTTTCCGGCCTGCTTCGACCTGGTGGTCTTGCGTTGATCGCGGTTCCCGACTTCGGCTCCCCCGAAGCCCGCCTGGGCGGCCCATCCTGGTTTCATCTCGACGTGCCGCGCCATCTCAACCACTTCGATGGCCTGGCCCTGCGCCGCCTCCTGACGGCTGCCGGGCTCGAACCAATCGCCACCGATCGCGCCGCGCTGGAGTATGACCTTTTCAGCTTCGTTCAGACGGTCTTGAACCGGCTGGGCGTCCGGCACAACCTGTTGTACAACCTGATCCGCTCGCGTGGCGCCAGGGTGCTGGGCGGAGCCGCCGGTGACTGGTCGCGGACGGACCTGCTTCTGACCGTCGTCCTCGCACCGCTGATCGGCACCGCCGGTCTGCCCTGGCTGATGGTCGCGCCGGTGATGGGATTGAGCGCTACCCAGGCGACCTATGCGCGGCGAGCCGGCCCGCGCGACAGTGACAAAGAATCCGGACACCCCGATGCCGACAGCAATAATGGCTCTGGGTAGGGGAACAGAGCGAGTCACCGCATGAAGTCACTTCGCGATTCAGCGGCGCCCGCCGAAGAAGCCGCCGACGCGCGGCCGGCCGAGGCCGAAAGGGCAGCCACTCACCGGGACGCCGTCTGGGCCGCGGCACGCCGAGTTCTATCTGTCGATTCGTTGTGGTTCGGACTGGCCGCGATCCTCATCGGCCTCCATGCCCAGCTGATCCTCACTCCGGGGTCGCGCCCTGCCTACAACGCGGATATCGCGGCCGCCTCGCGCTGGTATCTGATCGCCGTCGCGGTGCTCCTGTTCGGCTGGTCCGCCAGCTACCGGAACCGCACATTGCTCCAACTTCCGGCGACAGCGACCGGCAGCCTGCGGCGTCGGCTGCGAGACTGGACAGTACCGCGCCCGCTGGCGGTCGTCGTGAGCGCCATTCTCCTGAACGCCCTGGCGATCGGCCTGCTGCGGAACGACTGGAGCTCCTGGCCGGGCGGCATTCTCTGGGTCGCCAGTATGGCACTCCTGGTCGCCGCGTTCCTGGGGGAGCGACCGAGTGCCTCCGTGGCGGCGGACGGCGAGGATGCGTCCGACAGCTTCCCATGGAAGCTTCCGCGGTGGGTCGAGGTCGCGTTCGTGGCGGCGATCCTGACAATTGCGACGGCTTTCCGGCTATGGCGCCTGGGCGATCTGGCGCCGGGCATGCATGGCGACGAGGGCGAGGCCGGGACGCAGGCGCTCAGCATTCTGGGCGGGAATCCGGTCTCACCCTTCGCCCGTGGCTGGTTCAATCAGCCGAACATCTATTACTGGTCGCTGGCAATCGTCATGAAGGTCTTCGGAACCGGTCTCTTCGGACTGCGCATGTTTGCCTGCATCTGCGGCGTGGTGACCGTCCTCTTCACGTACCTGGTTGCCCGGGAGATGTTCGGCCAGCGGGCGGCAATCATCGCCGGCAGCTTCATGTCCTTCCAGAGCGTTGATCTGCTGTTCAGCCGCCAGGAATTCAGCAACGTAACCGTCCCTCCCTTGCTGGCGATGATGTTCTACTTCCTGGTGCGCGGCCTGCGTACCCGCCGCCACCTGGATTTCGTGGCCGGCGGCCTGGCCGCGGGATTCGCCACCTATTACTTCGCCGGAGGCCGGCTCATCGGGCCGGTAGGCGGTCTGTTTCTGCTGTACCTCGCTCTCACCCAGAGGCGCTTTCTGCGCTGCTACTGGACGCACTGCCTGGTATTCTGCGCCGGGTTCGTCCTGATGGTGACACCATTCGTCGCCTATTTCATCGCCTATCCCGTTCTCGGGATGCAGTATCCGAACGACCGCTTCATCTGGCTGCACCACGCCGATTTGGCGGCGCTCTACGGTTCCAGCTCGTGGAGCGTCATCCTGTTCGGCCAGCTGACGCGCACGCTGTCGGTCATCACGTACGGGATCGACGCCAGCGCTATGTCGGCGCTCAATTTCCCAATCGCCCGTCCGCTCGAGGCCGTATTGATCGTCCTCGGGCTGGCCTGGGCGGCCTTTCGGTTCAGAGATACCCGGTTCGCGGCGCTCAATATCTGGTTCTGGTCGTCGATCATCGCCGGAGGCGTCCTGACCACCGAAGCGCCGAACCTGCCCCGCATCCTCGGCATTCTTCCCGTGCTGGCGATCGCGATTGCCGCCGTGCTCGACCACCTGGCCGATCAGGTGATGGCAGCGGCAGTGCGGCTCGGAAGCTCCCTTAGCTGGCGGCGAGCCGGCCAGCTGGTGGGTGGAACGCTCGGCTGTGCCGCGATTCTGGTATCCGGCATTCAGAATAAGCAGATCTACGTCGACTACTACCTCAATACCCATCCGGATACGATCGTGACCGGGCAGGCGATGTATGTCCAGCAGTACGGGCTGAGGTACCGCTACTACGGAATGGGAGCCCCGGCAATCTACTGGACCCACGGCGACAACCGGTTCATAAATCCCCACGCCGACGGCACGGATGCGGTCAACCCGGCGGCCATCCTTCCCCTCACCGACAATGGATCAAACGGACGGAAACCGGCCAATTTCCTGCTCTGGCCCGATATGTACACCTATCTCACCGCGCTTCGCGCTTACTACCCGGGCGGCCGGAAGATCGTGTACCCGCTGGGTGATCCGGATAATGCGTCGGAGCCGATCGTCGGCTACCTTCTCACCAGCCGGCAGATCGACGCCCGCCGTGTCGCTAGGGTTACGATTGCGCCCGCACGCGGCCGGCCGGTGACCGTCGCTTCCACCACCCTGGGAACGGCTGGTCTCGCTATGCCGGCCGGACTTCACTATCCGGCACGGGTGACCTGGAACGGCGGACTGGTAGCGCCGGCGTACGGCACCTTCCTCTTCCGGGCCACCTCACCGCGCGGAGCGCAGCTCTCGATCGACCGCGTTCCCGTGCGCGTGAAGAGTCCCGGCACCGTGGCCGCGATTCGCCTTGCCATCGGCGTGCACAGCGTGACGTTCAGCATAACGGTACAGAGCTCCCACGCCAACGTCTCGCTGGATTGGGCGATTCCCGGCAGCCGGCTCCGGTCGGTGGAACGCCGCTACCTCTGGGATGGCGCAATCGGGCGCTCCTGGCTGGCGCGGATTCAGCCGGTCGTGGCGGGCGCGACAGCCGCCGACGCCTTCTACCGGGTGGACGGCTTCCTCGGCTATCGCGACGCCGGCCTCGCCCTGGGGTTCTTCGGCCCGTTCAAGGGCACCTGGACCAGCGATCTGGAGATTGGACGCGGCGGCATCTACCGTTTCGAGCTGAATTCGCAGGGCAGCAGCGGGATGAGCATTGACGGCAGGCAGGTCATCAACAACCCCGGGGACGGCGGTGACCCGCACACCGCGGCGGTCTCCATCCGTTTGAGCCCGGGCACTCACCGCATCGCCGTGCGCTACGAGTGGGCGACCGGCCTGGGGTACCTGGAGGCGTGGTGGACGCCTCCAGGCGGCCACAGGCAGCTCTTCGTCACGCCGCAGCTGCACGTGCCGGGACCAGCCGCCTGGCCGGCCGGTGTGACGGTTCCGGCGGCGGCTGGGTCAGGATAATGGCAAGGGAGCCGCTTACGGCGGATTCGCGCCGCCCGCGTGTGATCGTGGTCATGCCCGCGTACAACGCGGCACGCACCCTCGAGAAGACCTTCGGCGACCTTCCCAGAGACCAGATTTACGAGGTGATTCTGGTCGACGACGTATCGTCCGACGATACCGTCACTATCGCCCAGCGGTTGGGACTGAAGTGCCTGGTTCACGCCCAGAACACCGGCTACGGCGGCAATCAGAAGACATGTTATGTCGAGGCACTCAAGGATGGCGCCGATATCGTGGTTATGTTGCATCCCGACAACCAGTACGACGCCACCCGCGTTCCTTCGATGATCGCTCCCATCGTCGCCGGTCAAGCCGACATGGTGCTCGGCTCCCGGCTCCTGGCCGGCCGCAGAGCTGCCCTCGAGGGCGGCATGCCGATCTGGAAGTACGTGAGCAACCGTTTCTTGACAATCGTCGAGAACGCGGCCTTCGGCACTCGCCTCTCCGAGCTGCACACCGGCTACCGAGCGTACAACCGAAAACTGCTGGAAACAATCCCGTTCGAGCTGAACTCGAACGACTTCGTCTTCGACACCGAGGTCATCGCGCAGGCAGTCGGTCATGGTTTCCGCATCGCCGAGGTTTCCGTACCGACCCGCTACTTCCCGGAGGCCTCGTCGGTTGGCTTCGGCCGCAGCGTCGTGTACGGACTCAAGACTCTCGGCGTGGCGCAGCGCTACCTCTGGCACCGGTTAGGCCTGAGACGCTCGCCACGGTTCAATCGGGCAGGCGCAGGCTGAGCCCCACGTCGTGCGGAAGATAACGCAAGCTCGAGAGATGAGCCTTCCCACGCCTCCGGGCGCGTGGTTCGGTCTCGAAGTCCCGGCGCCGATGGAAGCCGATCTCGCCGTCTTCGGTGTGCCGTTCGACGCGGCGGTCTTTTTTCGGCGCGGGACGGCGGCGGGTCCGGATCGGATTCGTGCCCTGTCGGCGATGCTGCCGCCGACCAGTGAATCCGGGATCTCACTGGCCGGCCGGTCAATCCGCGATCTCGGCGACGTGAGCCCACCGGCCGAGCTGTCGGCTCCGATCGGCGAATGGCCGGTCGGGCACGAGCCGGCGGTCCGTTCCTTCCACCAGGAGCTGACGCAGCGCTTCGACGCTGCGTCCGAGATCGGCATTCCGCTCGCCATCGGCGGTGACCATTCGATATCAGTCCCGTTGATATCCCGGGCGGTGCAGCGGACCGACGGACCGTGCGGTCTGATCTGGCTCGACGCTCACCCCGATCTGTGCCACACCTATTCCGGCTCGTGCTACTCCCACGCCTGCGTCCTGCGCCGGGTGCTCGAAACCTCCGGTCTCCTGCCCGATCTGGTCGTGATGCTCGGCCTCCGCTCCTTTGAAACGGAGGAGCTCGAGTACATCGATCGCAACCGCCTCATCTACCACACTGCCAGAGCTCTGTCGGGTCGGCCCCCCTGCGACGTCGCGATCGAGGTAAATACCCTCTTCTCACAGCTTCCGGTCTACCTCTCAATCGACATCGATGTCTTCGATCCAGCCTTTGCACCGGGCACCGGGATTCCCGATGCCGGCGGGCTGAGCAGCCGCTGGGTGCTCGACTTCCTCGCGAACTTTCGGCCTGCCCGGCTACTGGGCGTGGACATCGTTGAGGTGGCGCCATCTCTCGACGCTCCGAGCGACCCGACCTCCCTCCTCGCCCTCAAGCTCATCCTCGAGCTCCTCGACACCATGCCGCGCCGCCGCTCCTAGCCTCAGCAAGAGCGCCGAATCCCGGCCGATCCCCGCGTTGGCAAGTCGTGCCTCTCGTGTACGGGACCGGAGGTCGCGGATGGTAAATCTGCAGCGTACGGCGGACAGCTCGCTCATTCGCAAGCGGGTGGGCGAGAAGTGTGACTACCTGCCGGACAGCCGGCGCCCGGCGATCAACCCCCCGGTACCAGGGATGTCACTCCACACCAGTAGGGGGCTCAGAGTGGGGCCTATCGGCGGGTGGTGCCGTCGCTCCTTCAGCGCAGGCTGCTGCCCGCACCAGCAGCAGCTCGCGCTCGCGGGCGTTGGCGGTCAGCGCCGCGGCACGCTCGAACTCGGAGCGCGCTTCCACGAGGCGACCGAGCTTCGCCAGGAGGTCGCCGCGCGCACCCGGCAGCAGGTGGTAACCGGCGAGCGCGGGCTCGGCGCCGAGGGCGTCGACCAGCTCCAGACCGGCGGAGGGACCATAGGCCATGCCGACGGCAACCGCGCGATTCAGCTCCACAACTGGAGAGGGCGCGACCTGTGCCAGCGCATCGTAGAGGGCGGCGATACGGCTCCAATCGGTGTCGTTGGCCGTGCGAGCCCGGGCGTGGCAGGCGGCAACCGCCGCTTGCAGCGCATAGGGGCCCATCGAGCCTCCGAGCGCCTCGGCCCGCGCCAGGGCCGCCAGACCCCGCCGGATGAGGAGGTGATCCCAGCGCCCCCGATCCTGGTCCAGCAGCAGCACCGGCTCACCGCCGGGACCGACGCGCGCCCGCAACCGGGAGGCCTGGATCTCCATCAGGGCGACGAGACCGTGTACTTCCGGCTCCTCGGGCAGGAGACCGGCCAGAATCCGGCCCAGCCGCAGCGCCTCCTCGCACAGATCCGGGCGCAGCCACGCTTCTCCTCCGGTGGCGGCGTAGCCTTCGTTGAAGACGAGATAGACGACCTCGAGCACCGAGGAAAGGCGGCCGGCGATGTCGGTACGTCCGGGAGACTCGAATTCGACACGCGCTGCGGCTAGAGTTCGCTTGGCACGCACGATGCGCTGGGCAACCGTGGGCACCGGCACCAAAAAGGCGCGCGCGATCTCTTCCGTCGTCAGCCCACCCAGGAGGCGAAGCGTCAGCGCGACTCTCCCCTCGGTCGGGAGAATCGGATGGCACGCGATGAAGATCAGCCGCAGCAGATCATCGGAGATCTCTTCCATCTCGGCGAGATCTGGCACCCCCGCTTCCGACCGCGTTTCGAGCTCGCGTCCCATTTGCTGCACCTTCTCTTCCAGGCGCCGGCGTCGCCGTAGCTGATCGATCATGCGGTGTTTGGCGGTGGCCGTGAGCCAGGCGCCCGGGTTATCCGGGACACCCGACTCCGGCCATTGCTCCAGCGCCGCCACGAGTGCGTCCTGCGCCAGCTCTTCGGCCAGCCCGATATCGCGCACCGTTCGGGCCAGACTCGCGATTACCTTCGCCGACTCGATCCGCCAGACCGCCTCGATCGCGCGCCGGACATCAGCCTGGGACACGCTGACTCGCTAGCGGTTCGCCTTCTCGGCGAGCTGGGAGGCGAGCCGCTCCTCTTGCTCGCGCAGCTCCGGTGTGAATGACTCACCAAAATCCTCGGCTTCGGCGAGCGGCCGGATCTCGATCACGCCCACCTCGCCGGTCGGGTTCGGGACGCGCTTGACCCACTCGACCGCTTCCTCCAGCGACTTCACCTGCCACAGCCAGTAGCCGGCGATGAGCTCTTTGGTCTCGGCGAATGGGCCATCGATCACCGTTCGCTTCTCGCCCGAGAAGTTGACGCGCGCGCCGCGCGAGCTGGGCAGGAGGCCGGCTCCATCAAGCATCACCCCCGATTTGACCAGATCCTCGTTGAACTTGCCCATCGCCGTGAGGAGCTCCTCGCCCGGCATCGCGCCTGCTTCAGATTCCTCTGTAGCTTTGACCAGAACCATGACTCGCATCGCATCACTCCTTGCTGTTTTGTGAGCCGGGTTCGGGATGTTCACCCGCCTCTATCTATACGTCGAACGAGCCGCCGCCCATTCGACAGACTTCTCGAAATTTCTCGCGTGAATTTTTTCAGCTTCTCTGCGCGACACGCGATGAAGCCCTGGCGCCGCCCGATGCGGTTCATCCCGATTGTCATCAGTCACCGTGATTCTCCTGGTACCGTCCCATGGCGGCGGTCAAGGTGAATAGTGCTAGGGTCGAACGGAGCCGTCTCGCAGCCGCAGCTGTACCGGCTCACGCCGGCTATGGAGGATAGCAGCATGTTAGCGCTTGTGAGCACCGGGGCGACCCCCGACCGGGTCGAGCTCCGGGAGGCGCCCGATCCCTCACCCGGTAGGGGCGAAGCGGTGGTGCGTGTCGAGGCCGTTTCTCTAAACCGCGGCGAGATCAACCGCCTCGCCTCGGCGCCCGGCGAGATTCTGGGCTGGGACCTTGCGGGGACCGTGGCCGTTCCTGCCGCAGACGGACAGGGAATGCCGGAAGGCACGAGGGTCGTCGGATTCGCTCGATCCGGCGGCTGGGCACAGTATGCCGCGGCTCCGAATCTCACCATCGCCGAGATTCCCGACGATGTGAGTTTTGGCGCGGCAGCGACGTTGCCGGTGGCCGGCCTGACCGCCCTCCGCTTGCTACGTGACTGCGGCCCGATCCTGGGCAAGCGCGTCCTCATCACGGGCGCCTCCGGTGGAGTTGGTCGATTCGCGGTCCAGCTTGCCGCGCTGGGGGGCGCAGCGGTAACAGCAGTTGCCGGCAGTGCCGGGCGCGCCCAGGGACTCGAAGAGATAGGCGCCAGAGAGGTGGTCACCAGTCTGGACGGTCTCGAGCCGTTCGACGTGATCCTGGAATCGGTTGGTGGTCAGTCATTGGCTCAGGCCCTGCAATTGGTCGTGCTGGGCGGCGTCATCATGACCTTCGGTAATTCGTCGCGGCAGTCCATGACCGTGGACCCGAGTGTGTTCTACGGACGCAACGGAGCCCGGCTCCAGGGATTCTCGCTACTCGCACCGAACCAGCCGCAGAATTTCTCGGAGGATCTCCGCTACCTGGCCTCGCTGGTTGGCACAGGAAAGCTCGATCCGCAGATCGGACGTGAGGAGAGCTGGCGCAACGCCAACGCCGCCATTGAGGCCTTGATGAACCGCCAGGTAAACGGCAAGGTGGTGTTAACGATCGATTGAGATGACCGCGGAGTACGCCCATCGTGTAAGCGTCGCCGCAACGCCTGCCGAGGAGGTTGATACATGGACCCGACACAGGTAGTACGTGACGACGACGGCGTCATGCGCTGTCGCGATTGCGGCTTCAGATATGAGCTCGATCCGGCTGCGATCGGGCAGCAGACGGCCACCGGGTTGGAAGCAGCGGTCGCGGCACTGGCCGGGGTGCCGGACTCGATTCGCGCGCTCCGACCGGCGCCGAGGGTGTGGTCGGTCAACGCCTACGCGTCGCACCTGGCCGACGCCGCCGGAGTGATTCACCAGCGCGTGGTGGCGATTGCGGAGCAGGAACGGCCCTACCTGCCGTACCACGATCAGGATGAAGCCGTGGCCACGGGAGATGCAGACCTGGCGCCGGCAAGTGAGTCAACGGAACGCCTCAGGCGCAACGTCGAGGCGTTTCAGACGTACACCGCCGCAATCCCGCCATCGGCATGGGACCGGGTTGGCGTGCACCAGCGTGCCGGAGAAGTGCGACTGCGTGACATCGCCCAGGACATGCCTCACGAGCTGCATCACCACGCGCGAGACATCCGCACCGTGGGAGACCAGATACAACAAATTGCGTAGCTACCGCGGCACTCCCTGCGTCTCGGCCGCTAGCGGGCAGCCTCCGGCCGCGGGTCATCGTCGTGTCGCCGGAGTCGCCACGCTTGCCCGGGTGGGTCCGCGTCGTTATAGTGGTAACGATGCACCACAACATATAGTGTTGGGATGCGGCGGAGGTGACATGGGGAAGGTAATGCCGGCCATCCTTGCCGCGACGATGCTGGTCGCGGGTGCGGCGTCCCCCTGGCGTGCCAGCGTGATACGAGCGCAAACCGCGCCGGCCGTCTCCTGCGCGGGAGCGCCACCCTCCGCGCCGATGCAGGGCCACTACACGGGGACCTGGCACTCGGACGGCGACTACCACTTCAACGTCTTCAATACCGACCTCGATCTCAAGGTCGTCATCGACGGAACGCTCGATCTGACCATGACTGCTGATGGGCGATTGTCGGGCACCGCTCAGGGAAAGGTCGACGCACCGATCACGCACAACGGTCAGAAGGATGTGTCCAGCGGGTACGGCACCATCAGCGGCCAGCTACAGGGCGTCTATGCCGCGGGCGGTCCGGTAGTCATTCTGACCGATCCCATCATCGACATGCATTGGGGCACGTTCGTCGGCGGCGGATACACCGTCGAGGAGCACATTGCAATGCCCCAGTACCAGTTTCCGGTTACGGGCATCGACTGCATCTCGTCACAGGGGACCATCTCGGAGACTAATTTCCCGGTCATGACGGTCGTCGCCGATGGACTCGGCCAGGAGGTGCAGGCACCGGGTGTCGGAACCGCCTCGGGGAGCTGGCAGATCGCGAGTGACGCGGCAGCCAGGTTCCAACAGCTCTCCGGGCAGGTGGACGCCTTCCTTGCAAGCGCGGACAGCTTGCTACGGGACTCGTCCCGGCCGCTCACCCCGCGCGCGGTCGAACAGCAGATCGTCCAGCCCCTTCAGGCATTGGAAGCGACGATCGCAGCCGATCCCGATGTCGCACGCTGCCTGCTGGAGCGCCTTGGCAGCTGGGAGGCATCCGCCGTGCACACTCTCGAGTTACGCGCCGCGGCCGGCGCCGGTGCCAAGGAGCTTCTCCCGCTGCGGCGTGCCGGTGACGCACTGCGCGAGGCCCGACTGGTCAATCTCGACTGTCCCCCCGCCGGTGCCAGCACCGCCGCGTCGCTACTGGCCACGGCGAACGCGCAGGTTGATACCGCGCTCGCCCGCCGCGAGTGGACCAGGCTGGCGTTGGCTAGCCGCGAAACCTTACTGCTGGGCGGTGACGCGGGCCGTCCGGCCCTCCAGCTTCGAGTCGATACCGATGTGCATCGCCTCCTCGGTCAGACCTCGACGGTGGCCGGTCTGCGCGAACTGTCACGGATCGCCTTCGCCTTGGGAGACGACACCGACGCCAGGGGGGCCTGGCAGCAGCTAGCGGCACGTCTGGCGGCTCACGTCCCGACGAAGGCGGTCAGGAAGGAGCACGGCCGCAAACCAGTCCCGGCCCCATCGAAACCCACCCCGTTGCGCCAGGCGCTCGCCGCGGCCACGCCGGCAATGCACGTAACCATCTCGACCGGTTCGGGCCCGTCACTATCCTGGAGACCAATACCCGGCGCCGCATCCTACCTGGTCACGGTCATCGCGACGAAGTCACCCCGGCTGCTTTGGAGCTGGTCGGGTGGGGGTACGACGGTCAGCTACGGCGACTCGGCGATTCCAGGCGTGTCGAGCTCCGCGGGCGAGGCCTGGCCCATCGCACTTCCGGCCGGCTCGTTCACCTGGACGGCACTCGCCCTCGACGGCAAGGGGCGCATCATCGCGGCCGCGTTTCGGGTCCGCGGCTGAGCATCAGGCGCCAAACACCTCGATCCGCTCGCCGTTGACGCGGTGCCACACTTCAGGCAGGCTGGCAAGCTGCGTCGGGTAGTTCGGCAGCATGTCGCCCTGCAAGTTGAACTCGGCGCCATGACATGGACAGACCAGCTTCTGGCCGGTGTGATGAAAGTCGAGCGCGCAGCCCAGGTGCGTGCACATGCGAGAGCGCGCGACGATCGTGCCCTTCGTGTTCATCAGGAATCCGCTCACCGCGCCGGCGGTAAAGGGCATGATCGCCCCCTCCGGGACATCGGCCACATTCGCCACGTGGAACCACTTTCCGCGTTGAGGGTCCACGATTTCCGCGGTCCAACCCGTCGGCGGCGGCGAGCTTGCGCTCTGCGCCGGACGCAACGCCTGGTCGAGGCCCAGACCGCCCGCCAGGCCGGCCGCCAGCGCCCCGATGCCGGAGAGAAACGCCGCCCGGCGCGAAACTCGGCGCGAGCGCGGGAAGAGACGCCGGTGCAGTCCCTCCACGAACTCCTCGCGCGGTCGCTGATCGCGCGTGCCACGTATGAGCTGCGCCATGCGCAGCATGTCTCGCTCTTCCCCACTGAGCTCGGCTGCCTCGGCACGCGGCGAGTGATCGGCAAGTAGCCGCTCGAGCGCCCGGTCGAAGCGATCCTCATCGCTCATTTGTCATACTCCACGATCTGGACGGCCTTGGCCAGCGCCCGATGCTGGATGACCTTCACATTGTCCCCACTTATCCCCAGCTCGTCCGCCGTCTCCTGAATCGAGTAACCCAGCAGGAAGCGGCGCTCGAGCACGTTTCGGTATCGCTCGGGCAGTTTTGTCAAGACCTCTTCAACCAGTTTGGTGCTTGCCTCCGTCGGCCCGGGTTCCGGCGCGCTCTCCGGCATGTCGCCGAGCCGAGCGTCATCGAGAGGAACGGAGGTGCCGGTTCGATAGTACTTCCTCCAATGGTCCGCTAGCACGGTACGTGCCACGGTGAACAGCCACTTCGCAACGCTGGCCTCCGAACGCTCACTGTCGAGCATGCGCGTCGCTTTCAGAAACACCTCGGATGTCAGATCCTCGGCATCCTCGCGATTACCGACGCGGCTATAGATGAACCGGTGGACCGGATCTACATAGCGAGCGAAGATCTGTTCGAGATCGGGAGGCTCGCCCACCGAGCTCCTCAGCCGGCCGGCCATCGCCTGCGCCGTGGCGTCAAGCACAACACTCTCCCTATGCTACGGCAGGTTTGAACTTCGACCGTAGATACGTGGAGGCGTTACAGTGCGGCTAGACCGCTTCCAGGCTCCCAGTGCGCGCGCTACGCTGCAGGATGTCGAGCGCCGTCGCATTTCCCATCGCCTCGTCCACCGCGAGATGGCGGGGCGACTCCTCGCCGCGGAGCACGGCGTGAATGTGGCGAATGGCATCGGTGAATGAGGGCTCGTCGCCGGCCAGCTGCTCCACCAGCTCATCGTCGCGGCCCCGGACCTCGAGCGTATCGTTCGGGCCGGCGTGGAAGGGATTCGTCAGCCGGATCTCGCCATCCGTGCCAAGAATCGTCGTTGACTGAAACGGCCCGCGCCGCATGCCCACCGAGAAGAGCAAACGGCGCTCGCCCGGGAAGGCGAGCACGCCATGCATCTCCTCGTCCACTCCTTCGGGCGCCATCACCGGCAGTGCCATGCCGGCGCCGGCTTCGGCACGAAAGACGAGCCGCGCCAGGCTTATGGCGTAGCAGCCGATGTCGTTGAGCGCTCCCCCTTCCAGCTCCGGCGAGAGACGCACGTTTTCGCGGCTTCCTAACTTGAAGTGCCATATGACGTGAACTTCCCGCGGGTCGCCAATCGCTCCTTCGTCCAGCAGCTCGTTCAAGCGATCGGTCTGGTCGTGAAACGGGTAGACGAAAGCTTCCCATAACAGGCCACCGCTATTCCGCGCTGCATCCAGAACAGCAGTCGCGCCGGAACTGGTGGTCGCCAGCGGCTTCTCGCACAGCACCGTCTTCCCGGCGCGGAGCGCGGCGATCGACCATTCGCGATGCAGGGCATTCGGCAGAGGGATGTAGACGGCGTCTAGCGCGTCGTCGGCGAGCAGGGCGTCGTAGCCGTGCACGGCGTGATCGACGCCGTTAAGGTGGGCGAACTCCTCGGTCCGGCCGGCGTCGCGCCCGGCGACAGCAGAGGCGCGGCCCCCGCCGGCGGCATGGAGTGCCGGCAGGAACGCGAACCGTGCGATGTTGGCCGTCCCCAGGATTCCCCATCGAATCGCCCCGTTGTGCGCCACGTCTACCTCCGCCTGCCGGGCATGTACTCTAGAGTACATTGGTCGCTGCCCCAAGCTTTCCCATCTTCGACGGACACAACGACGTCTTGCTGCGGCTCCGTGATGGCGGGCGCAGCTTTCTGGTCCGAGGCGAAGACGGACACATCGATCTGCCTCGCGCGCGTGAAGGTGGGCTGGCAGGTGGTTTCTGCGCGGTGTTCGCGCGGGGCGACAGCTCCGTCGAGCGGGCGCTTGTCGGCTCACCGCCGGCGACAGCTCCTCTGCCCGAGCTCGCCGAGCTGCCGGCCGGTCCGGACCGGTCCCGTGCCCTGGAGGTGACGCTGGAGGCTATGGCCCGGCTGTTTCGCCTGGAGCGCGAGGCACCTGACCAGGTCAAGGTGGTACGCACGGCCGCGGAGATCGAGGCATGCCTTACGAACGGCGTCTTCGCCGCCCTGCTCCATATCGAGGGGGCCGAGGCGATCGACCCGGAGTTCAATGCGCTCGACGTCTTCTACCGTGCCGGTCTACGCTCGCTTGGGCCGGTCTGGAGCCGGCGCAACATCTTCGGCGAAGGAGTACCGTTCGGCTTCGGCCACGATCCGGACACCGGCCCCGGTCTCACCCCGCTGGGCCGCGAGCTGGTTCGCGCCTGCAACCGGCTGCGCATCGTCGTCGATCTGTCTCACCTCAACGCACGCGGCTTCTGGGATGTGACGGAAATCACCAACGCTCCACTGGTGGCTACCCACTCCAATGCCTGGTCGCTCACCCCTGCCACCCGCAATCTCACCGACCGGCAGATCGATGCCATTGCCGGGTCGGGCGGGATGATCGGCGTCAATTTCGCCACCGCTTTCGTCCGCGAAGACGGACGCCCGGACACCACCACCTCGCTCGACGCAATCTGCCGCCATATTGACTACCTGGTAGAGCGTGCCGGTATCGATCACGTGGGCTTCGGGTCGGACTTCGACGGTGCCCTGATCCCGTGCGATCTTGGCGATGCCTCCGGACTCCCGCGTCTGATCTCACGCCTGCGCCGCCGCGGTTACGACGACGACGCGCTCCTGAAGCTCACGCACCGCAACTGGATTCGGGTGCTCGGCCGTACCTGGGGAGCGTAGCGGACAGTGCGCCTGCACGTCGGGCAGGCGTGCCTTCCGTGTGACGAATCGGCGGCCGAAGCGTTATACATACATACGGACTAGGGCCCACGAGATGTAACGATGCGCGTGCTTCGGTGGCTGCCCCTCGGAATGGTTGCTCTGGGAACTGCGCTGGTGCTGCCGGCGGTGGCACGCTCGCAAGGCAGCCTCCTGCTTCGCACCGATCGAGCCATTCAACAAAGCCGCGTCGTTGCCGGCCGGCATGCTCGCAAGCGCAGCCCGCCGTCGCCGGTGGTGATACAGGTGTCCACCGGCTACAACGAGTCGTATCGCGACGCCGCCTGGGTGCCGGTGCGGGTAAGTGTTTACAACCGAACGCCCACCACGATCACGGCGACGGTTGAGGTGCCGGATCCCAGCGCCGGTGGCAATACCGGCCCGCCCCTTTCGTACCGCGTGCTCTACCAGATGCCCGTGGTGCTACCCGGCGACGAAACCAAGCAGGTCACGCTGTACATGCCGTCTTCAAGCGTGAGCAGCGGCGTGACGGTCCAGCTGCGTGCCGGTGGCCGGATTCTCGCCTCTGCCCTGGACTCGCCAACGTCGTTCGGCCAGGCGGTACTCAGCATCGGAGCGCTCAGCAATGACCCCGCCAATATCACCTGGCTCCGCCAGGTGGACGCGTCGTCGACCAACGGCGCCTCCGTCGTGCGCCTTCGACCAGAGACGCTCGACCCGCTACCTGCCGCACTGTCCAATTTCGACGTCATCGTCCTCCGCGACGATTCGGTGGGGCAGCTGGATCGCGATCAGCTGCAGGCGATCGACCGCTACGTTCACAACGGCGGCGGTCTTGTTCTCGTCGGCGGGCCAGGCTGGCAGGGCTCGCTCCACGCATTGCCGTCCGACCTCATCCCAGGAAGCCTGACCGGAACAACGACATTACCAGACCTGTCCGGGTTGTTGAGCCTGCAGCCGGGCAAGCCGCGCCGCGCCGCCACGTCCGTCAGCGTGCTGCGCGATCCGCGTGGGTCGGTGCTGGCCTCGCAGCAAGGCGTGCCGCTGGTCGTACAGGAGTCGCTAGGGCAGGGGCAGATCATCTACCTGGCGTTTGACCCATCCCTCGATCCAGTGGCCCGCTGGTCGGGGGAATCGAGCCTGCTTACCCAGCTCTTCGATCGCGCCGCCCCCGCCGCCGAAACCCGAGCCGACCTGCCGCAGAGCTCGCCGGCGCCCTCGATCTGGGTCAACCCGTACGGTCCGAACATGAACATCGCGAGCGAGCTCTCCAACGTTCCGGCCGCGGCTTTGCCCTCGATCCTGCTCTTCCTTATCTTGACGGTCGCCTACATCGTGCTGCTCGGGCCGGCGAACTTCATGGCGCTGCGCCGCCTCCATCGGCCCGAGCTGCTCTGGATCACCATCCCGGCAGGCGCGCTGCTCTGCCTTGGCGCCACCTTCGCCATCGCGTTTCAGCTGAAGGGCAGTACCGTGCTGGTCAACAGCGTGGGTATGGTCACGCTCGACGGCACCGGCGGACCACATCAGGCCTCTTTGTACATGGGGCTCTTTGCGCCGGTGAGCGGCGACTACAACCTGACCTACGACGGTCCGGCGCTTCCCGAGTACGTGCCGCAGTTCAACTCCTACGGTGGCCCGACGCAGTCGAACAGCAATCCTCTCGGTCTGCGCCTTCAGGAGGGGAGCCAGACCACGATCCAGTTCCTCGGCATGAGCATGTGGTCGATGCGCGACGCCGCGATCCATACCACGGTCGACGTGCCGGGCACGGTGCGGAGCGCGCTCCACCTCGATCGGCGCGGCTACATCGTCGGCGCGGTTCACAACGACACGCCGCTTACGCTCATCCACCCGGCGATCGTGGCCGGGCGATCGGTCATCCGTCTCGCCGACATGCCGCCGGAAAAGACGGTGCCGGTCAAGATCAAGCCCGCCGTCAACGTGTTCGACGGGAACAACCAGCCAATCTGGTACCAGATGTACGGCCAGCCGCAATACGGCGGGCCGGTCATCATCTCCGGCCGGGGCCCCTGCTTCGGCTGCAACCAGACCTTCGTGAGCCCGGCCCTGGGAGGTCCCTGCTGCTTCAACTATGGTTCTAGCCCCCAGGCGCCGACCGAGCACAATCTGACAGACCGCATCCGGAACTCGGTGACGCAGCTGCCCGACGCTCAGAATTTGACGTCGCTGGGTGAGGTTTACTTCGTCGCCTGGAACCAGCAACCGCTGGGTAGGATCAGCGTGGACGGGGTGACGCCACAGCGGCGCGACCTGAATCTGGTCGTCGCCCCGCTCTCAATCGACCTGAACCGTGGTCCCTTCGTTCTCCGTAACGGCACCTTCGGCGCCCATCTGATCAATGTCGCGCCGCAGCCCGGCACCAACGGCGGCTGCTGCTGCTGCGGGTGGCAGGGCGGAAACCCGATCGACGTCGCGGCAGGCGGCTCGGCAACCTTCGAGTTCGATCTTCCCCGGCCTGGTCACCTGCATTTCAGGCATCTGTGGCTCTCGGTCAACGCGGGCGGCGCCGACGGAACTGGTATGGGCCGGCTGTGGGACTGGCACGCCGGACGCTGGGTGACTGTGGATCTCGCACTCGGCTACGCGCCGCTGAAGAATCCCGATCGATTCATATCGTCGCAGGGATCACTCCTGGTCAAGCTTGTGCCGGGCGACCTCTCGCAGGACATCCGCATCTCGAACGTGCCGCTGAGTCTACAGCTCTCCGGTGACGGAGACGTGACGTGATCGAGGCAGCGGAGCAGGTGGATGAGGTTGCCGATCCCGAGATCGACTCGGATCTCGCCATCCAGATCGAGGGAATGGTCAAGTGTTACGGCCGGACGACCGCCGTCGACCACCTCTCGATGCATGTCCCGCGGGGCAGTATCTACGGCTTCGTCGGGCCGAACGGCGCCGGCAAGACAACGACAATCCGTACGCTTGCCACGCTGCAGCGTCCCGACTCCGGGACCGTCCTGCTCGACGGCCTCGACGTACTCGCCGAACCGGGGCGCGTGCGCGATCGCGTCGGTTACATGCCGGACTTCTTTGGCGTGTATGACACTCTCACCGTCGAGGAGTACCTCGACTTCTACGGCGCGAGCTATCGCATTCCCACGGCCCGACGCCGCCGGCTGATCGAGGAATTGCTCCAGGTGGTCGACCTCACCGAGAAGCATGCCCAGCCGGTGGAGGTGCTTTCGCGCGGTATGAAGCAGCGCCTGGGACTGGCCCGTTGCCTGATCCACGACCCCGAGGTGCTGCTGCTCGACGAGCCGGCCTCGGGAATGGATCCGAGGGCGCGCATCGAGCTGCGCGAGATTCTGCGCGACCTCAGCAACCTGAACAAGACCGTCATCGTCAGCTCCCACATCCTTCCTGAGCTTGCCGAAATGTGTACCCACATCGGCGTCATCCAGGCTGGCCGGATCATTGCCGAGGGACTGGTGGGAGACGTCATAGCCGCGCTGTCTCATGGACCCCGCCTGCGCATCCAGATGCTCGTGCCGGATCAGCTGGAGATCGTGGCACGAGCCATCGCCGAATTCACCGGCAGCTCTGCGGATGTTCTGGACGAGCGCACGCTGGTGGCGCCCTTTGATGGGTCGGACGGCGACATGGCCGAACTACTCGCCGCGCTGGTGGCACGCGGGGCGCAGGTGACAAGCTTCGCCCTGGAGACGGGCACGCTCGAGGACGTCTTCCTGCAGGCAACGGAGCGCTGGGAGGAGGAGACATGATCGACGCACGGGGCATTCTGTTCAATTCCGTCGTCGGCAAGGAATTGCGGACCCGCATGCGAGGCTGGCGCTCAATCGCGGTGGTCAGCGCCTATATGCTCGTGCTCGGCGTCATCGCCATCTCCTTCCTCGTGCAGGAGGCCGGCCCAACTGCCGGCCAGTCATCCCAGATCGGCGTGCAGCTCTTCCAGGCGCTTGCCGGCGTCCAGCTCTTTCTCATCCTGTTCGTGACACCGGCGTCGACCGCCGGGGCCATTAGCGGCGAGCGGCAGCGCCAGACCTGGGATCTGCTGCTGGTGACCCGCCTGTCGACGTTCGGCATCGTCTGGGGAAAGCTGGTGGCCGGACTGGCCTTCAACGTCCTGCTGATCTTCGCCTCGCTCCCGCTATTCAGCCTAGTGTTTCTGTTCGGTGGCGTGGCGCCGAACGACATCGTCAATCTCTACATCGTGTTCCTGGCAACCGTGCTGCTGCTCGGGACGGTCAGCCTCTTTATCTCGGCGCTCACCCGCCGGCTGGCGGCCGCCATGATCATCAGCAACGTCGTGGCGCTTATTCTCGGCGTTGGGATCACGCTCCTGGCAGTCTACCTGGAGAACTGGGGCACGCAGCAGTACCTGCCGGGGCCGACCGGCATGCAGGCGGTTCCGTCTCCTCCCCTGACGCCGCTGGCGCAGCTCGATCCATTCGTCGCGCTCGCTTCGGCTTTGCCCAACGGCAGCAACAGCTCGTTTCTGGGTGGACTTGGTATGGTCCACCACGCGTTCGGCATCCTCGGTACGCTGCATCTCTGGGCCGTCTACGCAATCTGCGCGGTGCTCATTTCGGCCGCACTGCTTGCGCTCACCACCTACTTTGCGCGGCACACGCCGCGCTGGCTCGTCCGGGATGCGGCATGAGGCGCCATGGCTAGCGGTCAGGTCACAGCGCTCGACGTTCTGAACATCATCGCGCCGGCACGGCGTCACCTCGGCGTTCGCCGAACGTTGTTCTGGACAAACCGGGGGCTGCTGGCCGGGGCCTGCGGCGCCGTCCTCACACTGACCGTTGCACATCTCCACGCGTTTCCCGCCACTCTGGGCATTGCCGCCGTCATTCTGGTCGCCGCGACTGTCGGTGGTCTGATCGCGGGTATCCGGCGCTGGCCGGATAACTTGCAGACGGCACGTGCTGTGGACCGCCGCTTCAACCTTCACGACCGTGTAACGACCGCGCTCGAGCTGCGTGCCTCCCAGTGGCCTCTCGCGACACTGCAACGGGAAGACGCCGGCCGGCGCTTGCACGGGCTTGACCTGAGGCAAAGTGCGGACGGCCTGGTCCGCGGTCGAGAGGCGGGCATGACAGCCACCACACTCCTCCTCGTGTTGGTCCTCGCGCTGACGCTCCATACCACTTCCGCCGGCACTGCGCAACGGGCGTCCGCGGATCAGCAGCGCATCCACCGGACGGCCAGAACGGGGGTGCCAAGGCTCGTGCGGTCGCTCAATGCGAACCTACCGGCTTCCACGCGCCGGGACGTCACCTTCCGGAATCTCAACCTGGCGCTCCAACACCTGCGCTTCCAGCTGCAACACGCCACGAGCCGGTCGGCAGCACTGCGAGCAATCTCGGCCACCGAGCAACAGCTGCAGCGTATCGCGGCGTCGCTTCATCCGATCAGGCCCGCCGCGGCAGCCCAGCTCAGCCGCGCCCTGGCTTCGCTAACCGGCCGGCCGAAGCCCGTCTCCCTGACCGGGAAACGTGCGCTCAGGACCGCGGCCGCTGCGCTCAATCGTCTGGCGTCGGAGGTGAGCCACATGTCGGCGTCCCAGCGTGCCGCGCTGGCGCGGTCGCTGGCCCGGGCAGCAAATGCCACTGCCGACAGCACGCTACGCTACGCACTCCGGCAAGCTGCATCCTCACTCGGCTACAGCGACCCGCAGTCGGCCATCCGCGCCTTGCAGCAGGCGGCCTCCGGTCTCAGCCGCTCGTCCGACGTGGCAACCGCTCAATCCCGCATCAATGCGACATCTTCCAGCCTCGAAGCGTTGAAGGGGCAGGTGAGCGGCCTCTCGGGCGCCCACTCCACCCCCTCGAGCGGGACCGGCACCTCCGGTAAGGGCCAGGGCAAGAGTGGTCGCGGCAGCGGACAGGGAAACGCTAAGGGCTCGGGGAAAGGCTCTGGTTCAGGTAAGGGAGCGGGCTCGGGCCAGGGAACTGGTCGCGGACAGGGCGCGGGCCACAGCCGGAGCGCCGGCAGCGGCCACTCAAACAGTAGCGGTAGCAGCGGCGCCGGAGGGACCGGGGGGCACGGTATCGGTGGCGGACGCGGCGGCGCGGGCGGTCACGGCGCCGGTCATGCGGGTCCCCGCGTGTTCATTCCCGGCAAGCCGGGTAAAGGGTCACACATCATTCAGACCGGACCGAGCGGCGCGCCGCTGGGCGGATCGACAGTGCCGTACCGCCAGGTCATCGGTCGCTACGCCCAGACCGCGCGGGACGCGCTCGATCACGCGTCACTCCCTCCTCAGCTGCAGACATACGTCAGGCAATATTTCTCGTCGATCTCGCGATAGGAGTCGATCCGAATGATCAATCCCACCTCCCTCGAGCGGCCCGATACGGCCGTCGACGATCGCGCCATCGCGGCATTCGTGGAAAGCGCCCAACGCCTCGAGAGTGCCGTACAGACGGTCATCCTGGGACAACCGGAGGTGGTGCGCCAGACCATTATCGCGCTCCTGGCCAACGGCCATGTGCTGCTGGAGGGAGTTCCCGGGCTGGGAAAGACGCTCCTTGTCCGCACCCTCGGAGCAGCACTGGCGCTCTCCTTCTCGCGCGTCCAGTTCACTCCGGACCTCATGCCGGCGGATATCACCGGCACCACGATCCTGCATGAGGACGAGCACGGGCGCCGCACGTTTGCCTTTCAACCGGGACCACTCTTCGCCCATCTGCTGCTGGCCGACGAGATCAACCGGGCGACCCCCAAGACACAGAGCGCCCTGCTCGAGGCCATGCAAGAGCGGACGGTGACGGTGGGGAACGACACGCACCGACTGCCTGTGCCGTTCTTCGTGCTAGCCACCCAGAACCCACTCGAGCAGGAGGGCACCTACCCGCTCCCCGAGGCGCAGCTCGACCGCTTCCTCTTCAAGATCCTGGTACCGTTTCCCGGACCGGATGTGCTGCGCGGCATCGCGCGGCAGACGATCGCGGCGGCGCCGGCGGTCGAGCCGGTGCTCGATGGCCGGCAGCTGGGCGAGCTGGTCCGGGTCGCGCGCGCCGTCCCGCTGGCGGAGCCGGTACTCGACTATGCCGTCGGCCTCATCATGGCGTCGCATCCCGAGAAGTCCGATATCGAGGCGGTCCGGCAGTACGTTCGCGCCGGGGCCAGTCCACGCGGCATTCAGGCTCTGGTCACCTGCGCTCAGGTTCTCGCTCTGCTCGCGGGCCGTCTCAACGTGGCCATCGAGGACCTGCGAGCACTTGCCCATCCGGCGCTGCGCCATCGACTGCTTCTCAACTTCGAGGGCCAGGCCGAGGGTCTCACCACCGACGACATCGTCGACCGGCTGCTGGAAGCGGTGCCGGTACCGTGAGCGCGCGACGTGTCCGCTGATCCGGCCGCTCTGTTCGGCTTCGACGGCGGGTTTCTGCGGAGGTTGGAGAGGGTCGCCCTTGTCAGCCGGCGACCGCTTCCTGGCCCCGCTGCGGGTCCGCGCCGCTCGCCGCGCCGCGGCGCCTCCGTCGAATTTGCCGACTTTCGTGACTACGCCCCGGGCGACGACTTCCGGCGCATCGACTGGAAGGCGTTCGGCCGTCTGGACCGGCTCTTCCTTCGCCTGTATAGCGCCGAAGAGATGACCACGCTCACCCTCCTGCTTGATTGCTCGACATCGATGAGCTTTGGAGAGCCGGCCAAATCTCTGTTCGCGGCCCGGCTGGCCGCTGTGTTCTCGTACGTCGCCCTGTGCAACTACGACCTGGTCGCCGTCGCGGGCTGGGGCCAGACGCTCGAACGCTATCACCCGCCGCGCGGTGGTAAAGCTGCAATTACCGAGGTGTGGAACAGTATCGCGGCGCTCACCCTCACCCCCTCGGCCGGCACCGATTTTCGGTCGCTGCAGCGCTTCCACCACCTACGGCGCGGGCCCGGGATCGCGATCGTGATCTCGGACGTCTTGAGCGACTCCGATTGGCGATGCGGCCTGCGGGCGCTGCGCGGGGCCGGACAGGAGGTGACGCTCATCCAGGTGCTCGCGCCCGAGGAGCTGAATCCGCCGATTCGCGGCGACTGGAAGCTACGAGACGCCGAATCCGGCCGGGAGGTCGAGATCACCGTCTCGCCACGCCTGCTCAAGCGGTATGGCGACGAGCTGGCGGCGCATACTGCCGCGGTCCGGGAGTACTGCCGCCGGCAGGGCATCGCCTTCCTCCAGCTTCGCAGCGACGCGCCGATTCAGGAGGCCGTGCTGGCAGATCTACACGCCGGAGGACTTCTCGGGTGATGCTCCTCGCGCCGCTGGCGCTGGCGCTCTCCGCGCTCGCCGTGCCGATCGTCGCCATGTACATTCTAAAGCTGCGGCGGCGCGAACAGCTGATCTCCAGCACCTTCCTGTGGCAGCGCGCGCTCGACGACATCCAGGCCAACGCTCCGTGGCAGCGCCTGCGACCCAGCATCCTGCTCGCGCTCCAGCTGCTCGCCCTGGTGGCGCTGGTTCTGGCACTGGCACAGCCGGCCTATTCCCGGTCGCACCGGTACGCCGGCGACCTGATCCTGATCGTCGACGAATCGTACGGGATGCAGGCCCATGACGTGGCGCCGTCGCGTTTCGCGGTGGCAGTGGCCCGCGCCCATGCGCTGGCGAGCGATCTGCCGGGAGGCAACGTCGCGAGCGTCATCGGCATGGGCGCGCAACCGCAGCTGAAGATCGCGGAAAGCAGCGACGGCGGCGCGATCGGCCGGGCCATCGACAGCTTGCGGCCGGCGGTGGACGCCCCCAACTTCCTGGGCGCCCTCAGTCTGGCCGCGTCACTCGCCCGGAGCGGCCAGACCACCCGCGTCGTGGTTCTCACCAGCCGCGAGAGCGGTATCTCTACCCTTCCGCTCGCCGTTTCCTTCCCCGTGGATATCGTGCGCATTGGCGGCCGGTTGCGAGATCTCGGGATTACGACCTTCAGTGCCTCACCCGGCCAATCCCGGACCGCTGCGCTGGTCCGCGTCGGCAACTTCGGAGTTCAGCCGGAGGGATCCGACCTCGACCTGTACGTCGATGGTCAGCTGGCTGACGTGCGACCGCTACTCATTGCCCCCGGTACTCAGCAAACCATCTTCTGGACCAACGTACCGGCGGGAGCGCGTAGCCTGCATGCCGTGCTGACACGGTCCGATGATGTGAGCGCCGACAAGTCGGCCTGGGCAGTGGTACGCTCCGGCACGGAGCGTTCCGTACTGCTGGTCACGGGCAGCGATTACTTCGTGCAGACGGCCCTCTCGCTCGATCCGTCGGTACGGCTCAGCGTCGTCGCCCCGAGCGATTTTCGGGCCGGCCAGGCCGGCCAATACGATCTCGTTGTCTTCGACGGCGTCCTGCCGCGGATGCTGCCGGCGGCGGCACTCCTCCTCTCGCCTCCTCGGGGGGTGGTGGGCCTGCTCCGCTTCGGCGCATATCTCCCGGCGGGGGCTGTATCGGTGGCGCCGTCTCCCCCGCCCGGCCCGCCTGGGTTGCTCCTTCGGTACGTCGATCTTTCCGACGTCCACGTGGCACGGGCTCGGGCGGTGTCGCTCCCTGCCTGGCTGGAGCCGCTGGCAACTGCCGGGTCGGTACCTCTCCTGGCGGCGGGCGAGAGCACCGGCCATCGTCTCGCCCTGACCACCTTCGCCCTGCAGGAGTCGGACTGGCCGCTGCGCGTCAGCTTCCCGATCGTCATGCAGAACTTTCTCCAGTACCTTGTTCCCGGCCTCGGCGTGGGCGCGGCCGATGTCGCCGCCGGCGCCACCGTCCCGTTCTCACCGCCGCCGGGCACCCGAGAGATCGATATCACCCTCCCGGGAGGAGGGACCGATCGAATCGGGCCGCCGTTCGCGCCGTTCGCCGACACGTCGACTCCAGGCCTGTACACCGCAGCGACTATAGGCGGCGCCCGCCGCAGCTCGGTCACGTTCGCCGTGAATTTCTTTCCGGCACGTCCTGCCCCCGCCTCAGGCAAGTCCCAGGTCACGCTCGGCGCGACGCACGTCGGGACGTCGCAGTCGGTCACCATTCCGGTGAGCGCCGCCTGGATCTGTGCTCTTGCCGTGCTGGCGGTGCTGTCCGCCGAGTGGTGGTTCGCCTTCCGGCGGTAACATGATCTCCTTCGACACGCCCCTCATGCTCTTGCTGACGATCCCGGTGTTTGGGCTGGCGGTCGCATTCTGGCT
>DATGJB010000181.1:0-11091 GCA_035295425.1 Chloroflexota bacterium | reverse complement strand
CGTTCCTGGGTAATCTGGCCCGCGGCCGGCGATACCGGCTCCTGGCCCGCGTGCACTATACGCCGACGTTTCTGGGCCTCCGCTTTCCGATCGACGCCAGCCCGCACGATTGGCGCTATCCGAGCCACGAAATCCTCGTGTACCAGCGCGCGACCGCGGTTTCAGCACCAACCGCCGCCGTCTGCTACCCGAGCGTGGCGGCGGTCGACGCGCAGCCGCCTTCTTCTCCCCACGGGTAACGCGCTGTCGGGCAGTTACGCGCGGAGCGGCAGGCGTCGTTTTCAGGTGTCGGTCCGATTCGAGAGCGGAACCATCGAGCGGCGTTCCGGGCGTCCCTCCGGTCTAGATGTCGTGATACAGATGGAACTCGTACGGGTGGGGCCGGATGGAAACAGGATCGAGCTCGCGTTCGCGCTTGTAATCGATCCAGCCGCGAATCAAGTCGTCTGTGAACACTCCGCCCCGGGTGAGGAAATCATGATCCGCCTCCAGCGCATCAAGGACCTCGCCCAGACTGCCGGGCGTTGACTTGATCGATTGCTTGGCAGCGCCCTCCAGCTCGTAGAGATCGGCCTCCAGAGGCTGCGGTGGTTCCAGCTCCCGCTCGACACCGTCAAGCCCAGCCATGAGCATAGCCGCAAAAGCGAGATACGGATTGGCGGACGGATCCGGCGGCCGGAACTCGATTCGTCTAGCCCGCGGGTTGTCCGAATACGTGGGAATGCGTACGCAGGCGCTTCGATTGCGTTGCGAGTACGCGAGATTCACCGGGGCCTCGTACCCCGGCACCAGACGGCGGTACGAGTTAGTCGTCGGCGCGGCGAATGCCAGCACCGCGGGAGCGTGCGCCAGCAGACCTCCGATGTAGTGACGCGCCGTGCTACTCAGGAGCGCGTACCCCTCCGGGTCATAGAAGATGTTGGTATCGCCGTCGAACAGACTCTGGTGGACATGCATGCCCGAGCCGTTGTCTTCGAAGATGGGCTTCGGCATGAAGGTCGCCACGCAGCCATGGCGAGCGGCGGTGTTCTTGACGACGTACTTGTACGTCATCACGCGGTCCGCCATCTCGGTGAGCGTGCCGAATCGGATATCGATCTCGGACTGTCCGGCCGTACCGACCTCATGGTGATGCGCCTCGACGTCCACGCCCGCTTCCAGAAGGTTCTGAACCATCTCGGAGCGCAGGTCCTGCAGCTTATCCATGGGCGGGACCGGGAAATAGCCCTCCTTGGTCCGCGGCCGGTACGCGAGGTTGGCTGTGCCGTTGCGCCCGGAATTCCAGATGCCTTCGTCCGAGTCGATGAAGTAGTAGCCCGAGTGGCTGGTCTGATCGAAGGAGAGGCTGTTGAAGACGTAAAACTCCACTTCCGGGCCCCAGTAACTGGTCGTCGCGACGCCGGACTGTCGTAGGTAGTCCTCGGCGCGCCGCGCAACGTGCCGGGGATCCCGAGTGTACGGCGCTAGGGATATGGGCTCATGCACGGAGCACACCACGCTCATCGTCGGCGTCATGGCAAACGGGTCGACGAACGCCGTGTCAAAGTCGGGCAGGAGCACCATGTCGCTCTCATGAATCTTCTGGAACCCACGGATACTCGATCCGTCGAACCCAAACCCTTCGGTGATTGACGAGGCGGTAACCTTCTGCAACGGTATCGAGAAGTGCTGCCAGCCGCCGACCAGGTCGATGAACTTCACGTCGACCTGCTTGATACCAGCGTCCGTAGCCCACCTGAGGGCGTTCTCGCTCGCCGGTCGGGCCGCTTTCAATGCGTCTAGCTCGTCTATCGTCATGCTCCAGCCTCCCCTGGTTTCGAGCAGTGTAAGGCGCGCCGAGACGTCTGGTGTAGGAACTCACGAACAATTCCCGGCGGCCTGGTTGTGCACGGTGCACAAAGAGAATGCCGGTAGAATCGCAGAGCGAGTAACGATCGGGGCGACGGAGCGCACCGGTCAGGGGAGATGCGTGAGCCAGATAGTGGGGAGGTTCGGAACCGGAGACGGCGACCAGGCCCCGGACGACACCGAGCCTGAAGGAAATGCACCGAGCCCGCGCGCGTCTCGCCGCTTCCGCCGTCATCTGGCGTCGGCGGTCACCGCCGTGACGACCGTGGCGGATGGAGGCTTCCGCGCCGCCGCAGTCGCCGCGGTTACAGTTGTCTCCGTCGAGCCTCTTCAGGTGCTGGCTTCCGTCGACGCCGACAGCCGGATGTGCGAGTGGATTGGCGAAGCAGGCTGCTTCGGAGTCAGCATCCTGCCGTGGCGGGCGCAGGTGCTGGCGGACCGCTTCGCCGGGAATGCTCCACTCGCTTCCCCCTCATTCGCCGGCATCGAGTACGTCACCGCGGTGACAGGCGCGCCACTCCTTGGGACGGCGATTTCGTGGGCGGACTGTAAGCTCGTGCAGAGCCTCGAGACCGGGGACCACCGGTGCTTCATCGGAGAGGCATTGGCGCTCGGCAGCGGGGCCGGCGACCCCGGCGACCCGCTCATCTACGTGCTCAGTCGCTACGGCCGGTTGCGCTGAGCACGCGGGTCGCGAGGTCGAGCTCCAGCAACACATCGGGATCGGAAAGATCGACCTGCAGCAGATCCTCGATGCGTGCCAGGCGGTACGCCATCGTGTTGCGATGCACGTGCATCCGACGTGCCGCGTGCACCGCATTCCGGCCGGCCTGCAAGTATGCCTGCAGCGTCCGAATCAGCTCCCGGCCCTCCTCGCCACGGGACTGGAGCCGGCCGAGCCGTGCCCTCGCGAATACCTGCCAGGCCGGCTGGGCGCTCAGGAGAGCGGCCAGCTCGATGCTGTCGTAGCACACGGTTGATCCCGGGTGCGCCCGTGCCAGGGCGGCCAGCGCCTCACTGACGGCGGCCTCAGGGTCGGATTCCGGCTCACACTGCCGGCTCAGTCCGGCACGCAGGCCCCCGGCCCCGGAACGCTTCGCCACGGCGGCGAACGCGTCTCTCCACTCAGCGTCCACTCCGCTACCGGCGAAGAGTACGAGCGCATCGGGGTGGGAGGCCGCGTGGTAGATGAGACCTCGCGCCGCGCACTCCGCCGCCAGGGTGCGCTCCAGAAGCTCGTCCGGCAGGTGCGAGTCGCGCAGGGCGGCGACGATCCTCACGGGTCGCGTCACGCCGCCACGATCTTCGATTCGGGGGCCGCCGGTCAGGACATCGGCAAGCGCCGGGATCGCGGGCGCCGGGCTGCGAGCCAGCGCGACCGAGCATGCCGCGGCCAGCTCTAGCAGGTACGCCTCGTCCTCGTCCACGCTGCCCCGTGGGTCCACCGGCAGAAGCAGCGTCCCGCGCATCGACGACTCCACTTTTACCGGCGTTACGCGGAATCCTTCGATGCATGCGACCGGAACGCCTTGTTCGGTGACGCCGGCCGCAGCCCGGCGAGCGGCAGCGAGTGCGTCACCGACCGCGGTCTCCTCCGCTGCCGGCACGATTCGCCCGACCAGGTCGAGAGCGGCCGGCCGGCCCAGCAGATGCGCCGCGATCGCGAGGAGATCGTCGAGGTTCGCGCCGCCCAGAGCGCGCGCGGTAAGGCGCTCGTGGAGTACGCGGTAGAGCCCGAAAAGCTCGCGCCGGCGCCGCGCGACATAGTGATCGACATCCCCGAGGACTTTGCGAGCCTCGTAACCGGCCGGAAGCCTGATAATCGGGAAGGATTCGCCGCCACCGACGATCTCGTCACCGCCCATCTCGAGGACAAGCCCGGATACGCCAGATCGCGCCAGGTCCTGGATGGAGGCGAGCACCGGCGCTTCGCGATTTCCTGGCACCAGAACCAGCTCGCCTCCCTCGATCGCACCCAACCCGGTGGCTCGAGCCAGCACCGCCCATGCCACCCTCCGACGCAGACCGGCCCGGCCCGACACGACGTGCGAACCGGGCGGCAGCGCACAGGAGAGGACCGACTCGATCGACGGTTCGAAGGGAAGCGAGGTCACGCTATTTCACGGTGACGCTCTTGGCCAGATTGCGCGGCTTGTCAGGATCACACCCGCGCAGTAGCGCAAGCTCGTAGGCGAGAAGCTGCGCCAGGACCGCAATTTCGTAGGCGGAGGAGCAGGAACCCGACAGGGGTAGGGTTACGTCGAACTCAGTCTCAGACTGAGGAGAGAAGCCCACGGTAAACGCGCCCCGGGCCCGCACTTCGGCGGCCGCGGCCAGCGCCTCACGGCGGTAGTCGCCGTCGGGAGCCAGCACCAGACACGGCGTGCCGTTAGTGATCAACGCGATGACGCCATGTTTCAGCTCGCCGCTGGCAAATCCCTCCGCGTGCAGGTAGCTGACCTCCTTGATCTTCAAAGCCGCCTCGAGAGCAAGCGGGTAGCAGCGGTGCCGGCCGAGCACGAACATATGCTGACGGTCGCCGATGGCGTGAGCGGTGTCTCGAACCGTGCCGTGAATGCGTTCACGGTCCAGGAGCGCTCCAACTCGGTAGCCGGCGTCGCGAATCTCCTGGATCCCCCGCTCGGCGTCGCCGGCTGCAGCGCGTGCCGCCATTTGCATGACGGCCAGCATGGCGGTGTAGGACTTGGTGGCCAGGACGCAACGCTCCGGTCCGGTCGAGAGCAGTACGGTGTGGTCGGCGAGCCGATCGAGCGATGAGCCCTCCCCGTTTACCACCGCTGCAACCTCCGCCCCGGCGCTCCTGGCGGCCCGCACCGCTTCGATGACGTCGACAGTCTCACCGCTCTGCGAGAACGCGATGATCAGACTTCCCGCGCCCAGGTGCGGGGTGATCAGACTCATCTCCGAGGCGACCACCGCGGTAGAGCGCACGCCTCCCATCTCGGCGAGCATGTAGCGGCCGGACAGGGCCGCGTGGTGAGACGTGCCGCAGCCGATGAGATAGACATCGCGGGCCTGTTTGATCATGTCGGCCAGCACGGTCACACTCCTATCGCTTCGCTCCGCCAGAGCCTGGAGCACGCGCGGCTGTTCGTGGATCTCCTTGTCCATGAAGTGAGCGTGTCCGTCGAGACCGGCCTGGCGAGTGTCCCAGGCGACCACACGCAGCTCCGGATCGATCGTCTCACCGCTGGAAACCCGACAAACGCGCCACCCACTACCGGTCAGGATCGCCGCCTGGCCGTCCTCAAGAAAGACGACCGTTCTGGTGTGATCGAGGAGAGCTATCGGATCGGAGGCAAGGTAGTATCCGTCCTCGCCGATTCCCAGAGCGACCGGGGAGCCGTTTTTCGCCACCGCGATCTCTCCTCTCGCCGCATCCAGTACCGCGACCGCGCTCAAGCCCTCGACCTCTCTGAAGACCGCGAGGAGCGCTTCCAGCAGATCGCCGTGCCGGGGCATCTCCTCCTCCAGCAGGTGTACCAGCACCTCGGTATCTGTCTGCGAGCGGAAGACGTGGTTGGAGCCAAGGCGTGCGCCGAGCTCGCGGTAATTCTCCACGATGCCGTTGTGAATCAGGGCGAAACGGCCCTGGCAATCGAGATGCGGATGCGCGTTGTCACGGGTGACGGCGCCGTGCGTGGCCCACCGCGTGTGCCCGAGCGCGGCAGTCGCCGCCGGCAACGTGGTCGAGGCGTCCGTAATCGGGCCGACATTCTTGTCGGCCCGAATGCGGCAGTCCTCGGCCACCGCGACTCCCCACGAGTCGTAGCCGCGATACTCGAGATACCTGAGTCCTTCAAGAACAGTCGAGGACGGCCGCCTCGATTGCGAGACGAAACCAAATATTCCGCACATGTGCCCTCCCTATGACGAATGCAGGCAGTCCTGGGCCCACGGCAGCCGAACTGCCGGGGACCGAACGGGGTGGAAGGGACGGGAGTCGTGGGATTGGCACCGCGACGGCCTTTGTCAGAAGGTTACCCCTCTGGTTTGCTCCGCCGCTGACGACCGTGCCGGCCGGGGACATATCCGCCGAATAGTTCGATCAGTCCCATCCTCGTCACCCGCTCTCGCGGGCCGGGCGCTTGAAGATCTCCCCTTCGAGTGCGAGATCACCTCCTCGTCACGACTCTCTGGCAAGTATGAGGACTGGGCGGCGGCGAGCGCAAGGTCTACCGTAACGGCGTCGCGAAGGCTGGGAGAGGCGCCTCACTCGTCGGCAGAGGACGGCGTCGCGCCGTCGTCGAGCCAGTCTCGGTTGTATTCGTTCATGGCCGAGGTAATGCCGTCGCGCAGCGCGAACACAACGGCGTCTGCGGCCCTTCCCACTATCCGCGGCAGCACCTGGCGCTGCTCGGGCGGAAACCGATCGAGGACGTGACCGACCGCCGACCCGGTTGGGCGGCCGATTCCGACGCGCACGCGCGCGAACTCCTCACTGCCAAGTGACTGAATGACGGAGCGCATGCCTCGGTTTCCACCGGAGCTGCCGCCGCGACGGAGCCGCAGGGTGCCGAACGGAATGTCCATGTCGTCGGCGACAACCAGAAGGTGCTCGAGTGGGACGTGAAAGTACTGCACCAGGCGACTGACGGCGTTTCCGCTTTCATTCATGTAGGTCACGGGCAATGCCAGCAGGAGTGGCATGCCGTCGACCTGGACGCGGGCGGTGTCCGCTCGGAACTTCGACGACCGGAAGGATGCGCCGCCACGTCGCGCGATCTCTTCCACTACCATGTAGCCCACGTTGTGCCGGGTTTCGGCGTACCGAGGCCCGGGATTCCCGAGTCCCACGACGAGGCGGAGATCCGGTTCTGGCTGCGGCTCCGGCTGCCGGCGTCCCCACAACGGCACTTAGCGGGCTCCCGTCTCGACCCGCCAGACGCCGGCCAGACGCTCCCAATCCCCCACGCCAAGGTCTTCGGCACGGGACGTGGGTGCGATGCCCGCCCCGTGTAGAAGCGCTGCCGTCGAGTCCTTCTGCATGCCGAGCCCGGCGGACAGCGAATTGAGCAGTTGCTTCCGCCGCATACCGAACCCGGCGCGGGCCAGCGAAAACACCTCCTCGTCAGTTGGGCCAGGGGAACGGCGGGGGACGATCTTCACCACGGCCGAATCGACTTTGGGACGGGGGTAGAAGGCGCCGGCCGGCACGCGGAAGAGGGTCGTCGCACTCGCATAGTACTGGACACCGAGGGCCAGCAGGTTCATTTCGCCGGGTGGGGCGACGATTCGCCGGGCCACTTCGCGCTGGACCATGAGAACGGCCAGCACCGGCTGGATCTCCCCACCGATGAAGCGGCGAATCACCGGGCCAGTGATGTAGTAGGGGATGTTAGCCACCAGCTTGAAATGACCGCCGAGGGTTGTCGGGTCGAAGGTGAGCGCGTCACACTGCACCACCTCGACCGGGGACACGGACGCGAACCGGTCGCGGAGGAGGCTCACCAGATTCGCGTCGATTTCCACCGCCACGACACGTCCGGCGCGGGCGGCCAGCGCGTCGGTGAGAGCGCCGGTACCGGGGCCGATCTCTAGGACCGTATCCGTCGTCGCGAGATCAGCCGCCGCCGCGATCTTCGCCAGGACGATGGGATCGCGCAGAAAGCTCTGGCCCAGGCTCTTGCGCGGCCGCAGATTGCGCGACCGCAGCGCAGCCTTGACCGAGGTGCCGGACCATTCGTCATCCCAGGAGTTCAGATCGCGCTCCGCGAGGTCCGTATCGCCTGGACGATGAGACGGCTCGAATCGACCCAATACGGCGTGCATGTTACCAGGGTAATCGTCGGCGCCCTGGTCGGCCCCAGGACCGACACGTCCGACGGGGATACCGTCTGCAAGCTCACCACCCGGTACCGATACCGCAGGTGAGCCGTGTAGAGAAGTATGCTGTCCCCGGGAACCAGCTCGTCGAGTCGCTTGAAGATCTCCCCCTTGATATCGTCGTGCGCGGCGTAGGCACCGTTGCCGGGCAGTCCCGGGTTGGGCGAGGTGGCGAGGTGGCCGACCGCCCAATCGGCGACGTTCCACACGCCGGCCACGGGACGCGTCTGGACGACCGGAGCGTCGACCGCGATTCTCGGGATCGCGATTCGCACCGCCGGCGCGCCCGCCGCTATCACGCCGCTCCCGGCCGGCACGGCAACTTCCTGGTGACCCGAGAGCCGCCCGGCCAGCTCCCGTCCCCTCTGCCTCTGCACTGAGGTCCAGCTCGGACCTCGCGGCGCCGCCTGATGCAAGTAGCTGACACCGACGTAAACGAGCATGACAGCGCCAGCGAGCAGAAGCACCGACCCGACAACACCCGCCACACGATTCATCCAATCCCTCCCCGATGGGCCCGATTCATTGTGGCTCGGTGGCGCCGAGACGGCAAGGAGCGGGCGCAGGTCGACTCGAGCGGAGTGCTCAACGGCACCGGCGGAGCACGGAACCGACCGCCGGCCGGCGAAATATGAAGAGCCGGCCCGCGCGCGCGGGCCGGCTCCGTCAGTCGCTGAGAGTGCCGGTCAGTGGCTGATCAGCGCGTTGATGAGGTTCGTCACGTTCGGCGAGCCGAGCCCGCTGGACACATCGTATCCCGTTCCGGCGTTGTACCCGGGAGGGGTACCGGTGAATAGGCCGTTCTGGCCGAAGGTCACATCCTGGAAGGTCGGCGAGCCACCGCCGTAGGAGGCGAGGGCGTACATCTTCGGGTTGAGGTTGCCCAGCCCGTGGCCGGCCGCCTGGTCGGCCAGGGCCGTGATGCCCGCCCAGGAGGGAGCTCCCTCGCTGGTGCCGCCGAAGAAGTAGAAGCCGTTTCCGCCGCCCTGGCCGTAGAAGCCGAGGTAGACCATGACTGCCGTGTAGACCGAGGCGTTCCAGGCGACGTCGGCCGTGGTGCGCCAGGCATACCCGGTGCCGTGCTGGTACTGCGGGACGCGGTAGAACTGGCTGGCGGCGCCTCCGGTGGCGCCGAAGACGCCGTATGCGCAGCCGAACGGACACTGTCCGAGGGCGCTGTCGTTCCAGACGTACTCGCCCTGGTACGCGCCGTTGTCGGCGGCAAACAGATCGGTACCGGCAACAGCCGTCACGTTCGGGTCATTGGCAGGGAAGCTGGCGATCGGCGAATTGCCGGTCGAGCCCGGGAAGCCGTAGAAGTTCGAGCCCCAGTCACCGGCGGAGACGAAGACCGACATGCCGTTCTGAGCGGCAAGCTGGTAGTCCGAGTGGGACGCCATCGAGGACCAGTTGCCGGCGCCATCGGGGATATTTGACTCGGTCTCGCCGAAGCTCTCCGAGAGAATGTTGCCCAGGCGCTGGTGGATGGCCCAGCTCTGCGCGTACTCGAGGTCGGTGTCCTGGTTCGACTTGGCCACGACCAGATCGATGTTGGCGCCCGGCGCCATGGCATGCGACCACTGTACGTCGAGGCTGATCTCGCTCGCCCAACCGGTGTCGTTGCCGTTGTTGACGCTCCAGGTCGGCTTGCCCGACGGGTAGTACACCGTGAGCTTGGGATCCGCGAGGCCGAACTCGGTATCGAAGGTATGCAGGTCGCTGGCCACGGTCGGATCGCCGAACGCGTCCACGATGACAATCGTCTGGCCGGCGCCCGTCAGATTGGACGGCACGTTGTAGGCGGTCCGAATAATCTGCGGGGTGTAGCAGGCGAGCCCAATGCCCTCCTCACACACCGACGGAGGCGGAAACTGGAACGGCCGTGAGTAGGCCGCCGCGAACACCGGTGAGGTATGGAACGGCTGCAGGTAGAAATGCCCCTGGCCGCTACTGGCTGAGGTCGAGATCGCAGGGCTCACCGCGAGCCCGACGAGGGCTACTGCCGGGGCGACGCGGCGCACACCGAGTGACAAGATTCGTCCAAACAACGAAGAACTCCTTATGTGAACATCTGGCCGGCTCCGCGGCCACCACCACTGAAGCATCAGTCTACAGGCGCATCCGAGCGCCCACGAGTGTGCAGCGTCTGTTCTATCCCTCCTCCTGTGCGGTACTGCCCTCCGCGCAGCCGAATCGACGCCGGCCAGCATCGGGGCGGGCTCAGCGTACCATCCTTTTCGCGGTCTGGCAAGTCATGTAGCGTCGCGAAATGAGCGCTCGCTGACCTAGTCGCTCTCGCGCACAAATCGTCGGAAGTTTACCATACTCCTCAGAAATGCGCAATACGTCAAAAAACACAAAAGTAGCCGGGATGTAGACGCGCGTGGGAAGATGTGAACGAACGCGCGGAGTCGGCCTGGAGGACAATCGATCACCCAAGGAGGAATCAGGCATGATCAGGCTTTCACGCTACCTTATCGCCGGGACGGCGCTGGCCGCGGTCGCGGGCGTCGGTGTCCCGGGCCACGGCATGCTGACGGCATCGGCGCAGACCGGAACCGGCTACAAGATCGTGTACAGCCAGCAGTACTGTACCGACGGCAGTTATTCGTGCTCCAGCCCGGGTTCCATTCAAAATCTGCGCTACGCCGACGTGTCCCTCTGGAGCTACTCCGGAGCCATGGGCGCGACGCCTGACGCCGCCACGATTGAATGCGGCACGTACTACATCGATGGACAGGGCGACGACCACTTCGATGCACTCTATGCCTCGGTGGGTCCGCAGGGCTACGGATTTGACGGTGGGATGACTTGGGGACGTGCGGCCGCCTCGCCGGGAGCCAATGAGACCTGGACGGCTGCGCAGAGCTCGTTCAACGTGGGCGGCTCTGACCCCATCACCGGGGTGCTCGCGTCGGCTGCCGGCAGCGGCACAACCGACAACGTCGCGGACGTGCTCACCTCCGGCAGCGCAACAATCTCGTTGACCGGATGGTTCTACGACTATAACTTCGACACCGGTGTTTACCGGACTCACGTTAAGTACGGTTCGTTGACGTGCTCTGTCAGTAGCAGCCGCGCCTACTTCATCGAGTACTCCGAGGCGCTGGCCTCCACCAACGACCCCAGCTGACGCTAGCCCGCGAGCACACGTCGCTCGACCGGCAAAGCTTGCGTGACCGGCGCGGCCCTGAAGGCCGCGCCGGTCACGTTTGTCCGAAGAGCCCGCTGGGATAATGCCTGGTGAGTCCCGCCGCAGCGCCTGTCCGACATCTGTACGTTCATGTACCGTTCTGCCCGAGCAAGTGCGCCTACTGCGCCTTTGTGACGCACATCGGCAGCTTGAGATGGGCGCCGCGCTACGTGCGTGCGGTTGAACGCGAGATGGCCCGCTGG
>DATGJB010000180.1:0-20768 GCA_035295425.1 Chloroflexota bacterium | reverse complement strand
GAGCGGGTTGGAAACACGGCGCTCGATCAGGTCCTGGTCAATCTCAAGCTGCTCGGCTGGATCGACGGTGATCTGAGCGCCCTTGGTCCCTACTGCGACGTGGTCTCCACGGCTACGGGCGTGCCGATCCCGGCAAGCTACCCGGTCTTCGGCGCCGATGCGTTCCGCACTGCGACCGGCGTGCATGCCGCGGCGGTCATCAAGGCGCTGCGTCGTGGCGACACGCTCCTGGCGAATCGTGTCTACTCCGGCGTGCCGGCCGACTACTTCGGCCGCGCCCAGGTTATCGAGGTTGGACCGATGAGCGGACAGTCCAACGTCGTTTACTGGCTTGAATCCCGCGGCATCGACCCGGAACCGGGGTTGGTCGAGGCCATCTTCACGGCCTGCAAGGAGAACGATCGGCTGATGACCGAGGCGGAGATACTGGCGCTGGCGGAAGAGCAGCAGGCGACCGCCGCGTCCACTTGAAATCGACGAACAGGGGAAACCACGCATGGGCATGACGATATCGGAGAAGATTCTGGCGGCGCACGCCGGGAAAGAGCGCGTCGAGCCGGGCGAGATTGTGATGGTGAAGGTCGACGTCAACCTCGCCAACGAGCTCTCGGCAGCGCTGGCCATCGACGAGTTCAAGAAGATCAAGGGAGCGTCCCGGATAGCGAATCCGCGATCGGCGGTGTTCGTGCCGGATCACTTCACACCGAATAAGGACATCACGACCGCGAAGCTCGTGCAGCGCGTCAGAGAGTTTGCGCTGGAACAGAACGCCCGATGGTTCGAGGTGGGTCGGGCGGGTATCGAACACTGCGTTCTTCCCCAGAACGGGATCGTCGGCCCCGGTCAGGTGATCATCGGCGGCGACTCGCATACCACGACCTACGGCGCGCTCGGGGCCTTCGCCACCGGCGTGGGATCGACTGACGTCGCGGTTGCCTGGGCCATCGGGCAGACATGGCTGCGGGTGCCGCCCTCGGTAAAGATTACGTACCACGGCTCGCTGCGGCCCTGGGTGACCGGCAAGGATTTGATCCTCTACACGATCGGGAAGATGACTGTCGACGGGGCCACGTATATGGCGATGGAATTCCATGGCGAGGCGCTGCGCGAGCTGGCGATGTCGGCGCGCTTCACGATGGCGAATATGTCGATCGAGGCGGGAGCCAAGAACGGCATCTTCCACGTCGATGAGACCACGCGCGATTACCTCGCCTCGGTCGGGCACACGTCGTACACCGAGTACCGCAGCGACCCCGATGCCCGCTACGTAAAGGAAGTCGAGATCGACGCCTCCGCGATCGAGCCGCAGGTCGCCTTCCCTTCCCTTCCGGAAAACGCCCGGCCGGTTTCGGAGGCAGGTGATGTCGAGATCGACCAGGTGGTGATCGGCACCTGCACCAACGGCTGGATCGAGGACATGCGCGATGCCGCGCACGTTCTACGCGGTCGCAAGGTGCATCCGCGCGTGCGCTGCATCGTCGTGCCGGGCAGCCAGGAGGTACAGCGCCAGATGGTCCGCGAGGGCCTGATGCAGATCTTCATGGACGCCGAGTGCATCGTCTCGACTTCCACCTGCGGCCCGTGCATCGGCGGCCATATGGGGGTACTCGGCGACTACGAGAAGTGCGTTTCGACGACCAACCGCAACTTCGTCGGACGAATGGGTGCTCGCTCAGCCGAGATATTCCTTGCCAATCCCTCGGTTGCCGCCGCCTCGGCGATCGCCGGACGGATTGCCGGCCCGGACGAGGTAGTGAGCCGGCAGCCGGCGGCAGCGGCGGTTTAGACCCGCTCAACTGGAGGGAGACACGAATGGATACGATGCGCGGAAAGGTCTGGAAGTACGGCCCGAACATCAACACCGACGTCATCATCCCGGGACGCTATTGCCACATCACCGATCCGGCCGAGCTGGCGAAGCACGCGATGGCCGATCTCGATCCGGATTTCGTCACCAAAATGTCGCCGGGTGACATCGTCGTCGCGGGCGGCAACTTCGGCTGCGGCTCCTCGCGGGAGGTCGCGCCACTCTCCTTAAAGGCTGCCGGCGTGGCGGCAGTCGTGGCGCCCTCGTTTGCACGGATCTTCTATCGGAATGCCATCAACATTGGGTTCCCCATATTCGAATCCGACGAGGCATACGCAGCTATTGACGAAGGGGACGAGGTCGAGATCGAGCCGGCTTCCGGGATAATCCGTGATGTAACGAAGGGAACCGAGTACCGCGCACAGGGCTTTCCCGAATTCCTGCAGCAAATCATTGCGCGAGGCGGACTGCGGGCCTATGCCGAGGAGGTTATCGCCGGCCGGCAGGAGGCGCCGGCCGCTACGTGACCGAGCCGCTTGACCGGTCGTACCGCATCGGGGTAATCGCCGGCGACGGCATCGGGCCAGAAGTGGTCCGCGAGGGTCTGAAGGTGCTCGACCGGGCGAAATCGGTGTTCGGTTTCGAGTGCGAGCTCGTCGAGTACCCCTGGAGTGGACGGCACTACCTCGAGACGGGCCAGCTCATGCCCGCGTCGACGATCGACGAGATGCGGGCGCTGGACGCCATCTATCTGGGCGCGATCGGCGATCCTCGGGTTGAGCGCGGCCTGGTCGAGCGTTCTGTCGTTCTCGCCATTCGCCTGGAGCTCGACCTGTACATCAACCTGCGCCCGATCGTGCTGCTCGCCGAGGAGATCACCCCGCTCAAGCGCGTCCGCGCCGCCGACGTCGACATGATGGTGGTGCGCGAGAACACGGAGGACGTCTACACCGGCGGCGGCGGGGTCATGCGGGCCGGCACCCCGGACGAGATCGCCCTGGCCAACATGGTATTCACCCGGCGCGGCGTCGAGCGGGCGATCCGCTATGCTTTCGACCTGGCCTCTGGCCCCCACCGGCGCCGGCATGTCACTCTCGTCGATAAGTCGAATGCTATCAGGCCGCAGGAGATATGGCGGCGCGTCTTTGCCGAGGTCGCACTGGAATACCCGGATGTGGCAACCGACGCGGTGTACGTGGACGCTGCGGTGATGTACATGGTGGAAGATCCCGGGCGATTCGACGTCATCGTCACGACCAATCTCTTCGGGGACATCATCACGGATCTGGGGGCCGCGATCCAGGGCGGTCTCGGCAGCGCGGCGTCCGGAAACATCCACCCTGGCCTGGTGTCGATGTTCGAGCCGATTCACGGCTCCGCTCCGGATATTGCCGGGAAGGGAATCGCCAGTCCCATTGGCGCCATCTCCGCGCTGGGCATGCTGCTCGACTACGTCGGCGAGGGTGATGCGGCACGGGCCGTCGACGCTACGGTCCGCGATCTGGTTCTCGCCGGGCGGATTCCAGCCCTCAACGCGCGGAGCGGCCTCAGCACGGCTCAGGTCGGAGACATGGTGGCATCGGCTCTCGAGAGCGGGGCGCAGGCCCCTCCCCGGTAAAACGGTTCGGCCGGCTGGGCAGCGCTCTCGATCTGCCCGGCCACGTGCTACAAACGTACCGGAGCGTGGCTGTCTCCCACTGAAAGGACCGACCAACATGAGCAAGGACGTATTTGTTGTCGACGGTGCGCGGACGCCCTTCGGCGCCTTCGGCGGCGCCTTCAAGGACGTCTCCGCTATCGAGCTCGGGGCCGCGGCGGCAAGCGCCGCGATGGAACGCTCGGACATCGAGCCGAGTCGCATCGATCAGGTGTTCTTCGGAAACGTCATCCAGACCAGCGCCGACGCCATCTACATGGCCCGGCATGTCGGCCTCAAATCCGGTGTTCCCACCGAGGTTCCGGCGTTGACCGTCAACCGGCTCTGTGGATCCGGACTACAGGCCATGATCAGCGGCGCTCAGGCGATGCTGCTCGACGAGGCGGATGCCGTGCTGGCGGGGGGCGCCGAGAACATGAGCCAGGCGCCATACGTCGTTTACGGAGCGCGGTGGGGACTGCGCCTCGGCAGCACAGAATTTCAAGACTATCTGTTCCAGGCTCTCAACGACCCGTACTGCGGGTGCGACATGGCGAACACCGCGGAGAATCTGGCCGAAGAGTACGGTATCTCGCGCCAGGAAGTCGACGAATTCGCCCTGCGCAGCCAGCAGGCAGCCGCGGCGGCGCAGGAGAAGTGCTACTTCACGGCAGAGATCGTGCCGGTGTCCGTCCCGGGCAAGAAAGGTCCGGTAGAGGTGGCGCGCGACGAGCATCCGCGACCTGACACGAGCGCCGAGGTCCTGGCCAGGCTACAGCCGGTTTTCCGGAAGAACGGAGTCGTCACGGCGGGCAACGCCAGCGGAATCGTGGACGGCGCCGCCGCGGTCGTGCTCGCCACCGAGGAAGGACTTGGCGGGAAGCGACCTATCGGCCGCATCGTCTCCTGGGGAGTCGTGGGCGTCGAGCCGCGGATCATGGGCATAGGCCCGGCCAGAGCGATTCCAGCGGCACTCGAACGGGCCGGCCTGACCATGGACGACATCGACCTGATCGAGATCAACGAGGCGTTCTCCGCGCAGTACCTGGCGGTCGAGCGGGAGCTCGGGCTGGATCGAGATAGGGTGAACGTGAACGGCGGCGCGATCGCCATCGGTCACCCGCTCGGAGCCTCCGGCGCCCGGCTTGGGCTCACCCTGCTCTACGAGCTCCGGCGGCGCGGCGGGCGCTTCGGCGTTGCCTCCGCCTGCATCGGCGGCGGCCAGGGCATCGCGGTCGTGTTCGAGGCACTCGGCGAGAACGGTAGCTAGAAGCGTCTTCGCCGACTCGTGGAACGGCGCACTGGAGCCCAGACTCGTTCAAGCGTGCCCGGGGCGGCGCTTTCGTGTCCGGGTGCACCGGGATTCGGGCGCTTCGCTAAAGAAGACCTGCCGCCCGCGATAGATCGGCGTGAGTGTCCACATCCATCCCCGGGGCCGAATCGTCGATATCGATCCAGACGGCTTCCGGCTCGTGCCGCGCGACGACCGGTCTGCCTCCGACGTCACCTGTCACCGCGAGGAGCTCGCCGAACAGCGTTCGATCGAACAGAACGGGGTTTGCGCGCTGACCGGCGTAACGCGGCCCGACGAGCGGGGCCGCCGTTTCGTGCCATGCGTCGACCAGGCGCCGAAGTATGTCCGGGGTGAGGAGCGGTTGGTCGCCCACGCCGATGATCGCCGCCTCGGCCCAGGGGTCAAGCGCCTCCACGCCGCGGACCAGTGCCCGGCTCTGGCCATCCTCGAAATCCGGATTCGACACGAGCCGGCAGCCGCGGCCGTCGAGGGAGGCGGCGACACGGCGCTCCTCAAACCCAACGACCACGATGACCGGGGCCAGAGCAGCCGCCAGGTACGCATCCACCGTCCTGCGCACCACGCTGCGACCGTCCAGTTCCGCCAGGAGTTTGTTCTCGCCGCCAAACCGCGTGGACCGTCCCGAGGCGAGGACGATTCCGGCAACGTACTCGCGGCTTCGCCCGCGGGGCTCGACACGGCTGCTCGTAGCGGTCGGTCCCCTTGACGTTTCTTGAAATGACGACAATGTTGCGTCTTGACAGGCACCCTATTCATAGTATTCTATACGCACGGAGGCATGACATTTCACGTTGTGCCGGAAGGGATGTGATTCAATGGCCCTCACTGAGGAAGAACGCAAAGCCAAGCAGCGCGAGTACAACCGTCAGTACTATCTGGCGCACCGTGCCCGCAAGCTTGAGCAGAACGCCAAGTCGGCGCGACGATGGCGCGAGCGCTACCCTGACCGCTACAAGGCGTCGCAGGAACGCTGCCGGGCTCGGATTCGCGAGCTGCGGCAGCAGAACCCCCGTAAGCCACGTATGCGGCAGTGCATCTCGTGCGGCGAGGTGAAGCTCCACAAGGCACGTGAGATGTGCGTTGTCTGCTACGGCCGCTGGCGCTGGCAGGCGCGCAAGGCGGCGCTGGAGCAGACTCAGGCGCAGGCGGTCTAGACGCCCGCCTCGACGATCGGCAACCGTGCCCGCCGCGGCGGCACCGTCACATCCTCGTCCGTTTCTTCCACGGCGATGATACGCGGGATGTTGGCCATGGTGTCATTCAGCCCGTCCAGCCCGTAACCCGCCACGAATACATTCGGCACCACAAAGCCGACGTAGTCGATGTGAATGTCGTATTCGCGCCGCGCCGGCTTGTCGAGGAGTGCCGCCACCCGTACCACACCGGGGTGCTTGAGCTCCAGGTAACGAAGAATCCATTCCATGGTGAAGCCCGTGTCGACGATATCGTCCACCACCAGGACGGGCATCTTGCGCAGATCAGTCCGCACGTCGCTCACCAGGCTGACAACGCCCGTCGACTCCTTCCCGGCATAGGTCGTCACCCGGATATAGTCCAGCCGAACCGGCATGGTGAGGCGTTTGGCAAGATCGGTACCGAAAAAGCTGCCACCGCGCAGAACGATCACCATGAGCAGCAGGTCGACGCCGGCAAAGTCCTCGTTGATCTCCTCCGCCAACTCGTCCACCCTCCGCTGGATTCGTTCCGTCGAGATCAGATCTCTCACACGTGCCCTCCTGGACAGGCTGCTGCTTCCATCGTAGTCGAGGTGCTAGGATGGGTCGCAGGGATTTGGGGGCAGAGCGATGCGAGGATGCCGCCATTGCGGCTGCCACGAGCTCGAGGTAATCCGCGAGTCGAGGGTGCAACGCCGGGGCAGCGAGTTCATGCTGCGCTGGTACACATGTGCCGGTTGCCAGGATGTCAGCTTCTCCTACCGGCGGATTCCGGCCGTGCCCGTCGACGCGAACAGCAGCGCCGAGGAGGGTGCGGCACCGGCAGCGGCCGGTGCTACGGGCGGCGCGCCGGCCCTGGTTCGCTAACCGGGGAGAGCCGGGCCATGGCCCGGTACCGGCATCGCCTGCGGGACGACACAGGTTCCAGCTCATGCAAATGAGGGGGCCGGATGCAAGCATCCGAACCCTCTCGGCTACCCTCATCCGATCGCCTCTCCACCCTGTCGACGCCGCATCCCACATAACTCCGTGCGCCTTGTCGTAGAAGAGGCCTTCAGGCCGGGCCACGCTCCCCACCATGCTGCCAAATTCTTCGCAGTCCTCGTCCGCCTACCCAATCGGCCGAGCCTCTCGGCCCACCACATGCGCTCCTGTGTCGCACGCCTCGGACTGAGCTCCACTGATGGGCAGCGTCAGTTGCTCTAGGCACGCTCATGTTCGACCTCCCCCTTCCGGCGAGCCCGCTCGCTGCCACCTCGTATGTCGTGGTCGTCCGTGGCCCATACTGACCCGCGGCCAAGGCGCTCGTGGCGGTGAGTGTGTTCGGCATCCCCCTGTCGTCCGCACTCACCAGACCACTGTCCGGCACCTCGTCCCGGGGGAGCGGGACTGCTGCGGGATCTCGGGTCTGCGTGGCTTGCCCTTCCGCGTCCTTCCAGTCGAGGCGTCGCCCCCGCTGCCGATCCCACCTCCCCGGAAATCTACTGTTCCGACCCATTTGCACCGAATTTCGCCCTTGCATCTCGGCGCCGCATGCTGAATAATGTGCGCGAGTGGGAAGTAGTGGGGAAGAGTGGGTATGAATGGAGGTCATGACCCGTCCCGATGTAGTGTAGAGCGAGATCGCGGATAGCTGTGGGAGCCGGTGGCGAAAGGCAGTGGCAATGCTTCTAGGTCAATACGAACGGACGCTCGACGAGAAGGGGCGGCTCGCTGTTCCCGCTGAGCTTCGCTCCGGCCTCGGGAGTGGCGCCGTCCTGACACGCGGCTTCGACAACTGTCTGTGCATCTATCCTGCTGCCAGGTGGGAAGCGCTGGCTCTTGCCGTTGACGATCTGCCGCACGTGCGGACCGAAGTACGAGACCTCGCGCGCTCGATGTTCGGGGGCGCCGTGCCGTGCGATCTCGATCGGCAGGGGCGCGTGGCGATCCCCTCGTTCTTGCGCCAGCATGCCGGCCTCAGCACCGATGTCGTCGTGGTGGGCGTCAACAGCCGCGCCGAGGTCTGGGATCGCCAGGCCTGGCTGGAGCGGCAGCGGCGGTTCGAGGCCGAAGGGGCCCAGCTGGCTCAGATGCTCGCACTCTCGGGAAGGTGACGCCGGACTTCGTCCACACCCCAGTCCTTCTCACCGCAACAATCGAGGCGCTCCAACCCAGATCAGGCGGACGCTACGTCGACGCCACCCTGGGTGCGGGTGGACATGCTGAGAAGGTATTGGAATTGTCGACTCCCGATGGCTTGCTGCTTGGCCTGGATGCGGATCCTTCGGCCCTGCGCGCTGCATCCGACCGGCTGGCCAGATTCGCGGACCGCCTCACCGTCGCCGAGGCGTACTTCGACAGCGTGCGAGAGGTCGCTCGCCACACCGGATTCGAATCGGTCCAGGGAATCCTCTTTGACCTCGGTGTGAGCTCGCCGCAGCTTGACGTGCCGGAGCGGGGTTTCAGCTTCCAGCACGACGGGCCGCTCGACATGCGGCTTGGGCCGTCGGCCGGCCAGACCGGGGCCGACCTCGTCAACAGACTCCCAGTGGAAGAACTGCAGCGCATCTTCCAGGAGTACGGCGAGGAGCGATTCGCCCGCCGAATTGCGCTGCGCGTCGTGCGCGAGCGCGAGCGCGCCCCGATCGAGACGACCGGTCAGCTGGCCGTCATCGTCACGGCCGCCAAGCGCGCCGCGCACAGCGAGCGGATTCACCCCGCTACCCGCGTGTTTCAGGCGCTTCGGATCGCCGTCAACGACGAGCTCGGACGGCTGCGGCGAGCCCTTCCCCAGGCGGTCGACCTTCTTGCCGCCGGTGGACGGCTCGCCGTCATAAGCTTCCACTCGCTCGAGGACCGTATCGCCAAGCAGTTCATCGCCCAGGAGGCGCGCGGTTGCATATGTCCGCCGAACCTTCCGGCCTGTGTCTGCGGACGGCAGCCTACCCTGCGGCCAGTCACCAGGCGCCCGCTCACCGCAGGCCCGGACGAGATCGCGGCCAATCCTCGTGCCCGCAGCGCCAAGCTGCGCGTCGCCGAACGCATCACCATCGCATCACATCAATCGGGGGAGTGAAATGATTGGAGAGAACGTCGCCGCGCGGCCAGCGGCTCGAGCGCGCGAAAAGCGGCGAGCGTTTCGCCCTATCGCCGCCACACGGGCACGTCTTGGCACCCTGCTCGAGGCGTCGGTACTGGCGCGTATGATGATCGTCATGGCGTGCATCGCCACTGCGGGATTGCTGTACCTCGCCCAGGCGAGCCGGGTGTCGGTCCTGGAGTTCAACATCGCGTATCTCGAGCAACAACACCTCCAGCTCTCCATCGACAATGAGAATCTCGTAGCGCAGCTGGCCACCCTCCAGGGCACGAACCGCATCGACCAGATTGCCACCACGCAGCTGCATATGATCAATGCCGCCGGTTCCGCCAGCGTCTGGGTGCATCCCGTCATACCTCGATTCGCCGCGGCGCCGGCCGCAGGACTCGGCGAGGCTCGGGCAGTGCGCGCCTCGCAGCCGCTGACCTGGATGGAACAGGCAGTCAGGGCGATCGAAGCGTCGCTCTGATGTTCGACTCTCGCGTCACTCGGTCCACCGCGCAGGGCGCCGCACGCCCCCGGCTCTCGCCCTCGGCGAAGGCCATGCCCCGGGCGAAAGCGGCCGCTACCGGCAGGGTAACGCCGGCCGCAGGCAGTGCTGCCCGGCCCCTCGCCCTGCTGCTCGTGATCGTGCTTATCGCGGGTGCGCTCGTCGACCGCCTCGTCTACTGGCAGGTGCTGCAATACGGCCATCTCTCTACCATGGCCCGTCTCCAGCAGCAGTCCCTGGTCACGATTCCGGCGATGCGCGGAATCATCTCCGATGCGGAAGGCAACGAGCTGGCGATGGACGTGACCCGCGACGCCGTCTACGCAGTGCCGCGCGAGATGAAGGATCCAACCGGCACCGCCGACCTGCTGGCTCCCATTCTGGGTCTCCCGGTCAAGCTGATCAACGGCATCTTCAGCGAGTTCCCCGGCTACGCTCAGCTGGCCGGCGAAGTGTCACCCGCGACCAGCGCCCGGATTCGGGCGCTCCATCTCCCTGGAATCGTTCTCACCCCGCAGCTGCAGCGCGCCTACCCGGGGGGACAGCTCGCGTCTCAGGTCGTTGGGTACGTCAAGCAGGGAACGAGCCAGGGAGAGGCAGGAATCGAAGCGTACTTCAACAGCCTGCTTGCTGGCCGGGCCGGCATCAAGTCCGTCTTCAAGGACACCGCGGGGAACGTGATTCACCTCAGCTCCTCGCTCCCCACCTTGCCGCAGGGCGGTGGTGATATCGAGCTGTCGATCGACGGTCGCCTGCAGAGTCTCACCGAGCACGAGCTGCAGCTGGCCATCCAGAAGACCGGGGCGGTCGGTGGCCAGATTATCCTCATGGACCCGAGCACGGGGTACATCTCGGCGATGGCCGGCGCCCCGGACTTCGATCCCAATTCGTATGGTCGGTACGCGTACTCGACGTTTCTGAATCCTTCAGTGCAGACGCAGTACGAGCCTGGTTCAACCTTCAAGGTCATTACAATGGCAGCCGGGCTGGACGCCCATGTGATCACGCCGCAGTCGGCCTTTTATGACACCGGCAGCTTCTCTGTCGGCGGCGTCACGCTGAAGAACTGGACGGGGGGCGCCTTCGGCTGGGAAACGATGACGCAGGTGCTCCAGCACTCTGCCAACGTGGGAGCGGCGCATGTTTCTGAGCTGCTCGGACGCAATCGCTTCTTCAGGTATGTGAAAGCATTCGGCTTTGGTCAGCCAACCGGCATAAGCCTCCCCGGCGAGCTACCCGGTCAGGTCCTGCTCCCCGGCCAACGCGGCTGGACGATCGTCAACCAGTTCACCAATGCCTACGGGCAGGGAATCGACGTGACCCCGTTGCAGCTGATCACGGCGGTCTGTGCAGTGGCCAATGGCGGAGAGTTGATGAGGCCGCAGATTGTCAAGCAGATTAGCTATCAGGGACGGGTAGATATGACCCAGCCCGTGCCGGTACGCCGCGTCATCTCCCTCCAGGCAGCGCAGACGCTGACCGATATGCTGGTCCACTCCGCCATCAATGGAGAGGCATCCCAGGCGCTGGTTCCCGGCTATAACATCGCCGCCAAGACCGGTACCGCCAACATTGCAGCTCCGAGCGGCGGCTATCTGACGGGAGTCGGCAGCACCGTGGCGAGCATCGTGGGCTACGCTCCCGCCTACCACCCGCGCGTCGCCGCTCTGGTCATTCTCGACCGACCCAGATCTTCCCAATGGGGATCGCAAACCGCGGCCCCGGTTCTTCACAATTTGTTCAAAGAGCTGTTCGACTACTATCACATCCCGCCTTCTCCGCACGCGCTGTACCAATGAAACTTGACGTTGCTACCGTCCTCGCCGGCACCGGCGCCGAGGCATTTCGGGTCGAGCCCGACGGCTCATTGACCGCGAACAACCTTTCGCCAACCGACTTCTCGCGCGAGTTTCGCTCCGTGTGTGTCGATTCGCGCACCGTCGAGGAGGGCGATCTGTTCGTGGCCTTACGAGGAGAGCGCACTGACGGCCATCGCTTCGTCGGCGCCGCGTTCGGCGCCGCGGCGCGCGGCTGCCTCGTATCGGACCTGCCGGAAGCAGGAACGCTCTCGGTCGACACCCGCGGCTACCTTTTCCGCGCGCCCGACGCCCTCCGCGCCCTTCAACGATTGGCCAGACACTGGCGCGATCGGCACGATGTGGAAGTAATCGGGGTCACCGGGAGTGTCGGCAAGACGACCACCAAGGAAGTCATCGCCGCCGTCCTCGGCTTCAGGTGGCGCGTGCTGAAGAACGCCGGGAACCTGAACACCGAGATCGGTCTGCCCCTAACCCTGCTCGACCTCGACCGGCGCCATGAGCTTGCCGTGCTCGAGATGGGAATGTACGGACCCGGCGAGATCGCCACTCTCGCCGCCATGGCTCGTCCTCGTATCGGCGTCGTCACGATGGTTGCTCCGGTACACCTCGAACGCCTGGGCAGTATCGAGCGGATCGCGCGCGCCAAGAGCGAGCTGGTAGCCGCCCTGCCCGCCTCCGGCCTCGCCGTGCTGAACGGCGACGATCCATGGGCGAGAGCCATGGCCGCGACCAGCGGCATCGCCCGCTCGATCCTGGTAGGCCTCGGACCCGAATCAGACTACCGGGCCGAACGCGTCGGTGCTGAAGGGCTCGACTTCATCAGTTTTGACCTGGCAGCCGGCGGAGAGCGCCGGGCGTTTCGTGCTCCAGTCGCCGGACGCCACCTGGTTCATGCGTTCCTCACGTCCATTGCCATCGGACGCGAGCTCGGCATGAGCTGGGACGAGCTGCAAGCGTCGGTGTCGGAAGCCCGCATCGCGGCGCGCCAGCGCCTCATCCGCGACCGGCCCAACATGCTGATCATCGACGACAGCTACAACGCGGCGCCGGCCTCCATGGTCGCGGCCCTCGACCTCCTGCAAGCAGGGTCGGGATCGAAGATCGCAGTCCTGGGCGACATGCTCGAGCTGGGGCCGGAAGAGGGGCCCGCGCACCGCCTGGTCGGCGCCCGGGCCGCTGCCGCGGACTGGCTTGTAACGCGCGGTGTCCGCGCGGCGTGGATCCGTGAGGCGGCACTCGAGGCGGGCCTTCCCGCCGGGCGCATCATCGATGCTGAGTCCAATGAGGCCGCGGCGGCGGCAATCGAAAGTATCGTCGCACGCAGTCCCGTTGCGCCGGCGCTCGCCGGCACGCATACAATTCGTTCGACGGCGGCAAGCTCGCCGGCGCCCGAGTGGACGGTCCTTGTCAAGGGATCGCGCGGTATGCGGATGGAGGAGATCGTGGAACGTTTGCGAGTCGAGCAGTGACCGGGCTGAGCGTCTACCTTTCACTGGTACGCCCCAACCGGCTGGCGGTCGATCAGGTGCTTCTGCCGGCTATGGTCTTCGGCGTCGCCAGCTTTACGATCACGATGTTTGCCGCTCCGTACATTATCCGGTTCCTGCGCAGGATCAAGGCAGGCACGATCATCCGGCGAGAGGGACCGCAGTCGCACCAGGTCAAGGCCGGCACACCGGTCATGGGCGGCGCGCTCTTCACCATGACCACGGTGCTACTGACCGTTACCTACAACCTGATCAATCACTACTCACAGCTCCTCAACCTCGGCGCCCTCGTTAGCTGCAGTGTGCTCGGGGCCATCGACGATCTTCTCAGCACCTTCCGGGTGGGAAAGGCCGGCCTGCGGGCGCGCTTCAAGCTCGCCTGGACGGTCGTGATCGCGATCATCATCGTGGCGGTCTTGCACGTGCCGACGCTTCTGTCACACCCCAATGACGTCTGGGTGCCGTCGCGCGGCATGGTCGACTTCGGCATCGTCTACTGGCCGTTGGCGGTGTTCGCCATCGTGGCGACGGCGCATGCCGTCAATCTGACCGATGGCCTGGACGGGCTCGCCGGCGGAGCGGGAGCGATCGGCTTCGCCGCCTTCGGCGCCATTGCGCTGCTGGCCGGCCAGCAGTACACCGGGCAGTTCTGCTTCACGATGGTGGGCGGCCTGCTCGCGTTCCTCTGGTTCAACATCTACCCGGCGCGCGTGTTCATGGGCGATACAGGCTCGCTGGCGCTGGGCGCCTGCCTCGCCACCGTGGCACTCCTCCTGAATCAGCTCCTCATCCTGCCGGTCATCGGATTCGTCTTCGTCATCATCACAGTCTCCGTCATGCTCCAGGTCACCTACTTCAAGCTGACCGATGGACGCCGCCTGCTGCGCATGGCTCCATTACAGCACCACCTGGAGCTGATCGGGTGGCACGAGAATCAGATCACGCAGCGCTTCTGGATCGTCAGCATGCTGGCAGGCGTGGCCGGCCTGGCCCTGGCGTTCAGTTAGGGGACCGATGGACGTCGCGGGACAGCGCATTCTCATACTCGGTCTGGCACGCGAAGGCGAGTCACTGGCCCGCTTTCTGGCCGAGCGCGGCGCGCAAATCACCGTGACCGACGCGGCGTCCCGCGACCGGCTTGCCGAACGGATCCGGCGACTCCGCGACCTGCCCGTCGACATCGTCGTCGGCGGCCACCACCCTGAATTGGTCACCGGCGCCGATAGATTCTTCGTCAGCCCCGGCGTGCCGGAGTCGAGCCCGGTTTACGAAGCGGCGCGACGCGCCGGGCTGATTGTAGAGAGCATGACGACGCTGTTCTTCGCACGCTGCCCAGCGCCGATTGTCGGCGTGACCGGCAGCAGTGGAAAGACGACCACGACCTCCCTGATCGGACATGTGCTCCGAACCGCCGGCCGCGATGTCACCGTCGCCGGCAATATTGGCTCACCTATGCTCGATGCGCTTGCGTCCCTTGCGCCCGGCGGTCTCGCCATCCTCGAGCTCAGCTCTTTCCAGCTCGAACTTCTGCGGCGCAGTCCCCACATCGCCGTGGTCACCAACATCTCACCAAACCACCTGGATCGTCACGGCACGATGGAACGGTACGTCGCAGCCAAGCGCCACATTCTCGAGCACCAGGGTCCGGACGATTGGGCGGTCCTCAATGCCGGCGACTCAGTGGTGGCCGGTATGGCCACCACCAGTCCCGGCCGCGTTCGGTGGTTCGGCGACGATACGGCACGCGACGGTGCAGCCGTGCAGGCGGGCGTCCTTGCACTGCGGCGAGGGGATAGGTTTGAGCCCGTCATGCCCGTCAACGAGATTCCGCTGCTCGGCGCCCACAACGTCGAAAACGTCCTGGCAGCCACGACGGTCTGCGACCTGCTCGGTGTCGATCCGGCTACCATCGCTTCGGCGGTGCGCTCCTTCCGCCCGCCGGAGCACCGTCTCCAGACGGTGGGCCAGCGGCGCGGCGTGACGTACGTCGACGACTCCATCGCGACCTCTCCAACTCGAGCGATTGTCGCGCTCCGGGCCATCGACCAGCCGGTGCTCCTGATCGCCGGAGGCCGCGACAAGAATCTTCCCTGGGAGGAGTTCGCGCTTGTCGTGGCCGAGCGCGTGCGCGCCCTGTTCCTGATCGGAGAGGCAGCGCCCTGCATCGAGGAAGCGGTACGCGGTGCCATCGGGTCGGCGGGGGCAACCCTGCAGGAGGACCACATCCACCGCTGCGCCACGCTTGCCGACTCCGTGCGAGCGGCGAGCGCCGAGGCGCGTCCCGGCGACGTCGTCCTGCTCTCCCCTGCCTGCACCAGCTACGACATGTTCAACGACTTCGCCGAGCGGGGATCCGCGTTCGCCCACACGGTCGAGGAGCTCCATGCAGCGTAACGTCGCTCGCGCCAGGCAGCTGGCCGGTGGAGTCGATACCTGGCTGACCCTTGCCTTTCTGGCGCTGATGTGCATCGGCGTTCTCATGGTGTATAGCGCCAGCATCGCCGATGCCTACATCTATTACGGCTCGCCGCTCTACGTATTCCAGCGCGAGCTCGTCTGGGTCGGGCTGGGCTTCGTCGCCATGGCGGTCGCAGTGCGCGTCGACTACCGGCACCTGCAGCGCTTCGCCCTCCCCATCTTCGCGGTTTCGCTGTTCCTGCTCTTCGCAGTACTGGCCCCCCACGTGGGACAGAGCTCGCACGGCGCGCAGCGCTGGTTTGGCTTCGGCAGCATCACAATCGAGCCGAGCGAGCTGATCAAACTTGCCCTCGCGATCTACATGGCGGCATGGCTCACCTCGAAGGGCGAGATGGTACGCGACTTCAAACACACGGTCGTGCCGTTCTCGATGATGGTCGGCCTGGTCGCGATCCTGATCGTCCGCCAGCCGGACCTCGGCACCACGATCGTCGTCACCCTCACCATGTTTTCGGTGCTCTTCATCGCCGGGGCCAGCCTGACCCATATCGCGGCGATCACGCTCGGCGCGTCCGGCGTGGGGCTCATGTTGGCCCGCGGCTCCAGCTACCGCACCGGGCGGCTCACCGCGTTCATGAACCCCTGGCACGATCCGACGGGCGTTGGCTACCACACCGTCCAGGCGCTCCTGGCGCTCGGCTCGGGCGGAATCTTCGGCCAGGGATTGGGCAACAGTGTGCAGAAGAACGTCCTGCCCGCCCCGCACACCGACAGCATCCTGGCCATCATCGGCGAGGAATGGGGAATCATCGGCACGGTCTGCATACTGCTGCTCTTCGTGCTCGTCGCCTATCGCGGGATTCGAATCACGCTCACCGCGCCCGACAATTTCTCACGGCTCCTGGCGGCGGGTATCACCAGCTGGATCACCTTCCAGGCCATGCTCAATTTTGCCGTGATAACATCATCAGTGCCGTTCACGGGGGTGCCGCTCCCCTTCATCAGCTACGGCGGAACGTCGCTGATTGTCAGTATGGTCGCCGTCGGAATCTTGCTCAATATCTCGAGGCACACTTCGGGGGAAGGCATTGCGCTGCAGGCTCCTCATCACGGGCGGAGGGACGGGGGGGCACGTCTACCCCGCACTCGCAATCATTCAGTCGCTGAGCCGAGACCGGTTCCCGACCGGAAACAGCGGCCAAGAGTCGGACCAAAGCCTGCCGCCGCGACCCGCCGTCCCCGGCTCGGCGCTCCCACGTACAAAGCCGGCATCCCTCGCTCCGGGGCACGATGACGCCGTCGTGTACATGGGTAGCGCACGCGGTCTGGAGCGCACGCTCGTTCCCCGTACCGGCATCCCATGCTTCTTCGTCCCGATGTCTCCGCCTGCCAGCGCGCTCGGTCCGGCCCGCATGGCGCGCGCGGTACTCGCGTCACTGCGGGTGATCCGTCGCTGGCGCCCCAACGCGACCATTGCGACGGGCGGGTACGTGTCGGCACCGGTCGCGCTCGCGTCGTGGATATGCCGCGTCCCGGTCGTGCTTTTTTTGCCCGACGTGGTGCCCGGCAAGGCCGTGGCGTTTCTTGCCCCCCTGGCACGCCGGATTGCGGTGAGTACCGACCGCGCGCTCACCTATCTGCCGCGCGAGAAAACCGTTACCACGGGTTATCCGGTGCGACGAGAGTTCTACCAGGCCACGCGCGACGATGCCCGGCGGCGCTTCTCCCTCGCCCCCGATGATCGAGTGCTCTGCGTCTTCGGCGGAAGCCAGGGATCGCGAAGCATCAACCAGGCCCTGGAACGGCATCTTTCGCGTTTGCTCTCGCGCTGTCACGTGATCCATGTCAGCGGTGAGGCGCGCCTGCCCGAGGCCGAAGCCGCCGCGGCAGTACTCACTCCGGATCAGCGCTCGCGCTATCGTCTCTTCCCGTACCTGCACGACAGCGAGATGGCCGACGCCCTGGCCGCGGCCGATCTGGCCGTGTGCCGCAGCGGCGCCTCTGTGCTGGGCGAGCTGCCGGCCACCGGCACTCCTGCTATTCTCGTGCCGCTGCCGGCCCGCGGTGTACACCAGCTTGAGAACGCCGAATATCTCGCCGACGCGGGCGCAGCGATTCTGGTGCACGACGACAACATTTCGACGCGACTCGCCGATCTGGTCGACGAGCTGCTCGAGGAGCCTGAGCGGCTGCAACGCATGCGCGATGCCGCGCTGGGACTCCGACGTCCGGACGCGGCAGCCCGAATCGTGTCCCTGGTGGAGCGGCTCGCGACGTGACGCCGCTGCTGGACGGGCATCATCGAATCCACTTTGTCGGTGTGGGGGGCGCCGGCATGAGCGCGCTGGCACGATTCCTCGTGGCGCGCGGTTTCCTCGTCTCCGGGTCCGACCAGAAGGGCGGAGAGCAGTTCGACACGCTCAACCGGGAGGGTATCGCGGCCACCGCGGGACACGCCGCGGCGAATGTCGCCGGGGCGGATCTGGTGGTGGTGACGTCGGCGGCGCCGCCCGACAATCCGGAGGTCCAGGAGGCGATTCGTCGGAACGTTCGCATCGTGAAGCGGGCCGAGCTACTCGGGGCAATTGTCAATGCAGGTCACGGCGTCGCGGTCGCAGGGACGCACGGCAAGACGACGACCAGCGCAATGATCGGCTGGATACTGGCGAGCGCCGGGCTCGATCCAACAATTCTGCTCGGTGGCGTGAGTCTCGATCTGGCCAGTAACGCCCGCGCCGGAGCCGGTCCTCTGGTGGTGGCCGAAGCCGACGAATACGATGCGTCGTTTCTTCAGATGCGGCCCCACGTGGCCGTGATCACCAACGTCAACCCCGAGCACCTCGACTTCTACGGCACGGTCGAGCGCATGCGCGACGCATACCGGCAGTTTGCCTCAGGGGTACGGGATGCGTTGATCGTCTGCGCCGATGAGCCCGATCTATCCGGCATAGCGTCCGCTTCGCGGGCGCGCACTATTGGCTACGGCCTGTCAGAGGGCGACTGGCGCGCCGGGGAGATTTCTCCACTGGGCAGCGGTATCGCCTTCCGGGTGCGACACGAAGCCGGTGACTACCGGCAAACACTTCGCCTGGCCGGCACCCACAACGTCCTGAACTCGCTGGCCGCGACCGCCGCCGCCGCCGAGCTTGGCGTTGAGGTCGACGTCATCGCCAGCGCTCTCGCGTCATTCTCCGGTGTGAAACGGCGCATGGAGCGGAAGGGCGAATCGGCCGGGGTGCTGGTCGTGGACGACTACGCGGTGCATCCCTACGAGGTCTCGACCACGCTGTCGGCCATCAGGCAGCGCTATCGGCGCCCGGTTCGCGTGGTGTTCCAGCCTCACACCTATTCGCGTACGCGGGCATTCCTCGACGACTTCGCGCGCTCTTTCGGCGAAGCCGACGCAGTGTACGTGATGGACGTCTACGCGGCGCGTGAGGTCGACACTCTGGGTATCTCGGGCCGCGACGTGGCCCAGATGACGAGCCGGCGCCACCCGGCAGTCACCTACACGGATGGTCCCGACGAGACTGTGCGGTCGGTGGTCCGTGACGCGCGACCCGGCGACGTGGTGGTCACCATGGGCGCGGGGGACGTCACCCAGCTCGGCGATCGCATCCTGGCGGAGCTCGGATCATGAGCGCCACGGGCGTCACATCGGAGCTGCTCGAAGCCGGCTTGAAACTGGCGGTGGAAGGCGAGCCGATGAGCCGGCATACCAGCTGGCGCATCGGTGGGCCGGCCGACTACCTCTGTCTCGCGGAGGACGAACGGCAGCTCCTGGCCGCCATCGAGATCGCCGGCAAGCGGGGACTTCACTGGCTCGTGCTGGGCGGCGGGAACAACGTCCTGGTTGCGGATGAGGGTATCGAGGGACTGGTCATCCTCAACCGCCTCCGCGGCATTCGAATCGAGCAGTCCTCGGCCGGCGCGGGATCGGCGCACGAGCTGTACTGCGGAGCAGGCGTCTTCTTTGCGCGGGCGGCGCAGTATTCTGCCCGGCGAGGGTACACCGGCATGGAGTGGGGTATCGCCATTCCAGGCACAATCGGCGGGGGTGTCGTCAACAACGCCGGCGCGCACTGGCTCGACGTGAATGGGGCACTGATCTCCGCCGACATTCTCCAGCCCAACGGTAGCGTGGACTCGCTGACGCCTATTGACCTTGCGTACCACTACCGGCAGAGCGCGCTCAAGACGCCGTACTCCAGGCATTCGACGGTCGTCGTTACCGGAGCGCGCTTCCGCCTGCAGCCGGACGATCCGGTCGAGGCCCTGCGGCGGGTGGCCGAGCTGCGCGAGCACCGGCTACGTACCCAGCCGGTGAAGGAGGCCTCGGCGGGATCCACCTTCAAGAATCCGGCAGGCGAGCACGCAGGGGCGCTGATCGACCGCGCCGGCCTGAAGGGGCACCGGATTGGCGGCGCCCAGATCGCGCCGCTGCACGCCAACTTCATCCTGAACGTCGACAACGCTACCGCGGGTGAGGTGATCTCGCTGATCCGCCTGGCTCAATCGGAGGTTGAAGCACGCTTCGGCGTGTGGCTCGAGCCGGAAGTTCAATTCATCGGGCGCTGGCCGGACGAGGTCCTGCAGTCCGTTCTGAGTCCGGCCGCATGAGCACGCGCCACCTTACTCACTCGCGCACCCTTGTACCGGCGGCGCATCCGGCGCTCCTCTCATCTGCCATTTTGCTGCTGGTGGTCGGTGTGCTGACCGCCTGCCTCACCGGCGCATTCCGCGTTGAGCGGATCGCGGTCGTGGGCGCCGGCGTGCCACAGTACCGGGTCGAGCAGGCAGCGGGCGTACTGGGGCAGAACGTCTTCAGCGTTCGCAGCGATCAGATCGTGTGGCGGGTAAGCCGGCTCCCGACAGTCGAGGTCACCAGGGTCGACGTGTCCTTCCCAAACACCGTCACGGTCTATGCCCACCTCCGGCAGGGATACGCTCTCTGGCAGAACGGCAAGACGGTCTACGTCCTCGACCAGACCGGACGCATTATCGGAACCTCCCCTGCTCCCTCCGCGCTTCCGCTCATCGTCGCCGTCGACTCTCCTTCTCCTCCGGATTTCGGAATGATGCAGGCGGTCCGATACGCTGACACGGTGCTGCCGGGAGACCCGGATGGCGCGATCCTGCCTGCTCAGTTGTACCGGCAGTACGGGCTCGTTCTCACCGGCCGCTCTGGCTGGCACGCACTGATCGGCACCGGCACGCCGCAGAATCTGGGAGCGCGTGTGGCAACGCTCTCCGCCGCGCTCAAGAAGATCGCGGACCAGGGTCAGCAGCTCCTCTTTGTCGACCTGCGACGCGGCCAACCCTACTACTGCCAGCGCAGCGTTGGCGCCTGCGTCAGCATGCCCAGGCAATTCGCCACGCCGGCCCATTGAGCGCTCGTCGCCCGGGCAGTGGACGGCGCCACGGGCTGACTCCTCTTGCCCGCCGCGGCCTCCCGGGTCGTCGGATCGGCGGACACAAACTGGCCGATCGCGGCGCCTTCGCCTCTCGTCGGTCGCCCTGGCAGCCGGGTGATCGCCT
>DATGJB010000179.1:0-29573 GCA_035295425.1 Chloroflexota bacterium | reverse complement strand
GTCCATCGGCTTGCCCACCAGCCGGACCAGCTCGCCGCGGACCTGGAGCACGACCAGATCGCCGCACGCCTCGCCTACGATTCCGGCCGGATGAATCGGTTTGCCGCGATCCCCGGCGCGATCCAGCACGGCGTTGATGTGTCGGATTCGGAGCTGTACGCCTCGGACATTCCGAATTACTGGACGTATGCGCGCAACTTTGTCCTCGCCGATCACTTCTTCTCCAGCGTGCTGGGACCGAGCTTTCCTAACCATCTGTTCACGGTTGCCGCCCAGAGCGCCTCGGCCGACGGCAACCCTCCGATCCCGCTGTGGGGATGCGACGCTCCCCGCGCTTCGACAGTTGAGCAGCGCAGCGCTACCGGAAAGCTGACCCAGACCTACCCCTGTTTCGATTTTCGGACCCTTCCCGACCTGCTCGATGCCAGGAAGATCGACTGGAAGTACTACGCCCCGGGCAAACTCCAGGACGGGTACATCTGGTCGGCGCTCGATGCAATCAAACACATCCGCTACGGGCCCGACTGGCAGCGTAACGTGGTCGATTACACCCAGTTCGCTCGCGATGCCGCCGCGGGAAGGCTGCCCGCGGTGAGCTGGCTCGTCCAGCCGGGAGGAATCAGCGATCACCCCTCGGCAAGCATCTGCGCCGGTGAGAACTGGACGGTTCGGCAGATCAACGCCATCATGAGCAATCGCCAGGAGTGGGCGCATACGGCGATCATCCTCACCTGGGATGATTTCGGCGGTTTGTACGACCATATGACACCGCCGTCGACTGCCCCAGGCGAGATCCCGAATGGGTTTCGGGTCCCCACCATCGTGCTCTCGCCCTACGCGCGGGCCGGCTACGTGGACCACACGGTGTACACGTTCTCATCCATCGTGAAGTTCGTGGAGAGTGTCCTCGGGCTGCCCAGCCTCACCTCGTCGGACGCGCGCGCCAACAACATGTTCAACGCGTTCGACTTCGCCCGGCCGCCGCGGCCGGCACTCACCCTGCGGCCACGCGACCCTTGCCCCGGTTTGCCGCTGGATGCCGGCGTGACCGAGCCTCGCATCCAGGCCGGGCGCATCCAGACCCTGATCGCGCACACCGCGCCGGGGGCCGACGTCGAGGCCCGTGTCTACCCGTTCGCTGGGAAGGACTTTCTCGTGACCGGCTACGCGGACGTGAGCGGGGTCGTCCGGCTGCGGTTCACCGTCCCGCCGATCCCCGGGTCGGCACGCTCGGCGCAGGATACGGTGATCGTTTCGAGCCCGTACCGCAATCGGGACGAGACGGTGCACTTTACCGTCACGCCGCGCGCCGCTGGGAGGTAGATTGCGGCGCCCGGACACCAACACCCACCGTGACGTGGCCACTCGTGGTAACGGCGGCTCGCGTACGCGGCAGTAGCCGCTGGGTCACGCCCCGCAACGATCGGGGACGGTTGTTCCCGCATTCCGGCACAATGGAGCCACCATCGCGGCCGTAGCCTGGCATGCATCGTGCTGCCAGAGCTGAGGAGGATCTGCCATCAGGAGTCGAAAGGAGCATCACATGAGACATGTCAAGTCCACAGCAATCGGGGTTTCGCTGGGAGCCGCGCTGCTGGTCGCGGCGCCAGCGCTCGCGGTGAGCGGCGGCGTCACGTCGCCCAACTTGCTGACCGCGGCCACGGCGCTCACCAACCTCCAGTTCGGCGCCACCTGCGGTCAAATCGCGGCAATCAGCCCGAATCACCTGACGATCAGGCGCAGTAGCGGCCCGCAACTCAACATCTCCGTCAGTTCGCGCACCTTCTTCATGACCCGCGGACTCGAGAAGGCGCAGAGCGGTCCGCGCGTCGGAGAGTACGCGGCAGCCTCTGCCGGAAGCACGGCGGCAAGCGGTGTCCTGGCGGTACTGTACGCCAGGCGAGATTTCTGTCCCCGGGCCACTCCCGCCGTCCAGAACAGCACGATCAAGGGGACCGTCGCCGGATACTCGGCCCAAATGCACACCATCCTGGTCTCGGCCGGCACGGCAACCAGTCACGCCGTCTACCGGGTCGCGATTGTCGCCACCACTCGCTTCTACGTCAACGGCGCCGCCGTTGCCAGTACTCCCACCTTTGTCAAGGGCGAGCAGATCCAGGCGCTCGGCAAGCTGCAGGCGATCGGCGTCCTGGTGGCGAATACTGTCTGGCTGACTACGTAAGCCGAACACGATACTCTGTCGACCTTAGCGGCGGGGCAGTGGACCGTCCGGTCCACTGCCCCACTTCATGCCACCCGACTGGCGATGTACTCCGCGAGCGCGCCCTGCCATGGACCCGGCTCGTCGATGCCGATACGTCGCAATGCACCGTGCGCCAGCACCGAGTACGCCGGCCGCGCGGCCGGCATCGGCCGGTCGGCTTGCCTGGCCGCCCGCAGATCAGGCTCCAGACCGGTGAGGCGAAAGATTTCCCGCGCGAACTCATACCACGAGCACTCGCCCTGGTTCGTGACGTGCACCGTTCCGGTTGCCTCGCGCCGAACCAGAGCGACGATGGTGCGCGCCACGTCTACCGTGTAGCTGGGGGTGAGGACCTGGTCGGATACGACCGTGATCGGACCGCCCGGCCCCGCCAGGTCGAGCATGCGCTCCACGAAATTCCCGTGGCGGGCATGCCTCCCGGCGATCCCGTAGAGGCCGCTGGTCCGCACGATGAGATGCCGCGGCGTCGTCGCCCTGATCGCCATCTCGCCCGCCGCCTTCGATGCTCCATAGACGCTGATAGGGTTCACCGGGTCGCCCTCGTCGTACGGCTCTCCTTTCGTCCCGTCGAAGACGTAGTCGGTGCTCACGTGGACGAATAGCGCTCCACCGGCCGCACAGGCCGCGGCCAGACGCTGCGGCGCCGCCGCATTGACGAGCAGACTTTGCTCCGGCTCCTCCTCGCAGCGATCGACCCGGTGAAAGGCCGCGGTATTGACCACGACATGCGGCCGCCATCGCTCCAGGGCCTCGGACACCTTCGCCCGGTCGGTCACGTCCAGCTGCTCGCGCGGCAGAGCGATTGCCTCCTCGCCGAACGCCTCGTTGAGGTCGTGGGCGAGCTGCCCTCCGCCACCCGTGATCAGAACACGTCCCATGGACCTCTCCACGCCTCCCTATTCATCCAGACCGGCCAGCCGGGCGAGCCGCCGGCTCCACGGTGTGGGATGGTGGTTCATAGCACCGCCATTCTGCACCGGCCGGCCGGAGCCACCCAAGCCGGCGCGCCTTCACTTGACGTAGTATTTCCCGTGGATCGTCGAGTAGTCCGCTTCATCATCGCCTGCGTCTTCCTGTCCATTGTCCCTGCTCGCGCGGTCCCTCCGGCCGGGGCAGCTCCGTCCTTTCAGATGGTCGTCCAGCCGGGTGCCGGCACCGCGCCGGTCACCTCGGTGATCAACGCGGCACGGCACTCCATCCGGCTCGAGGTCTACCTCCTCGACAACCGCACGATCATCAACGCGCTGGCGCGAGCCCGGCAGCGGGGCGTGGACGTGCGCGTGGTCCTGGAAGAGCACCCGTATGGAGCGGGACGTTATGCCCGCCTCGGCTTCGACGAGCTGCAGGCCGCGCACGTACCGGTGCAATGGGCCAACGAGTCGGCATTCACCTTTACACACACCAAGTCGATTGAGGTCGATGGTCTGGTTGCCGGCATTTACACATTCAATCTTTCCACCAGCGGGTTGTTCGACAATCGCGAGTTCGGCCTCATCGACTGGGACAGCCGCGCGGCGCACGCGATCGGCGCCATCGTCGATGCCGACTGGAACCGGCGGCGGCCCGCTCTGAGCGACCCGACGCTAGTGGTCAGCCCGTACAGCTCGCGCCGCGCTCTGCAGGGTCTGATCGACGGCGCGCACCGCACGCTCGACATCTACGCCGAGGAGGTGGCCGACTCACAGATCGAGGCGCACCTCGCAGCCGCGGTGCGCCGCCACGTTCGCGTTCGGCTCATCACCTCCGCGACCTCACCGGGGGTAGATGCGCTACGCGCGAACGGCGCGCGGGTCTCGATCATGGCGCAGCCATACGTTCACGCCAAGGCGATGGTCGCCGACGGTCACCGCCTCTTCATCGGCTCGGAGAACATCTCCACCACGTCGCTGGACAGTAATCGGGAGATCGGCATACTTCTGAACAACTCGACCCTGGCGGGGGTGATCGAGCGCACATTCGGCCAGGATTGGGCGGGCTCGGGTGCGGCGCCACCCCCGGCGCCGGCAACGCCCACGACTCACGGCGCCTTCGGCGTGCGAGTCGTGGCCACCCCTCCCGCCCTTCGCCGCGGCTCCCTCCTGACCATCACCGCCAGTACCAGAACCGGCGCCTCCTGCACGGTCAGAGTCACCTATCCGGATGGGTACGTATCGCGGTCCCGAGCCCTCCAGCGCGTCGAAATCGCTGACGCGCGAGGTACCGTATCCTGGCACTGGCACATGGGTTCAACGGTGACGGGAACCGCCTCCGCCGTCGTGACCTGCACGCTCGGAACCCGAAGGGCAAGCGCTTCCGCCACGTTCCAGATCACGCGCTGACCTCGTCAGTCTGCGGGCAGCGCTCCGGCCCCAACGTGCTGTGCCCGCCACCTCCAGGTGGTTTCGACCATGCTCCCGAGCTCGGGGTACTCCGGGGTCCATCCGAGCACCTGCTGGGCGTGTGCCGCGTCCGCCACCAGAGCCTCCGGATCGCCAGCGCGCCGGCCCACCTGCCGGGTGGGAACCGGTCTGCCACCAACCCGCTCGACCGTCTCGACCACCTGGCGAACCGAGTGACCGTGTCCCGTTCCCAGGTTGAGCGCCTGGCTCTCGCCTCCAGCGGCCAGATACTCGAGCGCCAGCACGTGGGCTCGCGCCAGATCGTAGACGTGGATGTAGTCGCGGATCGGCGTGCCGTCGGGAGTCGGATAGTCGTCGCCAAAGATGTCGAGATGCGGGATCTCGCCCAGGGCCGCCTGAACCGCCAGCGGGATCAGATGGGTTTCCGGGTAGTGGTCCTCACCGATCTGTCCCTCGGGATCGCCCCCCGCCGCGTTGAAGTACCGGAGCGCCATCCAGCTCAGACCGTACGCCACGCCGTACCAGCGAAGCGCTCGCTCCACGAACAGCTTCGATTCTCCGTAGGGGTTGACCGGAGCCTGTGGATGCTGCTCGGAGATTGGAAGATGCCGCGGGACGCCGTAGGTGGCGCAGGTAGACGAGAACACGATGTGCGGCACGCCTGCGTCTTGCATCGCCTCGAGGACATGCAACGCGTTGATGACGTTGTTCCGGAAGTACTTTCGTGGCTCCCGCACCGACTCGCCGACGTACGCGCTGGCGGCGAAGTGGATGACGGCTTCAACTCGATACTCGCGCATCACATCGCGTAGCAGCCCGCCATCGCCCAGATCCGCCTCGATGAGCGGCCCCCACTTGACCGCCCGCCGGTGCCCTTCACTCAAATTGTCGAACGTGATGGGCTCGTGCCCCGCGCCGGACAGTTGCTTGGCGGTGTGACTGCCGATATATCCGGCGCCGCCGGTTACCAGAATCCGCATAGTCGTCTCTCAGCGGCGTGAATTTGTGACCAGAAGCACTATACGCCGCCACCTCTCTCCTGTCATTGCACGCCGGTTACAGTCCGGTTACAGTTTGACCTGGCGAACCATAGGCTCCCAGCACAGGGCCCGGTCCGCGGCGCGCTTGCTCCCGGCCCCACATGATATGCGGCGCCAGGCCCCTCACGTGTTCTCGAGAACGGTCACGACCGTAAATCCGTACAGCAATATGCTGTAGGGGAACAACGAACACTGGGGAGACGACCACGCAATCCAACCCATACCCGGACACCGCGCATCTCGCCGCCGCCCTGGAGCGCGCGCTCTACGACGGCAGCGCGGCACGTGTCGAGGTCGTGAGCCGGGAGCCAAACGTCTACGAGAGCAGCTTTCCGAGCGAGATTGTCACGTGCCGGCTGGGCACGAAGGGAAACGTACGTCTGCTTTGCAAGTACGAGGCAGGTAGACACTACGCCGGCTACGGGCATTGGGGCAGCCTCCATTACGAGGCCGACGTCTACCGCCGCGTCCTCCAACCACTTTCGATGAGCGCTCCGCACCTGGTCGGGTCCTACCAGGGCGAAGACATCTGGCTCTTTCTCGAATATCTCGATGACAGCTCCCGGATCGACATCGCGCCGTCTGCGGAAACCCTTCCAGGGGCAGCGCGATGGGCCGGCCGGTTCCACGCCCTCAACGAACACAGGCTATCTGATAGCCGGCTCGGCTTCCTGACGCGCTATGACGCTGAGTTCTACCGTGGCTGGGCAACGCGCACCGCGCATTTTGCCGGCGACCTGCATCGCCCGCTCCCCTGGCTGGATCTCCTCTGCAGTCGCTTCGAGGACTGCGTCGCAACACTGCTCGCTCCGCCGCTCACCATCATCCACGGCGAGTACACCGTGCACAATATCCTGGTTCGGAACGGCACGATATTCCCCATCGACTGGCAATCCGCGGCGGTCGCGGCCGGCGAGATCGATCTGGCGTGCCTCCTGGAAGGCTGGTCCGACGAGACGGTGGAGGAATGCATCGCCGCCTACCATCAGGCTCGCTGGCCCGATGGCGCTCCTGCCAGCTTCGACCGGCGCTTCGCTGCCGCGCAGCTCTACCTGCACTTTCGCTGGCTGGGGGACCAGCCGGAGTGGACTGTGCACGAGAGCCGGATCTGGCGCTTCCAGCACCTCCGACCGCTCGGCGAGCGGCTGGGACTCCTGTAGGTGGACGTCCGATCGTGACCGGGCGCGGCACGGTTCTCGTCTTCGGGACGATGGGCCAGACTCCGTTCGCTGGCATCGCCTGGCAGGTGCTGCAGTACCTGGAGGGCTTTCGGCGGCTCGGCTTCGACGTCTACTACGTCGAGGACACCGACACCTGGCCGTTCGATCCCGTTCGGAACGCGGTGTGCGACGACTGCCGCTACGCCGTGGGCTTCATCGACGGGCTGATGGAAGAGTTTGGGTTCGCCGATCGCTGGGTGTACCGGTCGGGAGCGACGGATCGTACTTATGGGCTCTCCGACGCTCGCTTCGCGGCGATTCTTGAGCGTGCCGACGCGCTGGTCAATCTGACCGGCGCCACCATCCTGCGAGAGGAGCACCGCCGCGTTCCGGTACGCATCTACCTCGAGACGGACCCGGTGCTCCCCCAGATCGAGGTCGCCCAGGGCCGCCGTTTCACGATCGATGTCCTGGCCGCGCACACCCACCACTTCACATTTGGGGAGAATCTGGGGGCGCCCGACTGTACCGTACCGCTTTCCGACTTCAAATACTTCGCAACCCGGCAGCCCGTGGTGGTCGAGTGGTGGAGCCCGGCTGACCGCAGGCCGGCGGCACCCGGCGACAGCTTCACGACGATCGGCAACTGGGTGCAGTCCGGCAAGGACACCGAGTGGAACGGCGAGATCTACCGCTGGAGCAAGCACCTGGAGTTCTTGAAATTCATCGATCTTCCCTCCTTGACCGCTCAGCGATTCGAGCTGGCTCTCTCCCAGATCGACGCCGATGCGATTCGGTTGCTCGAAGCGCACGGCTGGCACGTGGTCGACGCCGTGCTGCTGTCGTGTGATGTCGATCGATACCGGGACTACATCCGCGGATCGCTTGGCGAGCTGACCGTTGCCAAAGACCAGAATATCCGCCTGCGCAGCGGATGGTTCAGCGACCGCAGCGCCTGCTACCTGGCGGCCGGCAGGCCCGTCATCACTCAGGACACAGCGTTCGGCAACATCCTTCCAGTGGGTGAAGGTCTCTTCGCGTTCAGCGACATGGACGGAATCCTGGACGCACTGGAGCGCATCGGAGCCGACTACCAGCGTCAATCGGCGAAAGCGCGCGAGATAGCGGACCAGTACTTCAAGGCGGAGCGCGTCGTGGGCGACATGGCCCGGGTAGTGGGACTGTGAGCAGCCGTGTAGTGCGCCATCTGCTGGTCAACGCCGACGATTTCGGGATGAGCCCCGGGGTCAATCGCGGAATCGCGGCGGCTCACGAGAACGGCATTGTGAAGAACGCGAGTCTGATGGTGCGCTTCCCGGCGGCAGCCGCGGCTGCCGCCTACGCCCGCGAGCATCCCGACCTGAGCGTGGGGCTCCATATCGACCTCGGAGAGTGGGTCTCCGCCGGCGACGACTGGGTTCCGCTCTACACCGTCATCCCGGTTGACGACCGGGGCGCCGCCGAAGATGAGATTGCCCGCCAGCTCGCGACCTTCCGCGAGCTCCTGGGGCACGATCCAACTCACCTTGACTCCCACCAGCACGTCCACCTGGAGGAACCGGTCCGATCCATCGCCGTCGCACTGGCAGCCGAGCTTGGAGTTCCGCTGCGTCGCTGCGATCCCAGGATTCAGTACTGTGGGAGCTTCTACGGACAGATCGGCCACGGCGAGACCTGGTTGCAAGGGGTGTCGGTAACGAACCTCCTCGCCATCCTCGCGGACCTGCCTCCCGGAGTCACCGAGATCTGCTGCCATCCCGGCTTCGACGACGGCCTCGCCACGCCGTACCGGCTGGAGCGGGAGCACGAGGTACGGGCCCTGTGCGATCCGCGGGTTCGAAGCGCGCTCCAGACCCACGGCATCGAGCTCGCCCGGTTCGACTCGTGGTCGGATGCCGCCGGTGGCGAATCGGGCTGACTATCGGCGCAACGCCTCCGGTGCCACGGTGGACTTGAATCGGAGGGCAGAAAGCCGGTCCGCCCGGTCCCCGGCCCGACCGGCATGGATGAAATATTCTCGCCCCAGATAGCGTTCGGCGAGATCGTCCGGTATCGCCGCCAGGAGATTGGTCGGTCCCAGCTGGGTGCGATGACTCCGAAGGGCGCGGAGCTTGGCCGCGAGAAAGGGACGAACGTCGACTGTCGTCGTAATCTGCTCCTCCGGCACGCCAAAGTCCTCCGGCGCCAGTCCCCAGAGATCGGCCGGCAAGCCGCGCTGCCTCACCGCTGCCACCATCGCCGCCATCATTCCGTCTGGCAGCGTCGCACAGTACACGGATGGCCGATCGCCGGCCCGCAAGCAGCCGACTGCCCGCAGAACCTGCTCGTGGACCGCGATGTGATCCGGATGCCAGTACAGTCCCTGCGAGTCGAACGTCAGAAGGATCGTCGGGCGCCACATTCGAAGCATCTCCAGGACTCGTTCCGCGAGGCCGGGCGCCTCAACCCACTTCAGCTCGCCGTCGGGAAAGTCGAGGCACGCCACGGACTCGATGCCAAGCGCCGCCGCGGCAGCCCGCAGCTCCTGCTCCCGGACCGCCCCGAGAGACCCGCGGTCGACTCCAACATCCTCGGCGACGGGCCCCATCTCGCCGCGGGTCGCGGACACCAGACGAATCTCTACCCCTGCCGCCCGGCAGAAGGCGAGCGTGCCGCCGGCGAGCAACGACTCATCGTCGGGATGAGCGAAGACGGCGAGGAGGCGTTCCTCGCTCATCCGGCTTGTTGCTCGGGAACACGCACCAGCTCGCGATACAGCCGTTCGTAGCCGTCGGTCATCCGGCGGTAGTCGAAACGCGACACCGCCTCGGCCCGAACCTGCCGCCGGTCCAGGCGCAGGGCCTCGGGAATCAACGACCTCAGCTGGTCCATGTCATTGCCCCAGTACCCGTTCACACCGGCCCGAATAATCTCAGGCACGGCGCCCAGACCGGTGGCGACTGACGGCGTTCCGCAGGCCATCGCCTCCACCATAACCAATCCGAAGCTCTCCTGATACTGAAGCGGACACAGCAGCGCCGCCGCGCCCGCCAGCAGCTCATTTCGCTCCTTCCCCACCACCACGCCCAGATACTCGACCTCGCGTCCGTCCACCAGCGGGGCTACCTCGCGCTCGAAGTACTCATCAACCGGACCTGCCATCAGCAATCGCATTCCCACCGATCTCGCAAGCTCGACCGCCTGCATCGGTCCCTTGTCCGGTATGAGACGCCCCAGGAAGAGCAAATAATCGCCCGGCTCGGATCGAAACGGGAAGGCATCCGTGTCGATGCCGTTGTACACCACTTCCACGTTTCGAACTCCCCGGTACAGGGACCGCTGGAAGCGGGAGATCGCAGCAACATGCGCACCGGGCGAGCTCCTGAAGGCACGCACGAAGTCCGTGTCGGGCAGCGTGTGGAAGGTGTGCAATACCGGAACATTCACCAGCCGCGTGAACGGTAGGGCGAATCCGTAGTTATGGCTGTGGATGACATCGAAGTACTCGGCCCGCTCGAAGGCTGCCGCGACATGCATCATCTCGTGAAACCGCCAGTCGGTCAGCTCGGCATCATGCTCGTAGCCTCTCCGGTGCACCGCGTGCAGCCGGGCCGAGGTCTGCGAGTCGCCGGTGGCGAAAAGAGTCACTGCATGGCCACGGCGCGTCAGCTCCTCGGCCAGGAGCCAGACCAGCTGCTCCACGGAGTCCACACTGTGCCGCGTTACCGGATTGGCACACGGTGCTATCAGCGCAATCCGCAAGCCGTCAGATCCCGTCATAGCCGCGCTCCGCTTGCGTCTTCGTCGGGCACCGGCTCGTGCCGGGCAATTTCCATCTGCTGCACGTAGAGACCGGCGTAGAGGCCGTCACGTTCCATCAGCTGGTGGTGGGTTCCCTGTTCCACGACCCTTCCACGATCGATCACGAGGATCGTGGTGGCGTTCCGGATGGTAGAAAGCCGGTGCGCGACCACGAAGGTTGTACGGTCCCGCATCAGACGCGCCAGTGCCTCGAGCAAGAGCGATTCGGTGCGCGCGTCGAGCGCCGAGGTCGGCTCATCGAGCACGAGGATAGGCGCGTTCTTGAGGAATGCCCGGGCTATGCTCAGCCGCTGGCGCTCGCCACCCGAGAGCGTGGTGCCCCGCTCGCCGATCACCGTGTCGTATCCCTGTGGCAACCGTCGAATGAATTCGTCGGCGTTGGCCGCGATCGATGCCTCAACAATCGCCTGTTTTGACGCGTGCGGGTCGCCGTACGCGATGTTCTCCGCAACGGTCAAAGGAAGGATAAATGGGTCCTGCAAGACGAGACCGATTTGCTCACGCAGCGAGCGCAGTCGAACGCTCCGGATGTCGCGTCCGTCCACGAGTACCGCACCCGACCACGGATCGAAGAAACGCACCAGCAGGCTGACGAGCGTGGATTTCCCCGCGCCGGTTGGACCGACAATGGCCACCACGTCGCCCGGTTTGGCAGCCAGCGAGACGTCGTGAAGTACCGGCCGGCCCTCCTCATAGCCGAATGTGACATCTCGGAACTCGACGTAGCCAGTGATCCGGATATCGGTCGCATCCGGAGCGTCCTTGACGTCGAGCGGCGTGTCAATGATCTCCAGCACTCGATCGGCCTCCGCGGCGGTGGCTTGCATCGTGGACGCCGTGTAGATGATGTCATTCAACGGCATGTACAGCGATTCCAGATAGGCGATAAAGACCAGGATCGTGCCGACCGTCATCTTCCCCTGCAGCACAAATGTTCCACCCAGGTACATGATTGCGGCCGCGCCCACTGCCGTGATCAGGCCGGCGAACACTTTGAACCACTGGTCGATCCAGGCGCTGCGCACGTAGGCATGGACCGTGGCGTCGGCAAGCCTGCGGAACCGTCCATGCTCGAGGTCCTCTCGAGTAAAGGCCTGGACGGCAGGTATGGCGGTCAACGTCTGCTCGACCACTGCCATAATCCGGCCCTCGAGATCCCGACGCTTTCGGGTGCGGTCCTTCATCGGCCCTCCGTAGACCCGGATCGTCACCGCCAGGAACGGAACCACGGCCAGCGAAAGCAGCGTCAGCGTCTCGTTCAGACTCCACATGATGACGAACATGGCGACCAGCATGATCACGGACTGAATCAGGGGCAGGAGTGCCTCGACCACCAGCGTCTGCACGCAATAGGGATCGCCAGTGACCCGGGAGATGGTGTCTCCAACCTGGCGGCGCGTGTGAAACAGAAGAGAAAGGCGTTGGACGTGCAGGAAAAGATCGGAGGCGAGGTCAAAGGTGATGCGCTGCCCGAAACCTACCGACACGAACGTGCCGACCATGGCCACCGCCGTACCAGCGGCGAAAAGCAGCACGGTCGCCAGTGCTACCCACAGCAGAAGCCCCTGAGAGCCGTGAGAGCCGGGCAGCGCGGCAACCAGCGGTTTCAACGGCGGCGGCAGCGCCCGGTGGTTCAGAACCTGGTCGACGAGAAGCTTGGTGGGCCATGGCTTCAGGACATCCACGGCCACAGTCAGGGCCATGGTCAGGGTGAGGATCCCTACCTGGCGGCCGTGGGGACGGACATACCTGAGCAGACGAAACTGGCGCAACATTGGATCAGAGGGCGCTCGGGGCGAGGCAAAATCTCACCCTCTACACCGCCATTATCATTCCGTTCGGCCTAGTTCCGGCGCCGTCCAACCATGCTCCCACTCGGGGCCGACTCCGTCCAGCGCGTTCCCTGAGAGGATGAGCCGGCGGAGCACCACTCCGAAAGGGGCAGGGACTCCGGATCCTGAAGGGCGGCCAGCGAGACGCCGACCGCGGCGGCGCAGTCGTAGATGCCCCGTGCCGCCAGAAGCGCGGCCGCCAGACTCAGAATGAGCATCGCAATCCAGCTCCCACCCAACCCGGCTCCCGCGGCGAAAATCATGAACAGCAGGATCAGAGTTCTCAAACCCGGAGAGATCCGCGGCTGGATCCGGAAGCGAGCGAGCTGCTTGCCTCCGCCATGCTCCTCGACTGCCATGCTCATCCGAACCGTTCCCAGCACGCCGGGCCGCACTTCCAGGTCCCACCGGTCAAATCCGCCGCCTCGCGATACGGGAGCTCCGGCCATCTGGAGGAGCGCCTCCAGATGCGTGAGCCACGCCTCGGTTGACTTCCACTCCTCGCTCCATACCTCAAGCACGCGTGTTCTCGGAACGCTCAGCCTGGTCCGCGTCCGCACCCGCCAGGGAGTCAATCCATAGCGGATGCGTCCCCAGAGGCGTGCCAGCGGTTGCAGGACATGCAGAAACGCCGTGAGAGCGTACAGCGCGGCGCGCGGCTCACCGGCCCGGGTTCGCGACGAGAACGATGCGCGCGCGGCGCTCAGGGCGGCCTGAACGACAGGTGCGCCGAGGGCGATGGCCAGGAGGGGCAGTGCGAGAAGGAGCGGATGCCACAGGGTGCCCAATGCCGAGAGAAGTAAAAGGAGGAAGGCAACCAGATACCACTCCGGCATCAACGGCAGATAGTGCAGCGTGCCCGGCCGCGGCTCGTACATTGACTGGAATGGCGCCGTTCCCCACTCTCCCTGATAGATTCGTCCACGTCTGAACGGCAGCGGCAGTGTCAGCCCCTTGCCGTACAGCCGGCCCGTCCAGGCCACATGCCCGGCTCCGTTGTACCGTTCCGGCCATTTCTCCTCGAGGAGAGCCTCTGCCTTGCCGTAGCCCTTTTGCTGGCGCCAGTACGCTCTGATCGAATTTCGCCGATGGTGCCAGACCATGGCCGCCGGACTGAAACCGAGCTTCCAGCCACGCTCCTGAAGCCGCCAGCAGATGTCCACGTCGTCGCCGGCAGCGCGATAGCGGGGATCGAACCCACCGACTGCTTCGAGCGCGGCCCGGAGGAACGCCATGTTACAGCCGGGAATGTGCTCGGCATCACGATCGCCCAGCAGCACATGCACCGGCCCTCCCGGCGCGTTGGCCACGCAGTCGGCGATCAGGCCGTCGCCCGCGGGTGCGATATTCGGTCCGCCCACGCCGACGAACCCTTCGGCGAACATCGGAACCAGGTAGGTGAGCCAGTGCGGGTCGGGATACGCATCGTCGTCGATGTACGCCACGATCTCTCCGCTCGACGCCTGCCAGCCGAGATTACGAGCGCTGCTGAGCCCGCGATTCTCGGTGCTGATTACCCGGAAGCCAAACGATTGCGCCAGCACCGCCGAGCCGTCACTCGAGCCATCGTCGACCACGACGACCTCATAATCCGGGTAGTCGAGCCGCGTCAGTCCCTCGCAGCAATCGCGCAAGGTCCGAGCGCCGTTATGGGTGCAGACGACGACCGAGACGCGCGGCTGGTCGGTCTGTGGCACGAACGGGAGGCGTGAAAATGCATCGCTCACCACCGCGAGCGCCGGCTTGGGACGGCGCTGGCGGTCCGTCAGACCGAAGTCCCAGTCGTCCACGTCGAACCCGCCCCGGTGCCATTCGTCGGTCCAGGCAAAAACGAACGCCCCGGCCGCGCCGCCACGGAAGATACTCTCGAGCTGCCACGCGAGCACCCTGGCCTGTTCCTGCTCGCCGTTGCGGCGACTATCGAGGCCAATCTCCGCCATCACCAGTGGCCGATCGCCGGCTATGACCTGAAGGTGGGCCAGATACGGCTCCAGCTGCTCGCGCGACTCGAGATAAACATTGAAGCAGAGGAAGTCCAGGAACGACAGATCGAGATATTCGGTTGTGGGAAAGTTGACGTAGGTCACGAGCCCGCCCGGGTCCTCGTCCCTGGCGGCATGGTACAGCCGCCGCAGGAATGACTCGACCGCGCGCGCGCCGTGCCACCGCACGATGGACGCCGGGATCTCGTTGCCCACGGCGTAGCAAAGTACCGCGGGATGTCCGGCGCAGCTCCGAACGCCCTGCCGTACCCGCTCGACGATGTCTCTAGCCCGCCGTTCATCATCCAGGAAGGTGATGTGCTGCTCCCAGGGCAAGCCGACCATGACACGTAGCCCGTGACGCTGGGCGCAATCGAGCAGCCAGCGGGGCGGCACCGTGTAGACGCGCACCGCGTTGATTCCGGTGGCCGCCATCTGCGCGAAGTCGCGGTCCACCTGTTCCCGGTCGTGGAGATCTTCCTCGCGCTCGTTGGGCCGGAACGTGCCGTAGGTAACACCCCGGATATAGAGCTTCTCTTCCCCGACGAACAGGAACTTGCCCCGGGCCACCGGACGCGGCCCTTCATTCATACCTACCGAGGAGGTGTGCACCCGGTCTCCGGTGGTAGCCTCGTACCGTCCCTCTCCGTTCACAACTCCCTCGCCCCTGTCGGACGACCGCTTCCCGTCCGGTCGCGACAACCTTCGGCTGGGCCCTATCCCCGGCATCGACAGCCGTTGCTGGACCCCTTCCCTGGCATTGTAGGTACCGTATTTCCATACGGCAACAACTAATTTGTCAATAGGGGAATTGGTCCGAACGCGTGTGCCCGTGCGCGCACTCACGGCGCTTCGAGATGTACGGTGCTGCCCCGGTACGCCGAGGCTTGCGTTCGAGCTAGCCGCTCTCCTGCTCGGCCTCGAGAGATCGGACCAGGCGCAGGCGAGGCGCTACCGGCAGCTCGATTTCGTCCCTCATGGTCCGCAGGAACGCATCCACGACTCGTGGATCCCACTGACGTCCGCGTCCCTCGCGCAGGACAGCCGCCGCTTCCCCGACCGTCACCGCCGCGCGGTATGGACGGTCGTTGGTGAGGTTGTCGAAGGTCTCGGCGACGGCGACGATTCGCGAGCCGAGCGGAATCTCCTCTCCGGCGATACGGTGCGGATAGCCACTGCCATCCCACGCTTCGTGGTGGTGCCGGATTATGACCGCCGCGCGCTCCAGACTGGAGTAGCGGTTGAGCAGCTCTGCCCCTTGCTCGGCGTGGAGCTGCACCGTGGTTCGCTCGACAGGTCCAAGCCCGGCCGGCGACCGCAGCAGCTCGTCCGGGATGCCCAGCTTCCCGATATCGTGAACGCGGGCGGCGAAGACAATGAGATCCGATTCCGGACCGCGCTCCCCCAGCGATTCCAGCGTGCGACGGGTCAGCTCCGCCACCCGCTCGGAGTGGCCACGTGAGTAGCCATCCCTCGCGTCTGCCATCGAGGCCATCTCTTCGAGCATGTCACGCGTCTGGGCACGAGACTCTTTGACATGGCTGAAGGCGAGATACACCAGGACAGCGGGAGCCAGCAACAGCAGGAGCGACCAGGGTTGGCTGCGCGCCTCCAGCGCTCCCAGGATCGCGATCAGGTACTGCGTGCCCTCGAACACTCCCCCCTCTCGCACCATCATGATCGCGACTCGAAGCGGGTTCTGCCGGAGCAGAGGCGACAGGACGAGGGGTCCGGTTACGATGTCGCCGGACCACATAACCAGCCCTCCGGCGATGAGCGCGCCTGCCCCGGAGCCGAGCGGCAGATGGGCGACCAGAGAGCTGCCCAGGCCGATGATGACCCAGCGGCTCACTTGCGTCGGGATTAGCGTCGGAACGCGGTGATTGCCGGTCCGCTGGCAGATGCTCAGCTCGCCGGCCAGAATCCCGACGCCGATCGCGCTGGCGGCGATGGCCGGGGGCAGGAGGGCAGCGGTGAGGTAGAGCACGATGCTGCCCATGTAGACCTTTGTCGCAGCATTGACATGCACCGGGAAATGGTAGGAGAGAATGAGCGCCGCGAACAGGCTCAGCATCAGTAGCGAGTTTCGAGCGTCGAGCTGGGTGCCGTGAGCCAGCGTCACGAGCCAGCTCGCCACCAGCAGGCCGCCCGCCACCAAACCCGTGCCGATTGCCGCGTACGGCTGGCCCGGCTGGCCTCGCGACGAGCTCACCTATCCCTCCCCTTGAGCCGCGGTTGACGGCTCGACGTCACCCCTGCCGGGCGACTCTCATGGCGTTGCGTAACACCGGTGTTGCGACGATTCCCGGCGCGATTCGCCACTGCTACTGCACGAAGACCTGAACATTCTCATTCGTGGTGCCCGTGTTCTGAGCCCATTGGCTCCCGCGGCCATGCTCGATGTCGTGCACCGAAAGCGTCAAACTGTACACCTGCCCCTTTTTGGTAGCCGCGTACTCGTTGGTGAGATATCCCGACGACTGGTCCGACACGACATTGACCACCTCGGGGGGATGGTGTCCACCGGTGTACTGAATCTGTGTGTACGTGACTCCCACGGGGATGTGCAGAGTAAAGGTGACCTGGCTCACCTGGTTGAGGTTCCCCTGCACGACCGATATCAGGTGAATCTTCGCCTTATTCGAGAGCCACACTGTCGGGTCGTCGTAGCAGGGACCGTAGTGCGCCTGGGCCCCCCGCGGTACCGCCAGCGGCGAAAACGCCGCCCCGGCCAGCACGATAGGCACCAGCAGAAGCCGGCCCGGTATCAACCTTCTCGCTCTCATCAACTTGCCTTCCTCTCCCACCCGCGCCGTCGAGCTCGCACGACGAGCGCGTCTACGCGATCTCCACCAACGATCGATCGATTCCCAGTAAGGACTCCACTACTTCAGATGCCAGCTGATAGGCATTCTTGTCTTCCACTGCCGGATCCTCGACCAGAAGCGGAGTGGTCAGGCCGTCGATGACGGCCAGGATCTGCAGAGCCGCGGGGCGCGGGTTCACACTTCGGGCAAACGCACCGGTCTGCTTACCACGCTCCAGCGTGTCCTCGATCATGGACGCCCAGGCTTCGTACATCCGCATGTACGGAGCGCGCAGCTCAGGGTTTCGCAGCGCGCCATTCCGCACTTCGTTCCAGAAGAGACGTGATTCCGCGCACCTGCTCGGGTCGCCGAGAGCCAGGTGCAGCAGCTGGCGCAGCCGTTGGTGCGCATCCAGGCGCCTGGTCGCCACGTCCTGTAACAATTCAATCTCCTGCTGGGCGGCATGCCCGACCGCGGCGAGCAGAAGATCCTCTCGCGCTCCAAAGAAGTACTGAAGGGAGCTAATCGCCACCCCGGTGGCGGCGGCGATATCCACGAAACGCGCCTGCTCCAAACCGCGCTGGGCGATAACCTTCACCGTCGCCTGCAGCAGCTCCTCTTTGCCCCGCGCGGCATGCCGCGTGCGCCGCTGCGTCGCCTGAACCGACCACATAGCACTGTCTCCAAACGCCCAGCATCGATAGCGGCCGGGCTCCGCGTCCTTAAAGAACAGGATATCAGAGTCCGGGCGACTTGACTAGACGCGGCCGCCGGTTACAGTGCTGAGCGCTGGGATCGGACGGGGCGCTCCCGCCGATCTCTAAAAGCCGACCACGCGGAGAGCCCACCGGTCAGCAGGACAGCGGCGAGCAGGAGTGAAACCATCGATTGCAGCATTCGCCCGCCGGTATTGAGACGCAGTGGATCGATCGCCTCGACCGTCGAAAGATCGAGCACCTCCAGCGCGTACACGCTCAGCAGAACTAGCATGACCGGAGCAAGGATGAACGTCGTCACCACGACCCAGTCCATCCAGCTGATGTCCCCGTCTTCAATCCAGCCGTCCATGGCGCCTCGACCTCAGTTCGGTTTCCTTCGGTATGAGTATATGGTACGGAAATGCCAAACGCCAGTACCTGTTACCCTGGAAAGCCCGCCGGCTACGCGCTCGCCGGAATCGAGGAGCATGTGCAAGCCGACGACGACGCGATTCGAACCGAGAATCTGACGAAGCACTACGGGCGCGTCGTCGCCGTCGACCGGCTCAACCTGGTGGTCAACCAGGGAGAGATTTTCGGGTTCCTGGGCCCGAACGGCGCGGGCAAGACGACGACGATGCGCATGCTGCTGGGGTTGGTGAAACCGACCGCCGGGTCGGCGCTCATGCTCGGACTGGACACCCGCGCGGCTCTGGCCGCGATTCTCGCCCGAACCGGCTCGGTGATCGAGAACCCGACCTTCTACCCGTACCTCTCGGGACGCGACAATCTACGCGTCGTCGCGCGGGTTACGGGCACTGCCGACGACCGCATCGCGGCCGTCCTCGACCTGGTCGATCTCTCGTCGGCGGCAGGGCGAAAGTTCAAGACGTACTCGCTCGGCATGAAGCAGCGGCTGGCGGTCGGCGCCGCCCTGCTTGACTCACCCGAGCTTCTCATTCTCGATGAGCCCGCCAACGGCCTCGATCCGGCCGGCATCGTCGAGATGCGCGACCTGCTCAAGCGGCTCAAAGGCGAGGGGCACACCATCCTCATCTCCAGCCACGTGCTTCATGAGATCGAGCAGGTGTGCGATCGCATCGCCATCCTGGTACGCGGCCAGATTCGCGTCCAGGGCGAGGTTCACGAGCTGCTCGGCGGCGGGACCACGATCCGGGTTCGCATCGACCGCGCCGGCGAAGCCGAGGCGATCCTCGCTCGGGTGGACTGGATAAGTGCAGTGCGACGCGACGGCAACACCCTTTCCGTCACCGCGCCGGTGGCACGCTCGGCCGAGATCAACCGGATTCTGGCGGAGCAGCAGCTGTACGCCGCCGAGATTGCTCCGCAGGAGCAGAGCCTCGAGCAGTACTTCCTCGAGATCACCACCGGGGATCAGGCATGACTCCCCTTCTGGCCGCCGAGTGGCTCAAGCTGCGCAAGCGCTGGATGGCGCGGATCCTGGCCCTCATCATGTACGCCATCATCGCGCTGCTCTTCTGGGGGATCGGCGCCTCGAACGAGCGGGTGAACGCGATCATGCCGCGGGCCTGGCTGACTGCGCTCTTCGCCGCCGCGATTTACGTCGCTCCGTTTATCTGGCCGATTCTCGCCGGGAGCTGGGCGGGTAGCGAGTACAGCTGGGGAACGGTCCGCATGATCCTGAGCCGGCGCCCGACGCGGTCCCAATTCGTCCTGGCCGGGATCGCCGTCAACCTCCTGGCGGTCGGCATCGCCCTACTCGGCTCGCTGGTCGTGGCGACGGTTGCCGGCGTCGTGGTCGCGGTCCTGACCGGTAACCCGATCGTGGATACGACGGGACTTGACGCGGGCTTCGCCGTGACGGTGGTGAAGATGTTCCTGGCGACCTGGTACATCCTCGCCTTCTACGTCGTTCTCGCCTTCGCCGCCGGCACTGTGTTTCGCTCGGGCGCCGTCGGGATCGGCGTGGGACTGGGGCTCAATCTCGCCGAGCTCATTCTGACCGGCATCTTCACCGCGCTGGGCGGCTTCTGGGAGAGCATGGCGCGTCACTTTCCGACGATCTACACGGCGGCTCTTACAGTACGCATCATCTCCGGGGCGGTCACTCGACATTTCATCCACGCAGATAGCACGACACCGGGCATCCCGGAATCGCTGGTCGCCATGACCATCTACATCGCGGTTCCCCTGGCGCTGTCACTCATACTGGTTCGCACCCGCGACGTCACGGCGTGACGCCCGTCGTGCCGGGGCGTGGGCCGGCGCGGTCGGTACGATAAATAGGAGAGATTGAGCACCGCATCGAGCGGGAGGGGAACCGATTGGTACAGCGCACGTTCTCCGCGATCGGCGGGCCGGCCGCGCGCTCGGTCCTCGTCAGTCTGATCTTGCTTGGGCTCCTCGTTCGCCGCAGGCCGCGTAGTGCGGCCCTGCTCCTTACCGCAACCGGCGGCATGGGAATCATCAACACGTCCATCAAAGAGCTCGTGCGGCGGCAGCGGCCGGAGGTGCTCCCAGGATTCAAGCAGGCGGGAGGCTACAGCTTTCCCTCCGGGCACTCCAGCGGGTCGCTGGTGTTCTTCGGCGCCGTCGGCTACCTCATCTGGCATCTGACGCGGCATCGCGTGGTGGCGACGACCGCGTTCTCGTTGGGGAGCGTTCTGACAGGTCTGGTTGGCCGCTCCCGCGTGTCCCTGCGCGCCCATCACGGCAGCGATGTGCTCGCCGGCTATGCGCTCGGCGCCCTGTGGCTGGGTCTGGTACTCAAGCTGTTTGCCGGTCCCCTCGCCGCCGAGAGCCGGGGAGCTCGCCGTTAGGAGTACGAGGAGTGGCGGCGAGCGCACCCAAACATTCGCGGACCATCGTGCTGGTATCCAGCGCTCATTCCGGCCGGGGGCGCCAGCTGCGGCGAGCCGAGGAGAGCCTGCGGCGCGCCGGCCTCCAGATTGTCGACTCTCTGGATATCTCCGACCTCTCCCGCCTCCAGCCGTGGCTGGAGCGACCTGTCGAGAGCCGGCCCATCATCGTCGCGGCGGGGGGCGACGGCACGGTCGGCGGCGTCGCCGGCCGGCTGGTCGGCACTGGCTCGATCCTCGGGATCGTGCCGCTCGGCACCTCCAACGACGTGGCGCGCTCGCTGGGCATACCGATGAAGATCGAGGGCGCGGCGCAGGTGCTGGCCGGCGGCCGGATCGGGATTGTCGACGTCGGACAGTTTCAGGCGGTTGGCGGCGAGCCCGCGTACTTCGTCCACGCGGCCACGATCGGGGTCAATGTGACCTTCGCCCGCATGGCGACACAGGCATCGTTCCGGCAACGGCTGGGCCACTTCACCTATCTCGCCGCTGCCTTACTGACGTTGGGCAAGGTCCAACCCTTCTCCTGCGAACTCCGGGTCGGCGGCGACACCGCCTCGCTGCGCCTCCTCCATCTTTCCGTCGTCAACGCCCCAGTGTTCGGAGGATTGCTCAACTTCGAGGTACCGGGGGCACGAATCGACGATCGGCGGCTCGACATCCTGGCCGTCGAGGATATTCCGATCCACCAGCTTATCCGGGCCGCGCTCTTGACGCTCATCGGGCCGAAGCGGCCGCGCCGCGGGATCCGGACATATCACAGCCGGGAGGTGGGAGTGCATCCTGACTCCCCGCTCGACATCAGCCTCGACGGCGAGGTGTCGGCGAGGATCCCCGGTAACTTTTCGTTACACGCAGACGCGCTGCGCGTGTTGCGCCCCGTTTGAGCGCGCGAGAAGCGGAAGGTGGGCGTTCTCAGGCGCCTGCCGTGACTTCCGGCGCGGCCTCGGCAGCCGGCGCGCCATAGAGGGCAATGCACTGATCGCTCGCCCAGCTGACGGTAACGTTCTCGCCGGGAAACAGGATCTGGACGGCGCTGAACGGAATGTGAAGCTTCTGCTGCTCCAGCGGCGAGCCCTCGCCTGTCACCACGAAGTGGCCGGGCCGGTCGACGATCCTCTCGTCCCGGGCCGGGCCCGCGCCCCCGCTCTCGCCTGCTCCCAACGCGCCGGCAATCAGCTCCCGGGGGGTATCAGGCACGACTTCGCTGACAACTCCCAGCTTCCGACCGTCGAGCGCGAACACCTCCATGCCCGGCTGAATGTCTCCACGATTCCAGACCATCGAAGCCTCCCACGCCCGCTCGTTGATGCTGGACCTGCCCGCGATGCACTCACCGGCCGGGAGTCTCGCACCATGAGGTCCGGCCACGTCCACGGAGCACCGACGATCCATGCCCACTCACCTTTAGTATAGAACGTCAAAACCACGCAGCGATGCTCGCCTTCGGCGCCACCGTCGTTTGTAGAGCGGTAGCGCGGCGACGGAGCAGTATGCCGCCGATAATGAGGGCGCCATGAGTGACCAGGACGCGGCCGGTATCATTACCCTTTCGATTCCCCTGCCCGACAGTCCGCTTGCCACCGTCAATGTGTACGCACTGCGCAACGGACCCCGGCTGGCCCTCGTCGACTGCGGCTGGAACACACCCGAAGCCCATGCCGCGCTGCGCGACGGCCTGGCCGCGGCCGGACACTCGATAGCCGCCATCGACCATATCGTCGTCACCCACCTACACCCCGACCACTTCGGGCTGGCGGCCCGACTCGCCGAGGAGTCGGGGGCGGACGTGCTGATGCATCGTCTCGACGCGACCTACGTCGGCGCTCGCTACGAGGACGCCAGGCGGCTCATCGACGAGATGGAGGCATGGCTGGCCGTGAACGGTGTGCCGCCCGCCGATCTCGAGCCGATGGCGGAAGCCTCGGTCCAGCTCCTCAAGCGGGTGGGTACCCGCCGTCCCGACGTCCTGCTCGAGGGGGGTGAGACGCTGTACTGGGGGGATCGCCGGCTCGAGGTGCTGTGGGTGCCGGGCCACAGCGAAGGCATGATCTGTCTCTACGACCGTGAACGCCGCATTCTCTTCTCCAGCGATCACGTCCTGCCGCGCATCAGCCCCCACGTCGGACTCCACGTGCAGAGCGCCGAGAACCCGCTGGGCCGCTATCTCGACTCGCTGCAGCTGGTTCGCTCCTTACCGGTGGACCTGGTGCTCCCCGGCCACGGGCGGCCCTTCCACGATCTGCCGCGGCGGATCGACGAGATCGTCGGCCACCACGAGGAGCGATGCGGGCAGATCCTCGAACTTCTGGCGGCCGGGCCGCGCACCGGCTGGGAGCTCGCGGCGAGGCTGACGTGGAAAGGCTCGATCTCCGGCTGGGACGAACTGGCGCCGTTTCAGCGGCGCATGGCCCTTACCGAGACTCTCGCTCACCTGGACTACCTGCGCTGCACGGGAAGTGTCGAATCCGGTCGCGACGGCGACCTCATCCGTTACCGACGCGCCGAGAATGCGCCGGCAGTTCCCGCCGGTTCTGCCCGGAGTGTCTCGCCCGTGGCCCCTGCTGCCGATCCGGCTGGAGACTGAGCAACGACCGGGGCCGGCAGACCGCACCCTCCTGCCGGCCGGGACCCGGCCTCCTGCTTGAGCGATTCCGTCAGGCGCTCTCACCGCGGGCGCTCGGCGCCTCCTCGAGGGACGAAAAGAGCGTGTTGAGCAGCTCGGCAAGCGTCGGGTGGGCAAAGATGCCGTCACGCAGCGCGGTGTAGGGCAGCTTCCCCATCATGGCGATCTCTATCATTGCCATCACCTCACCACCCTCGAGTCCCAGCACCGAGCATCCCAGGATCTGGTCGGTCCGGCCGTCCACGACGGCCTTGACCATCCCCCGGCTCTCGCCGACTTCGAGCGCCCGGGCGACGGACGTCATCGGCATCCGGGCGATGCGTACCTCCCGCCCCGCCTTTCGCAACTCGTCCTCACCCGCCCCCACGCGCCCCAGCTGGGGATCGATGAACACGGTGTAGGGCACCAGGCGGTCGGAGCGGGTGCGCCGGCCGTGTCGCAGGAGATTATCCCGGATGATCCGGTAGTCGTCGTACGAGATGTGCGTGAAGGCCGGGGATCCGGCGACCTCGCCAAGCGCGTACACCCCGGGAGCGGACGTTTCCAGACGGTCGTCGGCCTTGATGAAGCCTCGCTGGTCGACCTCGATGCCCGCCCTGTCCAGGTCGAGTGCCTCGGTATTGGGAGCGCGCCCCACCGCCACCAGGAGGTGAGAGCCTCGCACCGTGCGCTCGCCGTCACTGGTCTGCACGTCGAGCGACACGCCGCCGGTCTCGCCGCGCGCGGTCCGCTGCGCCGATGCGCTCAGCAGCACTGTGATGCCGTCCTCTTCGAGAATGTCCGCCACCGCCCGGGCAATGTCTGCATCCTCGCGAGCCAGCAGCTGTGCTCCCTGCTGGACGATAGTCACCGCGCTGCCGAAGCGCCGAAACATCTGCCCAAACTCGACGCCGACATAGCCACCGCCCAGGACCAGCAGGTGATCCGGTACCTCGTCCAGCTCCATGATGGTGGTCGAGTTGAGGTGCGGCACGCCGTCCAGACCGGGCAACGGCGGATCAACCGGCCGGCTCCCGGTGTCGATAAAGATCCACTCCGCCTGGAGCCGGCGCCCGTCGTGCCCCTCGTGGCTGACCTCGAGCTGCTTCGGTCCGGTAAACCGCGCCTCGCCGAAAATTAGCTCGACGCCCGCTTCCTTCAGGCTCTGCGTGCTGGACTGCCGGAAAGAGGCGACGATATCCCGCTTGCGCTGCCGGACGGCCGGCATGTCGACTCCGGTCAGGCGGGCCGCGACCCCGTAGTCAGCCGCGCGGCCCGCCAGGTACGCCACCCGCGCGCTCGCCACCATCGTCTTGGTCGGCGTGCACCCTTCGTTGATACACGTGCCCCCGATATGCTTGCGCTCGACCAGCGCGGTTCGATAGCCGGCGCGCGCCAGGTCGCCGGCCAGCGGCCCGCCGCCCTGACCCGAGCCGATCACGATCGCATCGTAGGTGTCCGGTCGTTCCACAGCCACTCCTCTCCAGACGCGATGGAGATCCGTCCGCGCATCCAGCGTACCGCCTCGGGGAGGGGTTCTCCATGGCGCCGGCGAGCCCGGCCCCGATCCGGGATTAGCGGGCGCGCCGCAACAGGAGCGTCGCGCCCGCCGAGGCGCCGGTTACACCCAGCTGAGACGAGTACATCGCTTCGTCGAGGACATCGCCGGACGGAGCCTGGGCGACCGCGAAGGCCGGGTAGGCGAGCCCGTTCTGGATCGTGGTCGCGATGTAGTCGCCAACCATGTAGCCGGATGAGGTCGAGGCCAGCCAGGTTGGAGACATCGGGCCGGCCAGCTGCTGTGGGGCGCTCCAGCTGTCCCCGCCATCGGTGGACGAAACGTACCCGACGTCGAGCTGGCAGCTCGGGTCGCAGTTCGATACCGGGTAGTAGTAGTAGGTCAGGGCGAGATGGGTCGAGCTCCTGTTCCCACCGGTTGACTGATCGGCGCCGATCCCCGGAATGAAATGGTCGACACCACTGCCGACCGGATCGATCGGAATCCGGGTGACGGCCGACCAGTGCACGCCGTCGGTCGAGGTGGACATGACGATGTCGTTGGCCGAGCAATCCGCCTCGAAATTGCAGTCTTTCCATACCAGGTACACCTTGCCGGCGGCGTCGACCGTTGCCGACGGCAGGTGGCTGGCCCGCAGGTGTCCCGCTTCGTCATGGGCCCTGACCGAGGTGATCTTCACCTCGCTCTGCCAGCTCGCCCCTCCGTCGGTCGAGCGGAACGCTCCCATGCCGTGAATGGTGTCGATCGGCACTACCACCGTGCCGTCCGGCTGCACCACCGGCTGCCCGCCAATGCAGCAGCCGCCGTTGCGCGGCTTCTGCGGCGCGCTCCAGGTCTGTCCCCCATCGGTCGAGGTGGTCATAAACGGCGTGTCGCCGAGGGTGATATCGTCGTACTCGATGTAGCAGGTTCCGTAGTAGGGACTGGAAGGATAGCTGTCGCAGGCGATCCAGTCCTTGTCGAAGGAATGCGTCCCGGACGCCACGACCGGTATCGCGTTCCCCCAGGTCACGCCGTCCGGCGAGCGATTGACGGAGACGCCCAGGCCCTTCTGGTGGCCCACGCCGAGCGAGGAGATGATCCAGGTCCCGTGCGCGGCGTCGTACGCCACGGCGGGATCGCTCGCCCAGAGATAGGAGCCGGGCGGCGTCGAGTTGACCGTCAGCCCCGGTAGAGGCCCGGTCTGCCAGCCGGCGCCGCTACTCGTCGCCCAGCCTACATCGGTGCTTCCTCCGCCGTAGTTGCGGCCCATCTGAAATGCGGACACCATCGTGCCGCCGTACGAGGCGATGTCCGGCTCAACTTCGGTGTGGTGCTGGCCGGGGGTAGGCGCATCGTACGGATCGGCGCTGATCTGTGTGACCGCCGAATTCGCCGCTACCCGGCCGGCCGTGGCCAGCGCAGCTGCCAGGGCGAGACCGGTCAATACCCGGAATCTCATCCTGCCCCTCCCGCGGCTCTGCCGCTTACCGCACCCCTGCTTGATTCCGCCCTCCACGCTACGCATCGGAGCCCGCCCGCGTCAATCCTGCTCGCCGAAGAGGAAACAGGACCCGGGTCTCCCCGGGCCCTGTGGATGGAGCTCTCCGTGGCTAGAAGGCGCCCACGCCGTTCGGCGTCCCGAGGCCGGTCGGGCCGTCGTACCCCTTGCGCCCCGTGCACAGGTACTTCGGCGAGCACGTGCCGTTGTTGCCCTTTGTCACGTCGAAAAGTGAGCTGGTGTGCGCGTACGGGTAGGATCCGTCCGTGATGCTGCCGGTGTTCCCGGCGAGGGCGTAGACACTGGCAATGATCGGCGAGGCGACGCTGGTCCCGCCTATCTCGACCCACTGTCCGCCGTACACGATCGCCACGCCGGTGCTCGGATCGGCATCGGCCGCCACATCGGCCACGGTCCGGGCCGGGCAACCCTTATCGAGCTGCCACGACGGCTTCGGGATGTACTGGCTGCAGCCGCTGCCGGCGCCGGACGGCTGCGGACCGCTGCAGGTTCCGGTGCCCCAGACCGTTTCCGACCACGATCGGCCGCGCTTCGGCTTCCCGAGCTTGGTCAGCGTCGTGCCTCCGACCGCCGTCACGTACTGCGAGGCGGCGGGGAAGGAGACGCCGTAGCAGCTGTCGCCGGTGCTGGCAGTGATGGCAATGCCGGGATGGTTGAAGTATGTTTCCGAGTCGGCCAGCTCGCCCGAGTACTCGCTGGCGCCGTAGCTGTTGCTCATGGCGTTCGGTCCGAGCGCCGCCGCCTGATTCTCGGTGGTATACAGATCGGAGCTGAGGTTCGAGGTCGCCTCGGCCAGGATGATGTGACAGTTCGGGCAGATCGCGCTCACCATGTCGAGGTCGAGCGAGATCTCGAGGTCCCAGTCGGGATTGGTGGGCGGGCGGATCCCGTTTTCATACATCACCTGGAAGCAGCCGCTCCCCGAGGTGCATGCCGGCAGACCGTAATACGACCGGTAGGTGTTCATGTCCTGCTCGGCGGTCGGGTCGTCAAAGGCGTCCACAATCGCCACCGTCTCGCCAACACCATTGGTCGACGAGGGCAGGTTGTACGCCGCCTGCAGGTCGGACGGCCCGTATCCGGACGGCGCCGTGAAGCCCACCTTGCCTCCGCTGCCGTTCACGCGCAAGGCGAAGCAGCGCGAGTAGCCGAACGGAACCTGCGGGCACACCGCCGACACGGTCGTGCTGGCATGTGCGGTCGCTCCGCGTGGGAGGCCGCTCAGTGTTACGGCTCCCGAGACAACGATGACGCTGAGCACGGTGAGAAGTCGTCGCATAGTCACACTCTCCTCTGGCACTACGCTTCCATCGTGCTTCCCGCCCGGGAGCCTTGAGAATAGGACCCCGGCTCCATTTCGCGGCTAGGACGCGTCCTAGGTCCTAGGACCGGCCCGCCACGGCCTGGCTATCGCCCCAGCGCGCGGGGACGCCACGGCGCTGAGTTCCCACACCCAGCGCGGGGCTTCCTTCCCCCGGCCCGCTCGATCGGCGGCCCCAGAACGCAAAAGGGCGGAGCGCCCGCAAGCGCTCCGCCCGTTTGCTCTATCAGGTTCTAGAACGCGCCGGTTCCGTTGGGCGTGCCCATGCCGGTCGGGGCGTCGTACCCCACCTCACCGTTGCAGAGGTACGGCGGCTGGCACGTTCCGGTCGAGCCGGTGGTGATGTCGTGCAGGCTGCTCGCGTGCGCGTAGGGATAGGATCCGTACTGGACGGACGAGCCATTGCCGGCCAGCGCGTAGGCGCCGGCGATGATGGGCGCCGCGACGCTGGTGCCGTCGAGGGGCTGCCACCCCGCCTGCGGAAAGCTGCTCGAATACACGGCCGCGTGGTACGCATCCGCCGCGACGTCGGCGACGGTGCGAGTTTTACATCCCTGGTCGGTCTGCCAGACCGGCTTGGCCTCGAGCTGGCTGCAGCCGCTCTCGGTCCATTGCCACGCGGTCTCCGACCACTGCTTGTGCGGCAGCTTCGATAGCTGCGTTCCGCCCGCCGCCGTCACGTACTGCGACGACGCCGGCCACTCCACCGTGCCGGAGTACCCGACATCACCGGAGCTGGCGACGATGGGGATGCCGGCCTGGGCGAAGATCGAATCGTAGGTGAGCTGGTCGGAGAATTCCGTGCCGCTCCAGCTGTTGCTGATCACCGTGGCTCCCAGCGTGATCGCCTCCTGCTCCGCGGCCATGAGGTTCGTCCAGCTGTTGTCGTTCGCCTCGACCAGCAGGATGTGGCAGTTCGGGCAGACGGCGCTTACCATCTCGGTGTCGAGCGCCTGCTCGACATCCCACTCCGAGTTATCGGGCGGGTAGTTGGTGCCGCCGTTCTGATCGGTCTTCCTGAAGCACCCGTTGGACGTGGTGCACGCCGGGATTCGAAACTCCTTGCGGTAGATGCCCAGATCCGTCTCGGAGTTGGCATACCCGTACGCGTCGATAATCCCGATGGTCTGTCCCTTGCCGGCAGTCTTCCACGGCAGGTTGTAGGCGGATCGGAAGTCCGCCGGCTTGAATCCGACCGGATTGGGCGACAGGAACGGACGTCCGCTGTTGTCGACCGACATGGACGCATCGCAGTGGGCGTGGCCCTTCGCCACGACCGGACACAACGCTCTCTCACCGGCCGGACCACCGGCCGCCAGCGACCGACCCGGCGCGCCGGCCGTCAGCAACAGCGGCACGGCCAGCAGGCATACCAAAGCACGCATACGTTTCATCGTTCCTTCCCCTACCTTCTCCGCTCGGAATCCCATTCCGGACACTGTCCGGACAACAAGCTCCATCCTATAGCACCCTCGCCGCAACGTCAATAGTCGTGACAGGTCTTCGACACATCCGGTGCTCGCAGGTCCCTACCCCACGTTCTCCCTTCTTGAGCACCGGCTCACCACCCCGAAAGCGCGCTACTCCAGCCATTCCCCGATGACGGTAGGGTTGGCGTGGATGCAGATGAGTCGGGCCACGCCCTGCCCGATGTTCTTGAACTTGTGCGGCGTGTTGGGCGGCGCCACCGCGATGTCGCCGGCTCCTGCTTCCCCGGTCTCCTCGCCGATCCAGACCTGCACCCGCCCTTCCTGGACGATCCATGTCTCGTCGTAGGGATGGCGATGCAGGCGAGGGCCGCCGCCGGGATCGCTCTCCGAGAGGATGATCGAGACCGTGGACGGTCCGTGCTTGAGTCCCTCGTAGGTATTGCCCGGCAATGCGCTCCTGTTGATCACGAACAT
>DATGJB010000178.1:0-5566 GCA_035295425.1 Chloroflexota bacterium | reverse complement strand
CCCCCAGCTGCCACGTGCCGAAAGCTATGGGCGACACCTCGAGCTCACTGCGTCCCAGTCTGACCCTGTCCATGTCATCCTCCTGTCAATTGATTACGGAACGGCTCGTTTCGTATACTGGAACGCGATGGCGCCGAAGACTATTCCAACAACAAGGGGCCGAGGCAGGCCGCGCAGCCGGCACACGGAGCAAGCGATCCTGGAGGCGGCGAGTGACATCGTCACGTCGTCCGGTCTGGCGGCTATGACGATCGAGGGTGTGGCCGAGCGCGCGGGCGTCGGCAAGGCCTCGATCTACCGGCGCTGGCCGAGCAAGGGGGCTCTTGCATTCGATGCTGTGGTCGGGGCGATCCTTGCTGCGCAGCGGACACCGGACACCGGCAGCCTGGAGGGTGATCTGCGCCAGGTGGCCGAGATGTGGATCCGCGGGTCGAACAAGAAGTCGGGCGGGCGCACCGTGGCCCATCTGATCGGCGAGTTGCAGAGCGACCCGGAGCTGGCCGCCGTGTGGCCGGACCGCTTCGTGAAGCGCCTGCGAGGCGAGCGCATGCCCATCATCGAGCGTGCGGTCGCGCGGGGAGAGATTCCCGCAGGCAGCGACCGTGAGGTGATGATGGACCTCCTCTACGGGCCGCTCTACCACCGTTATCTGAACCGGCACCTGCCGCTCGACCAGGCTTTCGCGGGCGCAGTTGCGCGCATGGTCGCCGCGGCTGCAAAGGCGGGCGCGGCCGTTCCGGACGGAAGTCCGAAACAGACTTAATCTCATGGGGCGATGAACGGGCGCGGGGGGTCGTTCTCGACATGGGCGCCCTTGCGCTTCGGGGTTTTCCGCGCCATGTGGATCGCCGTCCTGGTCAGCAACACGGGCACCTGGATGCAGACAGTCGGTGCGCAATGGCTGCTCGTGCACCTGCCGCACGCGGCGATCCTCGTCGCGCTCGTCCAGGTGGCGGACAACGTTCCAGACGTGCTGTTCGGCCTGGTCGGCGGTGCGCTGGCCGACGTTTTCGATCGGCGACGGCTTCTGATCGTCGTCCAGGTGACGATGGCGTGCACCGGTGCGGCGCTGACCATCCTGACCTACTCCGGCCAGATGTCGCCCGCCCTGCTCCTGGCGTTCACGTTCGCACTTGGCTGCTCTTCGGTGTTCAACAACCCGGCGTATCAGGCAGTCGTGCCTCTGTTGGTGCCTCGCGATGAGCTTCGGTCCGCGTCAGCACTTGGATCGATCAGCGTCAATCTCGCCCGGGTGATCGGCCCGGCGCTCGCGGGACTCCTGATCGCCAGAATCGGAGTGGCCGCGGTGTTCGGGCTCAACAGCCTGACCTTCCTGTTCTTCGGAGTTGTGGTCGTGGCGTGGCGGCCGGCAATGGCGACCGCACCAGAGCTGCCAGAGCAGTTCATCTCGGCGATCCGCGCAGGCGGTCGGTACGTCCTCAACGCTCCGGTCGTGCAGAGGATTCTGTTGCACGCCGCGCTGTTCCTCGTCCCGGCAACGGTGCTGTGGGCGCTGCTCCCACTCGTCGCCACGCAGCAGCTCGGACTCGGCGCAGACGGCTACGGCGTGCTGTTGGGCGCGCTCGGCGGAGGAGCCGTTGCGTGTGCGCTCGTGGTGCCCCGCTACAGGGCGCGCGTTTCCACCAACCACCTGGCCGCGGGCGCCACCGGTCTTTACGCGCTCGTGCTCGTCCTTCTCGTCGCCGTCCCCAATGCCGTCTTGGCGGTGATCGTGCTGGTGCTCGGTGGAGCAGCCTGGATCGCCGTGCTCTCTGACATCAATGCCGAGCTTCAGCTGTTCCTACCGGCATGGGTTCGAGGTCGCGGCATGGCGATCTATCAGATGGTGCTGTTCGGCGCTCAGGCCGTCGGTGCGGTCATATGGGGAACGGCTGCCGAGGCGCTCGGGGTGCGAACGGCATTCATCCTCGCCGGAGGAGCACTGCTGGCGACCCTCGCCACGTTCCGCTTCTGGCCATTTATCGAGACGGAAGGCATGGACCGGCGCTCCCAGGTCTTCTGGCCCGAGCCCGCCCTCGTTTTCGAGGCCGACCCTGACAGGGGACCTGTCGTCGTCAAGAGCGTTTACACGATCGCGCCGGATAAGGAGAAGGTGTTCCTCGAGGCGATGACGCGAGTTCGCCAGTCTCGACTGCGCACCGGGGCGACTCAGTGGGGCCTGTTCCGCGACGGCGAGGTGTCCCACAGCTTCATCGAGATGTACGTCGTGCCTTCGTGGGACGAGCACCTGCGACAGCATCGCTATCGAATCACGGCAACCGATCACGACTACGAGATGCAGGCCGACTCGCTTTCGGATCCGCCACCCGAGGTGTCACACCTGATCGCGGTGGACTTGAAAGGCGATGCCCTTAAGGTCGATCCGTGAAGGCCCATTGTCGCCAGTCGATTCCCAACGCCTGCTCAGCGCTCCGCGTCGAGGATCTCACGCAGTCTGTGCGCGAAAGCCTCGGGTTGACCTGCGTAACCGGAATCACCGCCCACGAACCCGCCGTGGTGGCTCGGAAAGACGGTGGGCTCCTGGCCGAGTCGCTCGGCAACCGCGAGCGATGTGCGGGCGGTTATGGTGCCCGCGGATTCCTCGCCGACCGCGATCACGATCCGGCAGGGCGCTGCAGCCAGCGCTTCGAAGTCAGGGCGGTAGCTGCTGACCGCCCAGGATCGATCCGACAGCAGCGGGTCGTCGCGTCGCCCGTCATCCGCGGACGGCATGCCGAACTGGGCCGGGTCAGGGGCCGGCCGGGAGAAGTAATCGTCGGTGAACTCGCCTTTCCATGAGGTCATGCCGATGAAGGCGGCCATGCCTGCGCCCCAACCACGGGTTTCGTAGGCATCCCGGATCGACGCTCGGGCTCGTTCGGCCGCCTGCGCGTCGGGCAGGACGGTGAACAGGGGCGGTTCGTGTGCGACGAGTGTCCTCACGTCGTTTGGGTACTGGGCGACAAGCGCCAGCGCCGTGATCGCGCCGCCGCTGCTGGCGAACATGTCCACCGGTCCAGCACCGAGAGCCGCGATCAGATCGTGAAGATCTTTTGCCTGAAGGTCGGGGGTGTTCTCGACGCGGCCGTCCTTTCGGCTGCTGCGCCCAAGGCCACGGGGATCGTAGGTGACCACGGTGCGCTCGGGAAACAGCGATGCCAGCGTGTAGAACCCGCCGGCGTCCATCGGCTGCCCGACCATGAACAAAAGCGGGCGGCCGTCGGCGCTGGGCAACGGGCCGTGAACGTCGTAGACGATGCGGGCCTCCGCGGTCTCGAGAGCGTGGGTCGTCTTATCCATCGTCGTGATATAGCAGCCTCGCCGATTCCGCCAGCCTCATGACACTCCATTGTCGATCGTGTCCAGCGCGCCATCGAAACGAATCATCGAGACCCTCCGCCGGCCTCGATCTGGTCATCGTGCAGGCCCTCCGGGATGTTGGCGCTCGACGATTGCCGGCGGCGGCGCGCCCGCGCCAGGCGCTCATGGGCTTCGGCGAGCAACGGTTTGACGTGCTCCTCGAAAGTCCGGCGGCTCGGGTTCAGGACGCAGACCCACAGCTCCTTTGCGTACACCGGGTGCGGGAGTATCCGATCCAGGGCGGCGTGATCCGGATGCTCCACGTCACCGACGAGGCGCTGGAAAGTTTGCTTGCGGGTTGCGATGTTGAGCCGGAACACGCCGGGCCGGGAAAGCTTCGAGGGGGCTCCCATGTCGTGCTCGTCTGTCGTGACGATCGTGGCGAAGTTCGGCCAGTGGTTCTCGTCCAGGGAGAAGAAGGTGGCGCCCTGCGCCACGGCGATGACCGTGGCGGGGTACGTGAACTTGATCCACTCCGTGATTTCCGCCGCGTCCGGAGCGCTTGCGTCCAGATCCATCACCAACATTTTGAGCTCGTCCCGATTCCCGTCAGGTCGATCGCCGTCCAATTACGGGCGGCCACAAGCGATGGGCTGAATCGCATGTCGGTCACAGCCGTGACCCGGTTTGGCGCACCCTTCCCACATGAGCTGGAACGTTGGTGCCTGGTGGCGCAAGCCGCTGGCGCCGTTGATCTTGATCGGGGCGGTGAAGCTCGCGTTGCAACTCGCTCTGAACGGTGCTTACGGTCTTCACACGGATGAGCTCTATTACATCCTGAGCGGTCAGCATCCGGCGTTCGGCTACGTGGACTTCCCGCCGGTCACTCCATTCCTGGCGCGTCTTGACACCGCCATCTTCGGCATCTCGCCGTGGACTCTTCGGCTCTTTCCGGCTCTCACCGGAGCGGGAATGGTGATCCTCAGCGGGCTGTGTGCCCTGGAGCTCGGCGGCAGCCGGCAGGTCGCGATCCTGGCCTCCGTCGTGGCTCTCGTGAGCCCGTACCTGCTCGCGACCTGGATGTTCCAGACCGTCGAGTTCGACCAGCTCATCTGGCTGCTTGCCATCTTCCTGATGCTGCGCATCATCCGGACTGGCGATGGCCGCCTGTTCGTGGCGCTGGGCCTGGATCTTGGAGTCGGCATCGAGACCAAGTACACGATCGTCGCGTTATGGCTCGGAGTCCTGGTGGCCGTATTGATGTCACCCGAGCTCCAGCGATTCCTTCGCAGCCGGTTTCTGTGGATCGGCGCCATCATCGCGGTGGCGGCGGCAACGCCGAACCTCGCCTGGCAGGTTGCCAACGGCTACCCGACGCTCACGTACACGCTCAACCACAGCTCCGACATCAAGCAGAGTGGCGGTCCGGCTGCCTTCGTCGAGTTGTTCATGTTGGTGGTCGGACCCGTGCTCCTTCCGCTGTGGATCGCCGGCCTGGTCTTCCTCTGGCGGAACGCTTGGTACCGGCCGCTGGTCGTGATGGTTGCGGTGACGATCCTCCTGTTCCTGCCGGACGGCAAGGCCTACTACCCGGCACCGACCGTGCCCTTCGTTCTGGCGGCGGGGTGCGTCGCGGTGGGCAGGATCGCGGGAGCTTCGCGAAGACGGTGGGCTGTGGGCGGTATCGTGGTCGCTGGCGCGCTCGAGGCGGTCATTCTCTCGCCGATAATCCTTCCCCTGGTGCCGCCGTCGGCGATGCATCAATCCGGAATCGACAAGCTGAATCCGGACTTCGCGAACACCTACGGCTGGACGCAGATGACGGACCAGGTCGGCGCGGTCTACAACGCGCTCCCGCCCGACCAGCGCGCGCACGCCGTGATCCTCGCGAGCATCGACGGCCAGGCCGCCGCGATCGACATCTATGGCGGCGCCGAGAAGCTGCCCCAGGCGATCAGCCCGCACTTGACCTTCTGGTACTGGAAGCCCTCGGGGTTGGACCCGACCACTCTGGTGACGGTCGGGTACGCGCCAGGAGACCTGAAGTTCCTGTGCGGCGGCCTCGAGCGCGCGGGCACGGTGATGATTCCGTACTCGATCGACAACCTCAATCAGGGCGCTCCGATCCTGGTCTGCACAGACCTCCATGAGCCCCTGGACGCGGCCTGGTCGACGCTGCGCAATTTCAGCTGAGCGGATATGTTTGGTGCGGACAAGCCCTGGCGTGAAACGCGTACATGATTTGACCCGGATCACGGGCGCGGAG
>DATGJB010000177.1:0-8332 GCA_035295425.1 Chloroflexota bacterium | reverse complement strand
CCTCGATGTCGAGCGCTCCGCGCTCGCCGGCGAGGATGCGATCGCGCGCCAGATCGAGAGCGTGCTTCAGTGCCGGAGCCTGAGCGCGCTCCGCCGGCGAGAGGTAGACATTGCGCGAGGAGAGCGCCAGGCCGTCGGGCTCCCTGACCGTCGGCACAACCTGGACCTCGACCGGAAAGGCCAGGTCGCCGGCCATGCGCCGGATGATGATCGCCTGCTGCGCATCCTTTGCCCCGAAGTAGGCGCGGTCGGGCGAAACCATGTTGAAGAGTTTGGCCACGACCGTCGCCACCCCGCGAAAGTGGGTCGGACGCGACGCGCCGCACAGGTGTCGCGCCAGCTCTCCGGGATCGACCCAGACGCGCTGATTCTCAGGCCCTTCCGGGTACATGGTTTCCACGGAGGGAACGAAAAGGATAGCGGCGCCTTCGGCCCCCGCCAGTGCCCGGTCGCGGACCAGATCGCGGGGATAGCGCTCGAAATCCTCGGTGGGACCGAACTGGGTGGGGTTGACGAAGATGCTCGCGACGACGACGTCGTTCTCGGCTCGCGCTTGGCGCATGAGCGCCGCATGACCGGCGTGCAGATAGCCCAGAGTGGGTACGAGACCGACGGCGCGTTCGGCGGCGCGTGCCGCGCGCAGCTCGCGCGACAGCTCGTCGCGGTCCGATATCAGGCGAAGTGATGTGGTCGGAGCCATGGTTCCTGGTCGATGTTCGCACGAGCGGGCGCGAGAAATATGGTAGTGGTACGGTACGCACAGGCGAGAGGAGCACAATGATGTCCGAGAGCGGTGGACTGTTTGAGAAGCTGGCAGGCAAGGCCGAAAGCGCCGCGGAGAAATTCATGGAGAATCCGCAGGATGTCGACAAGGCCAAGGCGAAGGCTGAAGGCATGCTCGAGAAGTACATGGATCCGGAGCAGGCGCACGAGGTGGTGGACGAGACCGCGAGCCTGATCGAGAAGGAAGTGCCGGAGTCGAATCGTCCCTGACACGCCGGCGGTGATTCGCGACACAGTGTGAGCCGCTTCACTGCGTCCGGTCTTCGCGGGTGGTTACGTATTCCCATGAGAAGACGGAACCGCCTCCGCGAAAGGAGCTTGCAGTGACCCCTTACGGCTACAACACTCCGGAAGTTTTCCAGATGCGCCACGCCGAGCGCATCGCAGAGTGCGAGCTCAGACGGCAGGCTAAGCTGGCCAGAGAATCGCGCCGCGCGGCAAAGGAAGCGACGGGCCACGAGGCGGATAAGCAGGACTACCGGAGCCGGCTTCGCTGCATCTTCTCGCGCGCTCCGCAGCTCACCCGCTTCGGTCTACTGGCGCACGTCCACCGGGGGTAGAGCAGCCAGGGCGAATCTGCGCCCGGCGGACTGGGGCGGCGGAGCTCACGGCCTCCGCCGGCTGCGCTGTTCGACTGCCACGGCCGCCGGCGGCTACCCTGATGCGTCGGACCCTTGGAGCGCAGGCGAGTGGACGCGATTACAGATGTCGGCGGCATCGCGGTTGGCAGCGTGCAGGACAGGACGCGGTGCACGGGCTGCACCGTCGTACTCTCTGATCCGCCGGCGGTAGTGGGTGCCGACGTGCGCGGGCCGGCGCCGGCAACGCGGGAAACCGACCTCTGCCGGCCGGGAACGCTCGTCGAGCGGGCGGATGCCGTCTTCTTGACGGGCGGCAGCGCTTTCGGACTGGATGCGGCGGCCGGCGTGATGGGGTTTCTGCACGCACAGTCCCGCGGCTTTCCGACTGCCACGATTTCGGTGCCGATCGTCCCGGCGGCGGCGATCTACGATCTTGCCATTGGCGAGGTCGGATGGCCCGATGCCGCGATGGCATATGAAGCGTGTCGCGCCGCGAGCACGAAGGGCGTGGAACAGGGATCGGCCGGCGCAGGCACCGGCGCGGTCGTCGGCAGGCTGCTCGGTCCGGGGGGCGTCACCAAGGGTGGATTGGGGACGGCTTCCGTGCGGAGCGCCGGTGTGACGGTTGGTGCCCTGGTAGTGGTCAACGCAGTGGGTAACGTCGTGGATCCTGCGACCGGGAGGATCGTGGCCGGCGCGCGATCGCCGGAGACCGGAAAGTTCGTGCCGGCCGGCGAGGTGCTCGAAGGGACGCCGCAGCCACGGGGCAGTACGGTGATCGGGGTGGTGGCAACCGACGCCAGGCTCGATTCGATGCAGACAAACCAGCTGGCCGCGGCGGCGCAGGATGGTCTGGCACGGTGCATCATGCCGGCGCACACGGTGTACGACGGCGACGCGATTTTCACGCTCAGCACGGGCCGCGTCTCGGTCGAGTGGCCTCGCGTGCAGCCGGCTCTGGTCTGGGCGGCGGTGACCGCGGTGGAGCGCGCGGTGCTCAATGCGGTCTTGCGGGCGACGTCGCTGGGCGGTGTGCCGGCGTGCCGGGACCTGCCGAACGCCTGATGGCCGGCGTAACGCCCCGCGCCCCCTCGTAGGCGAGCCCTTCAGGGCGGTCTCGCCACCCGAGACGTTCGGGTGGTGATGGCCCTCCGGGACCGGGACGCACTACCGGCCGGGAGCGCGGGTGAGAGGCCGTGAGGCAGGCTCCGCATCCTGGATGCACGCCGAGGAGTCGTTCGTCGAGCCTCAATTCAGCGCAACGCGCATTCCGCCGGCACGGTGCTGGTCTGGTGACATTTCGCCTCGTGGTCACGGGAGCATGCTCGCGTTGAAGTCCAGGAGCGACGGGAGCACGAGATCGGCCAGCTGGAGAGCATCGTCGCTGGGAGGGTAGTGCGGGTTCGGGACGGCAATGGTGAACATGCCGGCGGCGCGGGCCGCGGTAATCCCGGAGGAGGAGTCTTCGAAGACCGCGGTGCCGGACGTCGAGCTACCGAGCTGCCGCGCCGTCTCGAGAAACACGTCGGGCGATGGCTTCCCCCGTCCGACGTCGTCGGACGAGACGATCGCCGTAAAGCAGTCGAGAATGCCGGCCTCGGTCATGGCGAACCGGATGAGCGACGGCGGTGATGACGAGGCCATTCCGAGCGGGTAGAGGCAGTGCAGCGACCGAACGGTTTCGACCGCCCCGGGGAGAAGCGGCAGGCGTTCGTGATAGAGAGTGCGCATGCGGTCACTCACCCCGGCGATGATGGTCTCCAGCGGAACGTCGAGCGCGCAGCGGCCGCGGATGCGCTGCGCCCACTCGCGTGAGTTGTGCCCCTTGACCCCGAGCTCGTCTTCGGGTCGCCATCGGCAACCCAGTGAGCGGCAGTACTCGGTACGGGTGCGCTCCCAGTAGACTTCCGAGTCCAGGAGCAGGCCGTCCATGTCGAAGATGACCGCTCGGATGCGGCGTTGCGCCCCGGGCTTGCCGCCTGGCCCGTCTGGTGAGTCGTCTCCGGACATACTCTATAGTGACGGTGGGTACGATCCATTCCCAATTTGCAGCGCGCCGCAGGAGATGAGATGAACCAGCAGAACCGGCAGGCTCCGCGCCAGCGAGGGCGGGAGCTGGTGACGGTCCTTCTGGCATTCTCGTTCACGCTCGCGGTTGGACGGGCGCTGGCACAGCTGCTGAACTACCCGCCGTTCCTCGTGACCACGCTGATCTTCGTGGTGACCTACCTCGCCGCCTGGATCGTGTTCTGGCGCCTGGTAGGGAGCGTCTGGCGTTCCTGAGACCGCGCCGGAGCCGTTCGCCTCAGTAGTCGACGAGGGTATGAAGTCGACTCACCGGCCGGCTCACGGTCCTCTACGCTCGCCGTGGGCGTTCGCGCTCTGGCGCCGAACGGATGGCTCGGACCGGGAGAGCCACGCCTGACGCCGCGGTCCCGGCACCCCCGTGTACCGGGCGTGGCGCGGCCTCGCCGGCCGTCCCAACCGGCTTCTTCCGGCCAGTTTTATCAATTTGTAATTTCGCTCTTTACAAATTAGAAACCATGTGCTTTAATGTGGTCATGGAAGAACAACAAACCGGAATCGCCCCAAGTCATTGCCCTGTGTGCCAGGGGGAGCTGCTCGTGACTCGTCTTCAGTGCGGGGAGTGCGGGACCGAGGTTACCGGCGCATTCTCGTTGACGCGCCTGGCCACACTGCGCGAACCGCACGCCTCCCTCCTGGAGATGTTCCTGCGCGTCCGGGGAAACGTGAAGGAGATGGAGCGAGAGTTGGGTCTCTCCTACCCCACGGTGCGCGCGCGGCTCGAAGAGGCCCTCACCGCGGCCGGTTTCCCGCGCGAGGATGGGCGGCCGGCCGGGACGGACGATCCAGGGTGGGAGGCGCGTTTCGAAGCCGATCTCGCGCAGCGCATCCGGGCCCGCGTCGAGGAGCAGCTGGCCAGCCTCAACATTTCTTCGCAGCGCGTGGAGCGTGAGTCGGATCTCGAGCGCCAACGCGCCGAGGTCCTGGATCGTCTGGAGCGTGGCGACTTACCCGCCGATGAAGCAGCTGCACTGCTTCGCAAGTTGAGACCAAGGAGGTAGCGATGTTCGACGAAGAACGAGCGCGGATTCTGCGCATGGTGGCGGAGGGCAAGCTCTCTCCCGAGGAGGCGGCCGATCTGCTTGAGGCGCTTCAGCCGCGCCGCGAGTCGAATCAGCCGGCGCCCGTCATGCCGCCGGAGCCTCCCTCCCTGCCGGGACAACGGCGGCGCAGCCGCACCGTGGTCATCCAGATCAAGGAGGGCGGAGAGTCGAAGGTGGATCTTCGCATCCCGCTGAGTCTGGCCAAGGCGGCCGGCAAATTCATTCCCCGCAAGGCTCAAGAGAGTTTGCAGAGTCGCGATATCAATATTCTGGATTTCCTGGAGGATGCGGCCGAAGCCGAGAGCGGGACGATTCTGCAGGTTAAAGATGGCGAGGACCGGGTCCTCATAGCAGTGGAGTGATCGAATGAACGTCGCAGTTGGAAGAGTGCACGTCAGCGTCCGAATGGTCTCGGCCCGGAGACAGCCCCTACCGATTCGTGAGACCCATGCGGTAGATGGCGCAGACGTCGAGAAGGCATATCGATACGAGAGGCAGTACCGGGCCGTCGAGGCCGATCGCGAGCGGTGGGCCGTTTCCTCCCGACACCCCCTGGGCGGCGCGGGCGATCGCTGAGCCGACTCCTCCAGGTGCGCCGGGGTGCCCACTCGGGCTCCCCGGCGCCTTCGTCTTCTCCAGCCCCACGATCCGTGGAGCTGACAGCGGCCATCGATCCCGGGCACAGTGCCCGGGTCACTACGTTTCCAGAGCCGTGAGACACTCAACCCGGGCACTGTGCTCGGGCTGTATGGTTCACACGGAGCTACGGCGGCCTCGGTCCCCAGCCGACCGGTGACCGGGTACGGGGGCATTGAAGCGTTCTCCAGGACATCACAGCGGAGTGAGACATGACGTACAGCGCGGAGATCAGCCGGAGCAATCCATCCTGCTTTTTGTTTCTGATCGACCAATCCGGGTCGATGGACGAGGCGTTTGGCGCCGGCGAGTCACAGAAGAAGAAAGCCGACGGCGTGGCCGATGCCATCAATCGTTTGATCCAGAACCTCGTGATCAAGTGCGCCAAATCGGAAGGCGTGCGTGACTACTATCATGTCGGCGTGCTGGGCTACGGCGCCGCGGTCGGACCCGCGTTCAGCGGACCGCTGGCCGGTCGGGGTCTGGTTCCTATCAGTGAGATCGCCGACAACCCGGCCCGCGTCGAGGAACGGACCAGGAAAACCGATGACGGCGCCGGAGGCCTTGTCGACCAGACGGTGAAGTTCCCGGTGTGGTTCGACGCCGTGTGCAAAGGTGGAACGCCGATGTGCGCGGCGCTCGCCCAGGGCAGCGCCATGCTGACCGAGTGGCTCGCTCAGCATCCTGACTGCTTCCCGCCGATCGCAATCAACATTACCGACGGCGAGTCGACCGACGGCGACCCCACTGCAAAGGCGAAAGCACTCGAGGGACTGGCGAGCTCCGACGGCAATGTGCTGGTCTTCAACGTCCATCTTTCCTCGCACCGTGCCACGCCCATCGAGTTCCCCGACGCCGAGGACGGCCTGCCGGACAAGTACGCCCGGCTGCTCTTCTCGATGTCGAGCCTGCTGCCGCCGTACATGCGCGACGTGGCGCAGCAGGAAGGCTACAGCGTCTCCGACGGCACGCGCGGGTTCGTCTTCAACGCCGACATGGTGTCGGTCATTCGCTTCCTGGACATCGGCACGCGCCCCAGCAACCTGCGATAATTCCCGCATGCGTGTACGCTCCCGCGCCTTCTGGGCGCCGAAAGCGGGAAACACGGAACAGGAGTACGAGGACGCGGCGTGGCCTCTACGGCCCGTCGGACGTACCACCCGCGTCTTTCGCTGCGCTGTGGCCGACGGTGCGACCGAAACCTCGTTCGCCGGTCTGTGGGCTCGCATGTTGACGCGAGCGTACGCCAGGGGCGCGCTGTCGCCAGTCCGCCGCGAACGGCACCTGGCCCGGCTGAGGAGCGAGTGGCTGGCCGCGGTCACCACACGTTCACTTCCGTGGTACGCCGAGGAGAAGGTGCGAGCCGGCGCGTTCTCATCGCTTCTGGGATTGACCCTTCAATCCATGGACGGCGGTCGCATCGCGTGGCACGCGACTGCGATCGGGGATAGCTGCCTGGCACATGTGCGCGGTGGGAGGATCATACAATCCTTTCCGCTCGAGCAACCGGAGCAGTTCAACACCCGGCCGTGTCTTCTTTCATCCCGCCCCTCGGCGAACGGCGCCTCGCCCGACTGCTTCACGCGGGTCGGGGGTTGCGCGCTCCCCGGCGATTCATTTCTCCTGATGACCGACGCCCTGGCGTGCTGGGCGCTCGGGGTGGCGCATTGCGATGATGAACGCTGGGACAGTCTGCGCGACGATGCGTTGACCACCGGCGCATTCGCCGCCACGATCGACGCGCTGAGAGCCGAGAAGTCGATGAGAAACGACGACGTTACGATCCTCCGAGTTGACCTGGAGAGGCCGGAGTAGCCATGGCCTGGCCGACACCGCAGGAGTATAACGAGGCGGTCCAGAATCCCGCGCAGAGCTTCGCCGATCCTGAGCTGGCGGGCGGCGTGCCGCAGGTCACGGCGCTCGGTCTCCCCCGTCCGATCACCGGCAATTTCGCCAGCGTCTACCGGTTGCGCTGCGGCCGGAGCGATTGGGCAGTGCGCTGCTTCTTCCGCGAGTACGCAGACATGCGCGAACGCTACGCCGCCATCAGCCGGCACCTGGCAGCGCGGCCCCTTCCGTACACCGTCGGCTTCCAGTATCTGGAGCAGGGAATCATGGTTCGGGGCAGCTGGTACCCGATCCTGAAGATGGAGTGGGTGGAGGGCGAGCTGCTGGGCGATTTCGTGGAACGCCACCTGAGTGACGGCAGACTTCTGGCGCGGCTGGCGGAACGCTGGCTCGTGATGCTCCGGGAGCTCGAAGGGGCGTGCATCGCTCACGGCGATCTCCAGCATGGCAATGTAATGGTGGTGGCGGGCGAGCTGCGTTTGGTCGATTACGACGGGATGTTCGTTCCGGCACTCGACGGACGGACCAGCCACGAGATCGGACATCCCAACTACCAGCATCCCTCGCGTTCCGGGTCCGATTTTGGAGCACACCTCGATCGCTTCTCGGCGTGGGTGATCTATCTCTCGCTCCAGGCACTGAGCCGGGATCCGTCACTGTGGCAGCGAACCGGCGCCGGGGACGAATGTTTGCTGTTTCGGAGGGCCGATTTCGAGCGGCCGCAGGCGTCGGCGATCGTCCCGCTGCTCACGCACCATGGGGACGCCGAGATACGGGCGCTCGCCGGCCGGTTTGTCGCCGCGCTCTCCGCCCGTCTCGACCGGATCGAGAGAGTCGCGCCGCCTGCCGCCCCGGTCCGCGGCCAGCGGGGTGCGGGAGGGCGATACGGCCTGAAGTGGCGTCTGACGCAGGCACTTGCCCCGTCGGTTTCCCCGGGCGCGACGTCGCGGACGGAGGCGCCCGAGACGTCTGCCATACCGGAGTGGCTGCGCGACGCGCTGCCGGCCGAGCCGGAACGGTCGCATTTCGCGGCTCGCTCCAGCCTTCCTCTCCTGCCGCTCATCGCATCGACCGTCGTTCTCGCCCTGGCCGCCGCTCCTGTGCTTCTCCAGTACCTGAGTGTCGCCGCGACCGTTGCCTCACTCCTGACCGCGGCACTGAGCGTCGGCACCGCGAGCTGTCTCGTCGCCTACCGGCGGCAACCGTCCGTTCGAGCGCTGCGAGCGGTCCGCCGGCGTGAGGTGGCGCAGCGTGGCAGAATCGGGCGCCTGGAACGCCGCATAGCACGCCGGCTCGGGCGCGAGGTCGGGGAGCGGAACCGTCTGGAGCGTGCCGTCAAGCGCGCCGCGGACCGCA
>DATGJB010000176.1:0-9187 GCA_035295425.1 Chloroflexota bacterium | reverse complement strand
AGATGAAGGGGTTCTGGGACACGAAGACCAACAACTGGGACTACGTCGGCTACACGGCGATGTACAACCAGGTCTACGATGCCCTCAAGTCGGTCAACCCCAGGATTCAGGTCGGCGGTCCGTACCTCATTCTGGAGGGCTCGGGGACACAGTTGGGTGATCCCACGCAGCAGGTCCCGATCCTCCCGCGCGACTGGCAGGTGCTCGACTACTGGCTGCAGCACAAGCATGGGGCCGACTTTATCTGCCTGGACAGGACGGCCAAGGCCGACCACGATCCGCTAACCTATCCGCCGGACCAGATGCTTGCCTTTACCGGCTGGCTCCAATCGATCGCCGAACAGATCCGGGCCAGGACCAAGCTGCCCATATGGTGGTCCGAGTCACGCTTCGACAGCGGCCCGTGGAACTACCAGGCCGCGGGACTGGCGTCCATGATGCTACACGAGCTGAAGGGCGGGTCGGCGGTAACGCTCTCCTGGCAGCCGCAGGGGGTGGCCTCGGATAAGTACGGCGGTAACTGGCAGGCGCTGTGGAGCGATACGCGGCTGACGGGCGGGGGGCAGCCATTTCCGTACTACTGGGCGTTCCGCGCCTTCCACCAGGACTTCGGCCCCGGTACGAAGCTTTATCGAGCTACGTCATCCTCGCCTGACGTCGAGGTCCTGGCTTCGGCCAGCCATATTCTGCTGATCAACAAGCGGGATGGGACGACCGTGGTCAAGCTGAACGGCAGCCCTGTTTCGTTGGCCCCCTACCAGGTCCGAGTGCTGAACCAGTAGCGGTCCCGCCGGCGACCGCCGGTGCGTTCTCCGGTGTACCATGCAGCGGAGAAATGTCGGAGGGGCCATGAAGGGGAACCTGTGGGGAGCGGACGCGCCGTCCGAAGATTGCCCCATCGAGCTGGTGGTTTATCGGTCACGTCTGATCGCCTCTGATCCCGATCTGGTTGTTTGGGGCGGCGGCAACACCTCGGTGAAGACGCGTGAGGCCGATCACCTGGGCCGCATGTGTGACGTGCTCCGCATCAAGGGATCAGGTACCGACCTGAAGAGCGTCGATCGATCTAGCTTCCCCGGAATCTTTCGTGACGACGTGCTGCCGCTGCTCGATCGCGAGGAAATGAGCGACGAAGCGATGGTCGCCTACCTGGAGCACTGCATGGTCGAGCCCGGAGGTCGGAGGCCCTCGATCGAGACGCTCCTGCACGCCTTCCTGCCGGCACGCCACGTCGACCACGTGCACGCCGACTCGATCGTCGCACTTACCAATACGGCGCGCGGGCTCGAGGTGACGCGAGAAGCGTTGGGTAACGGCGTGGCGATCGTGCCGTACCGTCGGCCCGGTTTCCGGCTGGCAAAGCAGGTGCACGACGCGGCACGCGGTCACGACGCGGTTGTGCTTGCGAACCATGGACTCGTGACCTGGGGCGACACCGCCGAGGTGAGCTACCGGAAGACGATCGAGCTGGCCGAGCGGGCGCAGCACTATCTCGAGGCGCGGGTGGGTGGCCGCTCGCACCATGTGGCACCGCAGTCGCCGCCGCGCGAGGCGCGAGACCTGCTGCTCCGGCTGCGCGGGCAGCTCGGCCACGTGATTCTTTACACCGATTCCAGCCCGGAACCGCGTGCAATCGCCGACCGGCCGGATGCAGTCGAGCTGGCGGCAGCCGGTCCGGCGACCGCCGATCACGTGCTGCGGATCCGCCCCTGGGCCTGTGTGATTGATGGGGAGCCAGGCGCCGCAATCGAGGCCTACAAGCGCCGCTACCGATCGTTCTTCGAGCACCACGCTTCTCCCGATCTGACGATGCTCGATCCGCGCCCCAGGGTCTTCCTGGTTCCTGGGTTGGGCATGGTAGCGGTCGGCAAGGATGTGAAGGACGCGCGGGTCACGGCTGAGGTGGCATTGCACACGCTGCGGGTCGCGGCGCTGGGGAAAGACGCCCACGGAACGTACCGCTCGCTTGACGAACAGGACCTCTTCGACGTCGATTACTGGCCGCTCGAGCTGTACAAGCTGACCCTGGCGCCGCCTCCCAGGGAGTTGGCGGGTCGGATTGCGATCGTGACCGGCGCTGCCTCGGGTATCGGCCGCGCGGTGGCGCGGCATCTGGCGTGCCTCGGCGCCCAGACGGCGCTGCTGGACCTGAACGCCGACGGGCTGGAACGAACAGCCCAGCTCGTGGCGGAATCCGGAGGCGCCGAGCCGTTGACCGTGCCGACCGACGTGACGGAAGCGGGCGCGGTAGCCGGAGCCGTGCGGCAGGTTATCGAGACCTTTGGCGGCGTCGACGCACTGGTATCCAACGCCGGGATCGCCGCGACCGGCCGGCTGACCGAGCTCGACGCCAACCTGTGGCGGCGCAGCCTGGAGGTGAACGCGACCTCGCACTTTCTGGCCACGGCCGAGGTGATGCGGGCAATGGAGACGCAGGGGCTGGGCGGTAGTTTGGTGTATGTCGCCTCGAAGAACGCCTTTGGTCCAGGCGCCGGATTCGGCGCCTACAGCGCGGCCAAGGCGGCGGAAGTGCAGCTCGCCCGCATCGCGGCGCTAGAGGGCGGGCCGGTGAGAATCCGTGCCAACGCCGTCAATCCCGACGCGGTCTTTGAGGACTCCGGACTCTGGTCGGATACGGTGCGCCGGGAGCGGGCCGCCGCCCACGGTGTCGCGGTCGAGGATCTGGACAGTTCTACGCGCAGCGCACCCTGCTGAAGACGACGGTCTCGGGGCGGGATGTCGCCGAGGCGGTTGCATTCCTGGTTTCGGACCGCTCGCGGGCGACGACCGGCGCGGTGATCCCGGTGGATGGGGGAGTGGCAAGCGCATTTCCGCGGTGAGGTGGCACGCGGCTGTGATCCTGGTCGGCAGTGATGTGCTGATCGCCCCCCTCCCCGCCGGGCTGGACCGCTCACGACAGGCGCGGCGACCGTCGAGGTAACCGGCGCGATGCGTTCCCCGGTTTGGTCGAGCGCAAGCCAGCTTGAGTCCGGCCGGCGCGGTTATCCAATCAGGAAACGGACGGCCCTACGTGCCCCGGGCATGCAGGCCCGGTTGCGAGTGCGGCTGGGAGGTACGCTCAGCCGCCAGATCGCACCGCGATGGCCTCGATCTCGATCAGGAAGGGCGATGGCAGGCCAACCTGGACGGTGCTGCGAGCGGGTGGGGCAGTGGGGAAGAACTCGCCGTAGACTTCGTTGAAACCGGGTACGTTGTCGAGCGACGTGATGAAGCAGGTGGTCTTGACGACGGTATCCAGCCCGGCGCCGGCGGCCTCGAGGACGCCGCGCACGTTCTCCAGAACCCGCCGGGTCTGCTCCCGAATGCCGCCTGACACCGGCCGCCCGGTGGCGGGATCGACAGCCACCTGACCGGCGGTAAAGACCAGCTGCTCCCAGCGGATGCCCTGTGAATAGGCGCCGAGCGGCCTGGGCGCCCGGTCGGTCGAGATGGCCTCGCGCGACATAGCTCCTCCTCCCAGATACGGGCCATTCTACGCGGGGCCGTCCCGAAACCCGAATGGCGCTACTGGCCGCTGGATTCGTCGAGTCGCGCCGGACCGATCACGGCAATGAGGCCGTTCCAGATCCAGGAGGGGACGCTGCTCCTGGGAACGATCCAGCTGCCGTCCGCGCTCATTCCCCCTGGCTGTCGTGCATCCGGCTGAGCAGGATGCAAGCCGTCAGGCCAGGCATGTATATTGCGGGTACGTCGGCGGCGAGCCGGGTGGCCCCGGTCGCCGGGCGGCGCCACCCCTCCACCGCCCGAGGCGAGGGCACGGATTCCCGGAGATTTCAGGGAGGCCTTTCATGGACGAAATTCGTGAAACCATCGAGGAGCGCCGCGAGCAGGCAACGGCCGGACCGAACGAGCCCCAGTACGACCAGATGGAGCAGGCGGCCGCTGAGGCGAAGCAGGAGGCGGAGCAGCACCCCTCCTGGACGCAGGGCGAGGATATTCCGACGCAGGACGTGCCGGAGGACGAGCGCCTGACTCGCCCGGTAGCGACTGAGACGGACAGCTACTAAGAGAGCGTTTCAGGGCCCTCCGGTGTGGGGTCTTCGAGAATGCGTTGCCGGCCGGTGAGGGGCCGGCCCGCCGGGGTTTGGGGTGTCCGGGGCCTTCCCTTCGGTCTTGCCGGGCGCCGGGCCACAGATGTTGACGGTAACCGGCGATTTGTGACGGGCGCGGTTACTCACCGGCAGGTGGCCGCTCATGTACCCACGGCCTGGCGCCAGGAGAGCGCCTCAACGTAGAGGGCGGCGTATTGCCGAGCGGCACGGCTCCAGGTAAAGTGTGCGGCGCGTGCCGGCCCCTCGATACTCAGCCGCCGTTGCAGGCCGGTGTTGCTCAGAGTTGACGCGATTGCAGCAGCTATTGCGCGGACGTCGTACGGGTCGACCTGAAGCGCGCTTTCGCCGGTGATCTCCTGCAGCGCCCCACGATTCGAGACAATGGCCGGACAGCCGCAGGCCATCGCCTCCAGCGCCGGGAAACCGAAGCCCTCCTCGAGCGAGACCAGGACCGTGGCGGACGCGTAGCGGTAGAGGACGGCGAGCTCCTCGTCGGTTACTCCCCCGATGATCGTGGTGCGCTCTTCCAGTCCCTCGCGGCGCAGCGCGGCCTCAAACCGGGCACGTCCTTCGATGGTTTGGTGCATGCCCACCTTGACGAATCGCAGCCGCGGCTCGTCACGAGCGGCAATCGCGATCGCCGCTGCCAGCCGGTCCAGATTCTTGCGTTCCTGCTCGGACCCGACGTACAGAACGTAGGGTGGACGCGCGACCCCGGCCAGGCGCGGGGCGATGGCGGCCGGATCAGGGCTGAACGCCGGTGATACACCGTTGTAGATGACGCGGATCCGGTTAGATGTCTCTGGAAGATGGGATGCGACGCGCCGGGCGGTTGCTTCGGAGACGCAGGCGATAAAGTGGGCGTGCCGGAGGCCGCGCCGCATGGCCCGTGCGTGAAAGCGACGGTGCGGTTCAAGCGATGCCGGGTCTCGGCGCAGCGTGTCGAGCTCGATGAGATCGTGGCAGGTGACGATCGCCGGCACAGGCAGCAGGGGAATCAGGTGCGAATACCAGCTGCTACCCAGATGGACGAGTGCCGGCCGGCTCAGAATGGTCGTGGCGGGCAGCGGGCCGTACATGTACGGCAGGAGGAGACGGTAGCTGTACGACGGGAATCGCAGCCGCCGGATGGTGAAGCCGTGCTCGGAGGAGAGCGCTGTTATGAGGGCATCCTGGGTGCGTGAGAGGCCCGGGGCCAGCGCATCGGCGCCCTGGATGAAGGTGACGCGATGGGGTTCCGGAGACGTCAACTGCCCGTCCACGTGCTCTGCGCAACGCGGCGCAGCTCGTGCCAGGACCACACGCCCAGAACTCGTGTCACGCCGGCATAGACGAGCGCGCCCGCGACGGCTGCTGCAACCCAGTACCCACGCAGCGCGTAGACCGCCGGAATCATGAGCATCCCCGCGAAGGCAGGGGATACCAGCCCGCGAACCGATGGCACATGCCGGATGACTTTCCACATAACAACGATGGCGCAGGCGGTAACGAATGCCTCGGCCACGACGGTCATCACAGCCGCGGCGATGATGCCACTCCTGGGTATGAAGATGAGGTTCAGCGTGAGGTTCAGGATGAGCGCGCCCAGAGCGATCCAGTTGAACGTGCGCTCGCGATGGAGCGTCAGTACCAGCGTGCCGAGCAGGTTATTGAGGAAGAGCGGCACGAGCGTGAATGCCAGGATTGCCAGGGCTGTCACCGCCGGACCGAAGTCGGCCGGGAAGACCAGGAAGATGATCGGACGCGCCAGGATGACCCAGGCGATAGTGAGAGGAATTGCGGCGATCAACACGATCTCGAAGAGCGCCTGATAGATGCGCACGAGCTGAGCAGGGCCGGAGCCCTGATAGACACGGACCATCACCGGAAAGGCGGACGCCATGAAGGCGCCCACGCCGAAGTTGGCGAGATCGACAAACCGATAGGCAGCAGTATAGTGCGCCACGTCCACGGGGCCGCGCAAAATACCGAGGAGGACGGCGTCGATCCTGAAGTAGAGAACCACGAGCGCCTGTCCGATACCGACCGGAAGAGCCTCGCCCAGTATGCGCATGCCTGCCGATAAGCGCGGACGGATGGACAGGCGATAGTGGGTACGGACGACCTGGTAGGTCGCGGTGGCGCCCAGCGTGGCCGCCACCAGCTGGCCGCCGAGGAGCGGGAGAAGGGAAGCATGTGCTGCCACCAGCACCGCGGTCACGGCGAGACCGAGTAACGACTGCAGGCTATTGACGGCAATCGGGTACTGAAGCTCCAGCTCGGCCTGAAATATCGAGCCGACCGAAGCCGGTACGGTGGCGACGTACAGTGCGCTCATCAGGAGTATGCCGTTGCGGGTCGGGGTGTCGAGGGGAGAGGCGAAGGCGAAGCCGTCGCATGCGATCACGACGAGGCAGGCGAGCGCGGCACGTGCCACGAGGACCGCGCCCAACGCCTGTGCGCGTGCCCCCGCATCCTGCTCGCTCAACCGCCGCACGGTGACCACGTTGAGGCCCAGGTCCGCGAAGATTGCGCCGATACCGATCACCGACAGAACGTAGCTGTACTCGCCGAAACCACGACTGTGCAGATAGTGACTAAGGATCGCCACCTGCACCAGGCCAACCACTGCTCCGACGGCGCGGCCGGCAATCTGGACCACCGTGTTCAGAGCCACGTGGGGGGTGCCCTTCACCGGTGGCGCATCGCTCGACGGTCCGGCCATCGCGAGTGGTGCGGCGCGGCGGCTGCTGCGTGGGCTCATCTGGTGGCGCCGCCACATCCTTCGGGAGCCGGGTTCACGGCCGCGACGCGACGATGACCAGCCCGGTGGCGAGGGTGGGTATCCGGAGGGCGAGCCGATCGAGGAGCTTCAGCAGCCTCGTCTTCGGTCCCCCCGTCAGGATCTGCATATAGGTGCTGCCAACGACACGCTCGACACAAAAGCCGTGATGCTCGAGGAGCGCTTTCCATTCCGAGTAGAGATTCACGCGTATGTGATTGCGATCGACCCAGAAATCGTGTGACACGGTGGCCGATGCACCGGGGTACGAGGCGGGCACTTTTCCACGCAGCAGACGGAGGCGATTCCGCCAGGACGCAAGATTTGGCGTGCTCAGTATCAGATGGCCGCCGGGGCGCAGAATGCGGTGCAGCTCCTGGAGAAACCGATCCGTGTTTATGAGGTGCTCGATGATGTCGGCTGCGATCACGACATCGTACGTATGCGACTCGCATGGGCAGGCATCGCCGTCACAATTCCAGACGCGGGTTTGAAGTCCGCGTTCGGCGGCGACCGCCAGAGCGGGCTCGCTGATATCGTAACCATCGATCGCTCTCACACCGGCGCGCTGATAGTACGGTGCGGCGAGTCCTGTGTAGCAGCCAACGTCGGCGATGTGTTCCTTCGCCGGCAGCCGTTCGAGGATGGCGCCAATTGTCTCGAGCTTCTGGCGCTGCCAGCGGAGAAACTCGCCCTCGTCGTACGGGCCTCCCGCGCCGAAGGCGTAGAGATTCCGGTCGAGATGCTCTGAGGCGGGCGCGGTATCGTTGACGGATAGGGAGTCGTTCACCGATTGCATGCTACCTGATGAGCGCGAGCATGGCGACTCCCGACACCGGAAAGTGTACTCGTCCCGCCCCGATCGACGAATCCAGCGTGGCCATCGATGCGGCATCGGCGGGCAGCCAGTGACCACTTCCATCGCGTCTTGCATATGCGTTGGAGAGAACCGTCCAGCCACGCGTCAGCCGGGTCAGCCCGGCTTCGTCGTAGATTCGATACTCGGTCGTGACGGCGGCGCGGCCGAACGGCACGGTGAGTACCAGCAAACCGCCGGGACGCAGCAGGGCGTGCAGTCGGTTGAGGAGGGCAGTGTCGTCTGGCGCCTGGGACGTCGCGCTATACCCGGCCCCCGCCTCCAGTCCGGCATGTTCGATCACCGAGATGGCGGTCGCGGCGTCATACGGCCAATCTTCGAGGTCGATCTGGAGCAGGTTGCCCCGAACGAAGCGAAGGTTAGGATGCGTGAACGGATAGGGATTGAGATCGACCGCCGTTACGCCGTAGCCGAGCGAGCAGAGCTCGAGGGCGAGCCGGCTATGGGCGCATCCGAACTCGAGAACGCGAGCGGGCGGGTTGATGCCGGCCGCGACGAGCGCTCGGTGGGTAAAGGGCATTTCCACGATGCGCTCGCTGGTGACCAGCCGCATTCCAGCAACTCGGCCCCTGGGCCCCCCTGCGTCCCACGGAATGGCCAGGCAGGCCCGGCTCAGCGCCGCCTTGCCGGCGGCGGCGCCGGGATCGGTGACCCAGCTCAAGGGCTCGTTGAAGGTCACCGGATACACGCTCGCGGTCCGGGAGCGGAAGAGGAAACGGAGCGCGTGCCGCGAGTCCAGCATCGACCCGGCGAGCGAGCTCAGGCGCTTCCAGCGTGGTACCGCGCGCACGTGCCGACTCTAGCCGGTCTTCGCCAGACGGCGGAGCTCGTCGATCTGCGTCGCGGGAGGCGGCGTGTAGGCGAGAGTGGTCAGACTGAGACCGAGGGCCGCTTCTTGCCGTGCATCCACATGACTCCCCAGCGCGTGCAGGGCCGAGGCCAGGGCAAGGCGCGGCAACCAGTAGATCGGATCGAGTGCCACGGCGGTCTGCGCGTCGGTCAGGGCGGGCAGTGCCCGGTGGCTGGCTCCTTCCGCCAGACTCTCGTCCGCGATGTAGGTAGGGTTATTCGCGCTAAGTTGGGCCGCGTGCCGAAACTCCTGGTAGGCGGCGGCCGGCTGGTTCAGGCCGAGGTACGTCGTACCGAGCGTTTCGTACGTACTCGGGTCGAGCGGAGCCAGCGAGATGGCGGCTCGCAGTTGATCGAGGCCAAACTGCCGAAGCTGAGATGGCACGAGTTGTAGCGCGGTGTCGGGAGAAACCGATCTGGGATCCGGCGAGCCAGGCAGCGTAATCAAGTTTGGATTGGTTGACTGGACCCTGGCGAGTGTCAGGAGGGCGTGTCCCAGGTCTTCTCGATAGGTCGGCTCGTACCCGGCGTCACGCGCTGCGAGCTGGACGTCGCTCAGGCCGCTGGCGAACTTCCCGGTCGCGAACTGGAGGGAGCCGACATCGTCGGCAAAGGCGGCGGCCTCGA
>DATGJB010000175.1:0-14124 GCA_035295425.1 Chloroflexota bacterium | reverse complement strand
CAGTGGCGGCGCTCCTGCTTTTTTGTCTCTTGTCGGCGTCGATCTACCTGCTCAACGACGCGGCCGACGCCGAGGCGGATCGCCGGCACCCACTCAAAGCAAGCCGCCCGATCGCCGCGGGCCGGGTTAGCGTCCGCAACGCGGTCACGCTCGCGCTCGCCGGCATGGCGACTGGCCTCGTCTTGTCTGCACTTCTCGACTACCGCTTCGGCTTGATCGCCCTCGGCTACGTAGCGCTGATGGTCGCCTACACCTTCTACTTGAAGCACCTCGTCCTGATCGATGTGTTCGCAATTGCTGGAGGGTTCGTACTTCGGGCCGCGGCCGGCGCCGCGGTCATTCACGTATCCATCTCGCCCTGGCTCTATCTCTGCACGATTCTCCTGTCGCTCTTCCTGGGATTCGGCAAACGGCGCCACGAGCTGCTGCTGCTGGAGGAAAGCGCGCGGGTTCACCGGCGCAACCTGGGAGAATACACCGCCGAGCTACTCGATGACCTTATCAACATAGTCGCCGGCGCGACGATTATTGCCTACTCCCTCTACACCTTCTTTGCCAGCGCCGTACCCCGCCAGAGCCATGCGATGATGGTGACGATTCCCTTCGTCCTCTACGGCATCTTCCGCTACTTGCTCATCGTCAATCGGCGGGATTTTGGTGGCGCGCCCGAGGAGGCATTGCTGCGAGACATCCCACTGATGGTCGATCTGGTCGTCTGGGCAGTCGCCGCCGAGATCATCCTGCATTACTTCAAATGAAAGTCGACCTCCACACCCACACGCTGTGCTCCAAGGACTCCTGCAATAGATTCGAGCGCATCGTGGCCGCGGTACAGTCGGCAGGGATAGACGCCATTGCCGTGACGGATCACGACCGATTCGACGGTGTCCGGCGGTTGCAGGAGATCGCGCCCTTTCCGGTCATCGCGGGCGAGGAGATCAAGACCGCCGAAGGCGAGATCATCGGCCTCTTCTTGACCGAGTGGATTCCTCCGGGGCTCACACCGGAGGAAACGATCGAGCGCATCAAGAGTCAGGGTGGAGTCGTCTACGTTCCGCACCCGTTTGACGAGGTACGGGGCAGCCGGCTGCGCCGCGAGGCGCTGGAGCGGATCGCGGAGCGCATCGATGTGCTCGAAGTTTTCAACGCGCGCAATGCGCTGCCGCGTTTCAATCAGCGCGCCCTCGCCTTCGCCCGCGACCGACGGCTCCTCGCCGGAGCCGGCAGCGACACCCACACTTATGGGGAGTACGGGCGCGCCTACGTTGAGATTCCTCCCTTCAGCGACACGCAGAGCTTTCTGGCAAGCATGCGAGAGGGCTCGTGGTACGGCCGGCTCAGCAGCCCGCTTGTTCACCTGCGCACCCGTCTCGACCGGACGCTCAAGATCCTTGGGGTCGCGCCGGATTCACCCATCGACGACGGAGGTCGGATGCATGACGAGCCGGCCGGCCCGTCGTGACTCAACCCCGCCGTATCCAATCGGTACGGTGTGGGAGCGCACGCTCGATCTGGTCTTTCCGCCGAGCTGTGTGGGCTGCCGCAAAGTTGGGCGCTGGATCTGTTCGAACTGCTGGACCGGGGTGGACTGGCATGCCGCGGGCCGCTGCCGCGGCTGTGGCGCCCTATGGCCTCAGGACACCTGTTTTCGGTGCAGTGGAACCGACAGCAGCCTCGATTCTCTCGTCGCGATAACGCACTTCACCGGCACCGCGCGGGAGGCGGTCCATGGGCTGAAGTACCACGGTCACCACGCCATCTCCTCCATGATGGGTCGGCTCATGGCAGGCGCCGTGACTGAGTTTCCCATCGACAAGGTCGTACCGGTCCCGTTACACGCCGCGCGGCGGCGCGAGCGCGGGTACGACCAGGCCGCTCTCCTCGCCTGTCAGATCGCGACCACGCTGGAGCTCTATCACGACCCGCACGCGCTCCGCCGGCTTCGCCGTACCCGGCAGCAGGTCGAGCTGAGCGGGGAAGTGCGCCGCCGGAACGTCGTCGGCGCATTCGAAGCCCGCGACTCGCTGCTCGGGCAGACGGTTCTCCTGGTCGACGACGTCGTCACCACCGGAGCGACCATGCTCGCCGCCGCGGCTGCGGCGCGCGCCGCCGGCGCCGCGCGGGTTCAGGGCATCGCCTTTGCCTCGGCGCTCGATCGCGACCTGATACCGGACGAGGCAGGCAGCTGACCGTCAGGTCGATGGGTACAGCGCGCGGAGCGCGGGCAAACCGAGCACGGGAACCTGCACGCCGGCGGTTCGGTACTCGGCCAGGCGATCGCGCACCTGGTCGGCGGATCCGATGAGCGTCATCTCTCGCGCCCACTCGGCGGGTACGAGATCTCCGGCGGCCGCGACATCGCCCCAGTGGGGGTAGGCCCCACGAATGCGCCGAATCGCGGGCAGAATGGATGCGTCAAAGCCGCCGCCCTCCAGCAGGAGCTCGCCCTGCTGCGGGATCGAGAGCATGCCGGCCAGCCACTGTCGAGCCCGCCGGAGTCCGGCCTCATGATCCGATGTGACGTAGATCGTCAGCCACGCGGCAATCGTTATTTCCGCCGGATCGCGGCCCGCGGCCTCGGCGCCGCGAACCACCTCGGCCACGGCCCAGCGCACGAAGCGAGGCGACGCGCCCACGTTGAGGAGCACTCCATCAGCCATCCCGCCGGCCAGGCGCAACATGTTCGGTCCCATTGCCGCGAAATAGATGGGAATGCCTGCATGTACCGGGCGCACGTCGAGATGCGCGTCTCGAAACCGGAACCGGACGCCCTCGAAACTTACCGCCTCGCCTGTCAACAACTGACGGACCAGCGTAACCGCCTCGCTCATCGCCGTCACACGTGGGCGCATCACCATCCCCAACTGGTCCTCGATCAGGGAGATCGAGCTGGTACCAATGCCCAGCGCCGCTCGTCCGTTACTGATCTCGTCGAGGGTGGCCAGGGCCATGGCCAGGGACATTGGATGGCGCGTGAACGGATTCACCACCCCGGTCGACAGGCGGATCCGGTTGGTTCGGGCCGCGCCGAGAGCGCACAGTGCAAAGGCATCGCGGCAGCCGATGTCCTCGGCGACGAACGCGATCTCCGCGCCCGCCCGTTCGGCCGCGACCACGCCTTCTACCACCTCGGCCGCCGGACGGCAATTCGTGATGCCGAGGCCGAAGCGCCCGGCAGTCACGGGAGGTAGCGCGTCCGGTGTTCCGTGTAGCGCCGAGCCACGAGGGCAAACATGCGTCGCTTGAATACCGCCACGTCGAATGCCTTGGCGTGAGCCTGGAGCACCCAGGAATCGTACTTCCCATTGAAGGAGCTCAGCGCGTCGGACAGGGATGCAACCGATTGCTGTCGAAAGAAGACGCCCGTCACGCCTTCCTGGACCGTCTCGAGGGCGCCTCCTGCTGCGAACGCAATCACCGGGCGTCCCGACGCCTGCGCCTCCAGCGGTGTCAGGCCGAAATCCTCTTCGCCGGTAAATATCAGGCCGCGGCACGACGCCAGCTGTCGCTTGACTTCGTCGTCCGGGACCCGTCCCAGGAATCGAACGGTTGGACCGGCCAGCGCCTGTAGCCTTGCGCGATCCGGGCCGTCGCCCACCACGTGCAGGGGAAGATTCAGCTGGTTACACGCTTTGATGGCGAGATCAATCCGCTTGTACGGCTGGAGCCGCGCCACGACCAGAAAGTAGTCCCCGAGCCGCTCGCTGGCACGATACTGCGAGGTGTCGATCGGCGGCTGCAGCACATCGCTCTTCCGCCGGTAGAACTTCGCGATGCGGCGGGCCGCGTTGAACGAGCCGGCGACGAAGTAGTCCACTCGCTGCGCAGCGGTGTAGTCCCAGCTGCGCATGGCCGTGGCCAGCCACGGCAACACTCGCGTGGCTCCCTTCGGCAGGTGCTCGTACTCGATGTAGCTCCGGTAGTTCCAGAGAAACCGCGTCGGATTGTGGCAGTAGCAGATGTGGCAGGTCTCGGGCCGCGTCAGCACGCCCTTGGCAAATGCGGTGGTGTTGCTGATGACCAGATCGTAGGCGCGCAGGTCCAGCGACTCGAACGCGGTCGGGTAGAACGGCAGCAGCGCCTTCGCCACCGACAGACGCGGTGAAATGCGCTGCAGAAACGTGGTCCGGACATCTACCGATCGCCAGATGTCCGGCATTCGGTCTCGGTCGTATACCGACGTGTAAAACGGCACGCCGGCAAACATGGAGACGAAGACCTCGGCGACCTTTTCGGCTCCCCCGTTCTGATTCAGATAGTCGTGAACCAGGGCGATCCGAATGCCCTCCAGCTCCGGCGGCAGCTCAGCCATCCATGTGCCCGTGGGCGCTCCGCGCCCGAGCCCGCCACGCGTCCAGATCCGGGATCAAGTAGCGCGCGCCGGCTCCGGCGACCCGCCACGACGGAAGAAGCGGCCGAGCTCATGGTTGTGCCAGACCACAAGAATCTGGCTCGCGTTGAAGATCGAGCTGTACGTGCCGCTGATGATTCCGATCAACATGGCAAGCACGAAGAACCGGATCGCCTCACCGGTGAAAAGGAAAACGGCCAGGAGGGTCAGAACGACAGTGAACGAGGTGTTGATGGACCGCACGAACGACTGAAGAATGCTGTGATTGACAACGGTCGCAAACGGCTCTCCGGTGCGCCGAGCCAGGTTTTCGCGGATCCGGTCGAAGATCACGATGGTGTCATGCACTGAAAAGCCGATGATTGTGAGCATCGCCGTCACGAACGGCGCATCGATTTCCACGTTGAGCAGCACGCCGAGAATCGAGAAAATACCCATAACCACGAGCACGTCGTGCAGCATCGCGATCAGAGCAGCGGTTCCGAACCGGAAGGGATTCGGCGCGTTTCGGAAGGCGAAGCTGATGTAGAGAAGGATGGCGACAGCGGCCGCACCTACCGCTATGATCGCCTGCGAGGTGAGACTCGAAGCGATCGTCCCGCTGGTGGTGGTGATCTGCACAACCCCCCGCGCCCCCGGGAAGTTCTGCTTGATCAGCGCCTTGATCCGGGCTTCCTGAGGGACGGTCGCGGCCTTGACCCGGACGAGGTACTCGCAGTCGGATGGGCAGTGCGTCGACGATACGATCGCCTGCACGAAGCTGGTGCCGCCCATGACCTGTCCCACGACGTTCCCGAGGGCGTTGGACTGATTTGGCTTCGGCACCGAGATGGTGAATTCGCTGCCGCCCGTGAAATCGGTGCCGAGCTTCAACCCGTGGGTAACCAATGAAATGGTCCCCGGCACAATAACGAGCAGTGAGAGCAGGAAGTACCAGTAGCGCTTCCCGACGATATCAAGCAAGGCTTCCTCCGGCGCGTGGGCTTGCCGTCTGCGGTTCCACACCGAAAAGCTGCGGGCTTCTCCAGCGACCGGAGATGACAAGCAGGCGCAGGAAGGTGTGCGAGACGAACACGGCGGTCAACAGACTGATCACCACACCCAGGAATAGGGTAGTCGCGAAGCCGGTGATTTCCGTTGCCGCGAAGTTATGTCCGAACCAGAATAGGATGATGGTCGTGATGATGGTGGAGGCGTTCGAGTCCCGAATCGACGGCCAGGCGCGTCGGAACCCAGATTCGACCGCGGCCCCGAGGGTCTTGCCGCTCCGTAGTTCCTCTTTCATCCGTTCAAAGATGAGCACATTGGCGTCGACCGCCATACCGATGCTCAGGATGAAACCGGCGATCCCCGCCAGCGTCATCGTCACGCCCAGTAACTTGAATGCCGCGAAGACGAACGCCGCGTACATTAGCAGCGCGATATCCGCCAGCAGACCCGGCAGACGGTAGTAGAGCAGCATGAAAAGCGCCACGATGATCAGCCCGATCACACCCGCCTTCTTGGCGTCGGTAACCGATTGCGCGCCGAGGCTGGCCGCTACCGTCGAAAGCGAGTTGGGCCTGAGCTGAACCGGCAGCGCGCCGTAGTTCAGATCCACCGAGATCTTTTGCGCCTCACTCGTTCCAGTGAGGCCCGTGATCTGCGTGCCGTTACTCCCGCAGATGGGTCCCTGCACGTTCGGGTCGCTCACCACCTGGTTGTCCAGCACGATCGCCGAGTAAGCTCCGGTCGTGGCAGTCGGATTCGGGTTGTTGTGGTTCGTGGTGTAGTTGCACCATGCGGTCTGGCCGGCGCCGGTCATGTTGTAGGTAACGCTGACGTTGTTGTTCTGGTCGAACCCGACCTGGGCGCTCCCCCGAGAAATCTCGGTTCCGGGAACGATGATTTGCATGACCGGAGTTTTTGCCGAAAGGTTGGACTGGCCGACCGGGTACCCCTTGGCGCATCCTGCAACCTTGCATACCAGCTTTACTTTCGTGCCGGGGGGGAAATACGTATTGCCGCTGTCGGTCAATGCCAGGAATCCCGTGGCGCCGATGGTGGAAATCGCCTTCTCGGCATTCTTTACGCCTGGCAGTTCCACGCTAATGCAGTTGTTGCCTACCTGCGTCACCTGTGGCTCCGTGACGCCGTACCCGCCCGAAGCGCGAGACTGAATGACGTCACGCGCCGTGCTCATGTCACCACTCGAGGGATTCGTGCCCTTGGGCGTGCAGTACAGCACGCGGGCGCCACCCGCCAGGTCGATACCCTGATTGATCGTCACCGGTCGCCCGAAGAAGTCGTGAGTGCCGGGCAGGTCGATATACAACGCCGCCAGCACAACGACCAGGATGGCGATAAACGTCCACCAAATGTTCCGCATTCCTGTCCCCAGCCAGTAAAGTGCGGCGCCCACAAAGGGGCGCCGTTCCGAAGCGACTCAGTATAGTGCTTGTTTCGAAGGAGGGTCAACGAACGAGGCGGAAGAACGTGACCTCCGGCGCGGCTCGAAATCGGAAGGGAACCCCGGTATAGCCGAGCCCTCGATTGATGTAGGTCGGCACGCCATTGATGACGTACATCCCATCCAGGTAGCGACTGCCGTTGAACAATCGCACAATCAGTGGACGCAGTACCGGGACCGTCACCTGCCCGCCGTGCGTGTGGCCCGCCAGGGCCAGCTCGGCTCCTCCGTGCGGAAGGCGCTCCACCACGTCCGCCTCGTGAACGAGCACGATGCGTGGGCGGACGGCCGAACCGAGCGCGACGATCGCGGCCTCGAGGCCGGCCGCGTACGGATTCAACCCGGCCAGTGTCAACGAGGCTCCGTTCCCCTCGAAGGTAACGACCTCATTGCTGATCAGGCGCACTCCGAGGGCCTCCAGGAGCGAACCCAGCTCCCGGGCCATCGCCTCGCCGGCGTAGTAATCGTGATTCCCCAGCACACTGAACGCGGGGGAAAGGCTCGACGGCGCGGTGAGCGTCTCCACAACCTGCCGAACTCGATCGAGCGGTGGCGCACCCTGGAGGTAGTCGCCGGTGTTTACCATTAGGTCCGGCTCGGCGGTGGCCAGCGCCGCCGCCGCCTCTTCGAGGACGTACGGCGACCAGTCGCCGTCGCCCACGTGAAGATCTGAGATCTGAGCGATCAGGAAGCCGTCGAGCGCCGGAGGGAGACCCGGTATCCGCACGTGCTCGTAATGCAGGTCGAGGCCGGGCTGCAGCCGGCGCGCGGCGCGCGAGATCCTGGCGACGGCACGAGCGATTCCTCCCGGCAGCACAACCTCCAGTGGCGGCTTCTGTCTGCGCGCGTTCGTTCCCTTTCCCTCCTTTGCCATCTCGGGCCGCGAGACTGGCGCGGCCCACGAGCAGCGTCTTCGACCTGATCCGCTCCCCACAATAATCTCGTCGGGCCGCTCCGACCACGACGATGTATGCGGCTAATGCCGTGTCGGACCGCCGCGCTTTTCCCATGCCGCGAGAATCGACTCGACGTAGCGCCAGTTGCGGCGCTCATGGGCGCCTGCTTCGGCGATGGCCGCGCCAATCCACTCCCGCGGATAGGCCCGTTCCGCCTCCCGGATCTGCTCGGCGACCAGCGGCGTCAGCGGACCGACATGTCGCTCGTACAACGCGAAGGCGTTCGGACGGCGGGCCCGACCGGGCGCATCTGTCAGCGGGTCGGGCGCCGTCCTGTCAGGGAGCTCGGCCGGCGCGGTGCGGCTCCTCCCGGCCACCGGCACCAGGTACGCCTCCCCTTCCAACAGTCGACGCACCAGGAGCTCACCGGCAATCGCCCGTTCGATCCCACGATCCACGAGCTGCGCGGCGAACTCATTTGTACCTGTCGAGTCGATTGAGCCCGCAGCTGCCTTCCGCAGCTCCTCGACGCGGACGCCGAACGACTCTGCCGCCTGTGAAAGCTGATACGCAAGGAGCACGATCTTGAGCAGTACCAGATCGTCGATCCCCGGGAGTACCCGCGCGAAAAACTCAGCCGGAATCGACACCGCCTCTGGTCGCTCAGTCGGCATCCCGCACGCTGAGATCGAGGAACTTCATGAGCGAGTCCTGGTAGAAGAGATGCACCTTGCCTGTCGGCCCGTTCCGGTGCTTGGCCACAATGACGTCGGCAACGTGCGGATGCTCGGTTTCTGGGTTGTATTGCACTTCTCGGTAGATGAACATCACGATGTCCGCATCCTGCTCGATCGAACCGCTCTCCCGGAGATCCGACAACATGGGCTCGTGATTGGGACGCTGATCGGGAGCGCGCGAAAGCTGCGACAGGGCGAGCACCGGCACGTCCAGCTCGCGGGCCAGGGCCTTGAGACCACGGGAGATGGCCGATATTTCCTGCACGCGATTCTCGCCCGACGTTCCCTGCATCAGCTGCAGATAGTCCACGATAATCAGCCCCAGGCCCTGTTCGCTATGTAGCCGCCGCGCCTTGCTTCGCATCTCCATCGTGGAGAGCACCGGAGTGTCGTCCACGAAAATCGGCGCCTCGGACAGCACGCCCACCGCCTGCACCAGTCGATCCCAGTCGGCATCCGACATCCGACCACTGCGCAGGCGCTGAGACTCGACCTGCGCTTGAATCGAGATCAGGCGCTGGGCCAGCTGTTCCGCCGACATCTCGATACTGAAGAGACCGACAGGCAGTTTGGCCCGCACCGCGATCGTGTGTGCGATGTTCAGCGCCAGCGCCGTCTTTCCCATACTGGGCCGGCCGGCAAGCACGACGAGATCGGAGCGCTGCAGCCCGCTGGTGAGGCGGTCGAGGTCGACGAAGCCGGTAGGCACGCCGGTGATCTCGCTCTCGTGGGAGTGAATGTGATCGATCTTCTCGTACACTTCCGCGAGGATGTGGGAGAGCGGCTCAAAGTCGCGCGTCACTCGCTGCCGGGAGATCTCGAAGAGCACGCGCTCCGCTTCCTCGAGCGCGTCATCCGCCTCGTAGCGCTCGTCGAAGCCGATTGCCGAGATCCGATTGCCCGCGTCGATCAGCCGGCGAAGGACGGCCAGTCGCTCGACAATGCGGGCGTAGAACTCGACGTGGAGCGACGTCGGCACGATCGTCGCAAGGCTCGCGAGGTAGGCTGCGCCGCCGGTGTCGTCAAGCCGACCCTGCGCCTGCAGATAGTCCGAGAGTGTGATGATGTCGGTCGGCTTGCCGGCTTCGAAGAGCGCCAGCATGCCGCGGTACACCTCGGCGTTCACCGGCAGGTAGAAGTCGTCGGCACGCAGAAACGACGCGATGCGCTCGATCGCACGTACGTCGATCAGGAGACTGCCGAGCACGGATTGCTCGGCTTCGATGTTCTGGGGCAGCGCACCGTCCAGCGGACGATACAGCGGCTGATTGGCCAAAGCGTGTCCTCACTGGAGGTGGGCACGCGCGTGCGGTCGTGGTTGGAATCTTACTGTAGCATTGCCCGCCGCGGCCCGCCAGAGCCTAGCGAGTCCGATCCCGTGTTCGGTCGCCCCCAAACCGGACGGCAGGAGGAGGCGGACTCCGGCACGTCAGCCGGTGGGCGTCATCGCATTTTCGAGCGCGCGATGGTCAGCCGGATGTGCGTGGGCACGCGGCAGAGGGGGCCGGACCGCCCGAATGCTCAGCGGGCCGCCGAGTCCACTCCACGTCGGCTGCTTCTCGCCGGCTCGGGCCTAGCTGAGCTCGCCCTCGGGAACGAGCTCCACATTGACGCGGGCCTCCACCCCGTGTTCGAGCTTGAGCGGAACGATGTGGCCGCCGATCGCCTTCAATGGCTCGGGTAGATCGATCTTGTGCCGGTCGACGGTCACTCCGGCCTGCTCCGCCAGCGCTTCGGCGATGTCCTTGTTTGTGACCGAGCCGTAGATGCGGCCCTGCTCGCCCAGCCGGACCGGGATCCTCACCGTGTGCTCTGCAATCTTGCCGGCGAGCTCGCTGGCACGTTGCTTCCCTTTCGCCATCTGCCCCGCCGCCGCGCTCGCCGTGTTCTGCAGTGCCTTGAGCTGGCTGGCGCTCGCCTCGACCGCAAGGCCACGCGGTAGCAGGAAGTTGCGGAAGTAGCCGGGTGCGACCTGTTTGACGTCGCCCGCCTCGCCCAGATTGGGCACGCTTTGCTTGAGAATTACCTTGACTGCCATAGCTCTCCCCAGTGGTTTGACAGTCTAGCCTACCAGAGACCTTGCTCTAGCGCTCGCGATTCACTGCCAGGTGATTGTCACGACCGCCGAGGAGCTCGAGGCATCGTTCCGATTGGAATCCCCGGTCGGCAGCACGTAGGCCTGGTACGAGCACGACTGACCGGATTGCCCCTGTACCGAGCAGCCGGTGTAACCGTAGAAATCGGTGTAAGGTACGGCCACGTAGCAGAATCCCGAGCTTGGATCGGTCCCGCTGCAGGTGTTGTACACGTAGCCGTTCCCCGGGTCTTCGATCTTCACCTGGCAGCCGGCGGGGAGTGTTGGACCAGTTACCGACAACGTCGCGGATGAGCCCGCCGGAGGGCTGGCATTGTCAGCAGTCATCGAGATCGAGATGCCGCCGCAGGTACCGCCGCCGCCGCCCGTGACCGTGTAGGTGTTCGATCCGTTTCCGCCGGCGCTGTCCGTCACCCCGACTGTGTGCGCTCCAGCCGTGGCGCCGCTGAGCTTTATGCTCAGGGTCGCCTTTCCGCCGGCGTCCATCTGCACCGAACTGCCGTTGAAGGCGCTGCCATCGAAAGTGAACGTCGCGGTTGCATTTGGCGCGTTCTGGTCGAACCAGGTAGCGGTGAACGTGGAGTTGGGATCGCCACTCATGGGATTGAGAAGCATGCAAGCCGCTGCTCCACCCGGACAGGGGCTCGCGCCCTGCCAGGAAATCGTGATCTGCTGACTGGCCCTCGTGGTTCCGGTCGCTTTGTCTTTGATATCGACGGTGTAGGTCACCGATTGTGGCGTCGAGGACTGAACAACCGAGCTACATAATGACAGCGCGGAACAGGTGTAGGAACCGCCGCCGCCGGATATTGCCATGGTGTAGTCGGGATCATCCGGCGAAGCCGACATGCTGATCGTCACCTGCGTTCCCGCCGCCACGGTTGTCCCTGGATTGGCGCTCACAGTGAGCGTGAAGTCGATCCAGGTGACCTGTTGGGTAACCACATCCGACACCACGTCTCCTGTGCTGTCGTCGGTGACCTGCACGCTGTAGCTCACCTGCTGAGCGGTGTCGGAGTGCACGGACGCCATGCAGCCCGACAGGGACGGGCAGTGGTACGTACCGCCGCCACCGGTTATGGAGAGCGTATAGCCCGGCACGTCTGGCGTGGCGCCAAGACCAACGCTCACGGTCTTGCCGACCGGCACCACATCGCTAGCAACGTTTGAGAGGGTGGCTGTCACCCGGAATTGAATCCAGTTGAGGGTAAGTGTGACCGTCGAGAGCTGCTTCCCTGTGCCGTCGACGATCTCGCCAGTGTAGGTGACGGTTCCGACCGCGTTGGAAGTCGCCTTGCCCTCGCAGGACGTTCCCGTGTTGCACGTCGCCACCGTAGAACCGTCGGAGCCCACGATCTTGAGGAAAGTTGTGGTCCCATCGGCGCCGCGATCGGATTGGAGGGTGAGCGTCGCAGAGTGGCCGATCGCGAAGTTCTGGCGCTCCGGCGACACGGTCAGCTCGAGGGATGATGCTTCCCATGACATCACCACCGGACCGGACGTATCAAGAATCGCCCCCTGCGAATCGGTGACTTCAGCCCGGAGCGTGAGCTGCTTGGCGGCAGCCTCGGTGTGCACGTAGGCACACGTGTCACCTGTGGCGCAATCTTGCACAGTGCGATTGGTTAATGCATCAACAATCGTGATATGGAAGCTGCCTTCGTCAACCGCACGGCTGGCTTTAGCCGTAAAGGTGACGTTCTGTCCCACTGGTTGCGGTGAGGGCTGGTCGGCCTTGAAGGAAGCAATTTTGGGCGCGCAGGTACTCGTGCTCATTGCAATCGGCTTCTCGACTTTGATCACGTCCCACGAGCCGACCCACTTGTACTTCCCGAACAACTGGAAATTGAGCGTGACGGTCGCCTTGGCGCCCGCGACCAGGCTAAGGCAGTTCATCTCGCCGCCGGCCGCGGTCGCCGTCGCGTACACGCTAGCGCCGATCCCAGGTCCAAACACACCGTCAATGAGGAATTTGAGGCTGATTCCCAGGGCGATCGTAAACGACGCGCTACCGCCGGAAAGAGTCTTGTCGGACGAGAAACCGCCGTCGCTTGTTCCGGTCGGAGTGCAACCCGTGACGCCGCATGACAGTCCGGCGGCATACGTACCGGTGTAGCTGAATCCGCCCGAGACGTAGCCGCTCAGGTTGAGATCGGCGGTGAGCGCCGATGAGATGTGCGGCACGATCTCGACCGGAACGCCGAATTCCTCGAGAGGGATGAGACCAACATCCTGATCGAGGAATTTGACCACGTCGCCGTGGTATGCCACGACTCCACCTTCGAGCTTGTACGTCACATGAAGGTTCTCGCCGCCGTCGAACGTCCAGGCGAATTGTGGCCGAACTCTGCTGACGTACTCCTGATATTGCAGGTCGCCGGCCGTAATGCACAGCGAGCCGCCCAGCATCACTGCACCGAGGCCGCCCGAGCTCTCGCCACTTTGCACGCCGTCCGAGCTGACAGCGATCGTGGGGAAACTCGGACAGAGGGACAGTCTGTCGGTCAGCCGGTCATAGTGGATCGGACCGCGGGCGCGTGTCACCAGGGCGGCGCGAAGGGCCTGCGTCAGCGCGGTGTGGATGTCTATTGTGGCTTCGTTGAAGACATCCGACAGCTGGGCGGGGACGGTGTCGACGGTCACCACGTTCGACCTGGTTGTGACGGCGATGACCTTGCGCATCATTCCGTATGGCGTCAATGCAGTAACGCCGCTGACGATTACACTCCCAGGCTTGAGCCCTTTGACCTGCGGGTCTGATGCGCGAAATGTCAGTGAAAGATCGTGAGCAGTGGTATCAAGCGGCTGGCCCGCAACGGGCGGCTTGATATCCATGACGGTCGACGTGGAAAGGACCGCCGTGGTCTTCTTTACGATGACTGCCGTCGCCGAAAACGTCCAGGTGCCGGACGGGTTGCTCTTCGCTCGCCTGGATTTATAGGCGACGAGCGCCGTCTTGAACTCGGCGGGCGCCCGATACACCTTGACGCTCTTGCCCACGAGCGCCCGAAATCGGGGGTCGGCGGTGTCGAATCGCCGGCAGTTGCCGGCGAGTCTGGCGTCCACGAGTTTTTCGACCCGAACCGTCCGCACTGGAGTCAGGGTTACCGCCTGATTGCGCCAGAAGCAGGTATAGAGGTATGTCTGCGCGGAGGCTGTGACGGCTCGGGGCGTCGCACGAAGTCCATGGCGAGACGAAACAGCCGCTCCCACGGCGACCGGGGAGTATCCACTCGCTCCCGCTGACGTGAGAGATGAGGCAGCGGCGACCTGAACCGGCACCACTGCTCCCGGTAACGCGAAAAGCCCGACAGCAAGGATGGTAATCGCGAGGCGGATCGCCGGCCGGGGTGCGCGCATCATGCTTTCTCATCCTCCGCGACGGCCGCGGGATCAGTACAGTCCCGCAAGCATAACGAAAGACCGCTGCCCCGTCAAGTCACGTGATGTCACCATGTGAACGCTCAGGGAAAATGTCCGGGCTAAGCGCTCAGCGATTTTGTCACTGTCGGAAGCATGAAGGAGACAGTGACGTTGGGCATGCGAGAACAACACCGGCTGCTGGTGATCAGCGAGATCGAGCGGGGCGAGATGCG
>DATGJB010000174.1:0-9886 GCA_035295425.1 Chloroflexota bacterium | reverse complement strand
TCCCGGCGACGGAGCGTCGCCGGGAAGCGGCAGCGCGTGCGCCCGGGTCACTGCTCGGACATGAAGTGCATGCTCGTGGTCTCGATCCGGTTATCCGGGCCGCTCATCGAGGTTGCCGTGATGGTGTAGTCCACCACGCGGCGACGCAGAATCACCGCCACGTCGAGCGGACGCGTCTCCCAGTCGCCATTGCGATCCGCGTAGACCACCACCTCGGCGGCGTTTCCATGGATCGGCGCCAGTCCCGGCTGGATGTCGCGGTACTCGACCTTGACCGTAACGCGTGCTCCCGGCCGCGCGTGGCCGCGGATCACCATGGGACTGAATGGCTCATCGGTCCGGCGCGGCGAGGTGATGCGAAGCGCGCCGGCCTCGGCGCCGGCGTTCAGGTTGACGCTCATCTCGCGGCGATATCGCTCACCGTCCGGCATGTCCAGCCGGCCCATGACCGGGCCGCTCGGCATGTCCTCACCCGCCCGTACGCGCACCTCGCCGACATACCGGCCCGGCCTCTCCTCGGTCATCTCCACGTTTCGGTAGTCGCCGATGGAGAACATCGCGCGGCCGCCGGGCGCGCCCGACATCTCCACGCGGATCGTATCGCCGCTGCGCGTGCTGCGCGCCACCGTGCCGGTGATCGACACGATGCCCGAGGTCGTCCGCGGCTGCACGGTGAAGACCCAACCGTGTGTTCGCTGATTGCCGGTCCTGTCCGCGACGCGCACCTCGACGCTATGCAGCCCCGGAGTGAGCGGCCGACGGGGCGTGAAGGTGATGGAACCGCCGGTTATCGACGCCAGATCGGTCACGTCGTTGGTGTCCAGTGTAATCCGGACGGTGTCCGGGTCGATGCTGCTGCCATTTTCGGCGGCGAACCGTGCGACGATCTGCGGACGAGCGTTCGGAATGATGGAGTCATTCGCCGGCGACACGTCGAAAACACCAGGCGGCCTGCCATGGGTGCGGTCGCCGGTATCACCGGCGTTGTCTGCGTCCCGATCGCGCAGGCGGTAGCGCGGCCGATCGGTATCGTTACCTTCCTGGTTAACCTGATCGCGCCGCTCGCGGCCCCGATTCAACTGGTCGGCCCGATCGCGGTCACGCTCCGCGGCAGTGTCCCGGTCGTCCCGCGCAACGGACTCTTCGCCGTTGTTGGCCCCCGTGCGGATCGTCACGGTGCGCGTCGCCTCGTTCCAGGTCACCCGGGCGCCAAGTGACTCTCCGAGGAACCGGAGCGGAACGAAGGTGCGATCCTCGATCGTCTGCGCGGGAACGTCGAGCGTGACCGGCCGGCCGTTCACCGTCGCACGCCGCGAGCCGATTCGCAGCCGTATGTCGATCGTCGGCGTGGTCGCGGTCACGACCTGCGTCGCGCTGTCGTACCCGACGTCTGCTCCCAGCCTCTCCAGGACTCCGCGCACCGGAACGAGAGTCCGGCCCTCGATCTGCTGCGGCCCGATGTCCGCGAACGGCACCATCCGGCCATCGACCCTCACGCTGATGTCGCGTTTAACGGTGACATCGTCCTGCGCACTGGCCCATCCGCCGCCCATAAGCAGCGCCAGGCCGCTGCATGCAGCGATCGTTGCTATCCGACTCTTGCCATTCTCGACAATCATTTGCGTACCTCCGTGAATCCAGTCCTCTGAGCGAATGCGTTCTTGGGGGCGCTCCGGCAGACATCGTGTGACGGGACGGCGCGAACTGTTGTTCCCTGTGGCTTGCATCGCCCTTCGACACTGACTGTGCCACAATCTATGGTCGCCAGAAAGCCCGCGGAGAGCCAATTTGACCGCAATCTATCTCATGGTCGCCATCGTCAGCGAAGTCATCGGCACGCTGAACGTCAAACTGTCGCATGGCTTTACGCGCTTGCAGCCATCGGCCACCGCGCTCATCTGCTATGCCGCGAGCACCTACCTCCTATCGCTCGCCGTGAAGCGGATGGAGGTGAGCGTGGCCTATGCGATCTGGTGCGCGGTGGGTACCGCGCTGATCGCCACGGCCGGAATCGTGTGGTTCAAGGAGTCGCTGACGCCGCTGAAGGTCGTATCGCTCTGCCTGGTTATCGCCGGCGTCGTCGGCCTGAATCTCGCGCCCAAAAAACCGGCGCCTGTCCAATCCATCCCAGAAGCCGGCTATAGGAATAGTCCGTGATCGGAGAACGAATCGGGCGGAAGATCACGATGGCCAGATGGCCCCCTGGGGCAATTGCGGCGATGCTGAGGGTTACATGGTCCCGGGGAGCCGCCACTCGAATAGATGGGCCTGCCTGACAACGCCGGACACTGCGAGGGCGGCGGAGAAGCCCGGACCGGCATCAAGGGCTGCGAGCGTCCACGCCGGCTCGCGGTCGGCCGGGTCGCGCGTGGAGATCAGACCGACCGGCTCGCCCGGCGAGACCGATACGTCGAAACTATCGAGCGGGATGCTGAGGCCTAGTCCGCGAGCCTTGATGTAGGCCTCTTTGCGCGCCCAGCCGGCGAAGAACGCCCTCCGCCGCTCGCCGGGCGCCAGGGAGGCCAGCGCGCTCCGTTCCGCCGGCGAGAAGCACCGCTCCGCGATGCCGCAATAGTCGACGACCTCCCGCATCGCCTCGATGTCCACCCCGACCGACCGGCCCCGCGCGAACGCGAACATCGCCGCTCCGTTTGAGTGCGAGACGCTGAAGACGAGGTCGGTCCCGAGATCAGGCGGCAGCTCCGGCCGGCCAAATGGATTGAGGCGGAACGCGGCCAGGTATGGACGCGCAGACTTACCCCTGGAATCCGCACTCGGCGCGCAGCCGGCCTCACGCCCTAAATCCCCCACTCCCTCCAGGAGAGAGGTGCCCGCGGGACAGCGACCGCGGGGATCGGCTCGCGCCGCAAGGTATCGCCCAATGAGGATTCGAAGGATGGCGCGGCGAGCGGTGAAGGACTGCGCGTCCCGCGGAAAGCGGTAGGCAGCGGCGCGGTCCCGCTCATCGGGCGTAAGAAGCGCGGCGCAGGCGGCGATGCGCTCATGCTCGATAGGGACGAGCCTGGCCCGCCACACGTGGACGTCCCCAGGATCGAGCGGCAGCTCTGATGGCGCGGACTGCCAGTCCGAGAGGCGCTGCGTCGCATGGATCGTCATTGCCACGTCTGTGCCCCGTTGGACGCGACGCGGAGAGGCACGTCAAGCCAGGCACGAAATGCCGCAAGCCGGTCGCGGGCCGTATCCACGCCGCAGAGACCGTAGGCGGCCCTACCGCAGGGCGCGCGGGCGACGCGGAGACCCGGCCTTTCGAGGGTCGCGTCGGGGGCTGAGATGGCCGCCCGACCGACCGGGCGCGCGCAGGCTTTGCTCGATCGGCTCACCGGCCGGGCTGCCTGCGGATGGCTCGATCCAGACACGCGCTGAGCCGCCTGGCCGCGATAGCAACGTGCGGCTCGTCCAGGAAGGTGCCGTGGTCGCCGGGGATCGTATGCACCTCCAGCCCGGCCATCGCATACTCGGCCCACAGCAGCCGGAGATCGAACCGCGTGCGGTACGGCGCGTCCTCGGTGAGGAACATCGCGACCGGACCGTCGTAGGGCTTTGGCTGGTAGCGGCGCATCGCGGCAAGCACGGACCACTTCAGGCTGTCGATCGACTCCGGCAGCGACGCGGCGGCCGTCTTGCTGCCCGCTGCGCGCACGTCCTCCTCGCTGCGGCGAAACTTGCCCAGAAGGCGAGTCCAGACGAACCGCGCCTGCTCGCCAGGAGGCAGGTCGACGAACTCGCCCAGGAAGCGGTCGAGACTGCGCATCCGCGCGTGCGCACCCGATCGCGGGGCGCACCGCTCCGGCCACTGGTGGTCCATGATCATCGTGTCCATCATCGCCACGAGCGCGACCGTCTCGCCGCGCGCCGCGAGCTGCTGCGCCATCTCGAACGCGACCGTGCCGCCGGACGACGCGCCGCCCAGCAGGTATGGCCCCGTCGGCTGAATCCGCCGTACCTCCGTCAGGTACTGCTCCGCCATCTCCTCGACGGTGCCGAGCGGCGGAAGCTCTCCATCGAGACCCCGCGCTTGAAATCCGTAGAACGGCTGATCCTCGCCGAGGTGGCTGGACAGCAGCCGGTAGTTCAGCACGTTCGCCCCTACGGCGTGGACGCAGAAGAACGCAGGACGGGCGCCGCTCGGGTTGATCGCGACCAGCGTGGACCACGCCTTGCTGCCTGCGGGCTGCGCCAGCTCCGCCGCAAGCTGCTCGATTGTCGGCGCCTGGAACAGAATGGAGAGCGGGAGCCGCATGCCGAAGGCACGCTCGATCTCCGAGAACAGCCTGACCGCCGTCAGAGAGTGGCCGCCGAGAGCGAAGAAATCGTCGCGAACGGCGATCGGGCTGACGTGGAGAACTCTCTCCCAAATCGGGATGAGCGCCGCCTCGGTATCGGTGGGCTGCCGCGCAAGCTCCACCCTCACGGGCCGCTGCCGATCCGGCGGTGGCAGGGCCTGCTGGTCGAGCTTTCCATTGGGGGTAAGCAGCAGGCTGTCGAGCTTGACGCAGGCGGCAGGGAGCATGTAGTCGGGCAGGTCTTCGGCGAGGGCCAGGCGCATCTGCGGCCAGTCCGGGGCTGCTTCGCCGGCCACGAGGTAGGCTACAAGCTCCCTGTCGCCGGGCGTGTCCTCCCGGGCGATCACCCGCGCCTGCTCCACGCCCGGAAGCGCTCGAAGGCGCGCCTCGATCTCCCCCAGCTCGATGCGGAAGCCCCGGACCTTCACCTGATGGTCCAGCCGGCCCAGGAACTCCACCGTACCGTCGGGAAGCCAGCGCGCCAGATCGCCCGTCCGGTAGAGGCGGTTGCTGATTCCCGGTTCCTGGCTGCTGGTTGCTGGTTGATGGTTGCTGGTTCCTGCTTCCTGGTTGCTGGTTGCCCATACGGGACTGTCGCCTGGTTGATGATTGCTGGTTCCCGGTTCCCCATGCGGGACTGCCGTCTGGTAGCTGGGACGGGCCATCGCTACTTCTACGAACTTCTCGGCGGTCAGGTCGGGGCGGTTCTGGTAACCTTTCGCCAGGCCGTCGCCGCCGATGTAGAGCTCTCCGGGAACGCCGATGGGCGTGGGCTCCTGGTTGGCGTCCAGGATGTAGAGCCGGGTGTTGGCGATCGGACGGCCGATGGTGATGGGCGCTTCCGGGTCGGTTATGCGCAGGAGGGTCGACCAGATCGTGGTTTCGGTGGGTCCGTAGACGTTCCACAGCTGGCTTGTCCGGGAGAGGAGCTCTTTTGCCAGGCTCGCTGGGAGCGATTCGCCGCCGCAGAGCGCTTTGATCGGTCCGCCCTGCCAGCCGGCTTCGAGGAGGATGCGCCAGGTGGCGGGCGTGGCCTGCATCACGCTCACCCGCTCCGCTTCGAGCAGGGCCGAGAGACGCGCGCCGTCCATGGCGGCTTCGCGGCTGACGATCACCACCTTGGCGCCGGTGATGAGGGGCAGCCATAGCTCCAGGCCCGCGATGTCGAAGCAGAGCGTGGTGACGGCGGCCAGCGTATCCTCGGCGCTCAGCCCCGGCTCCTTCTGCATCGAGCAGAGCAGGTTTACCAGCGCCCCGTGGCTTATCTGCACGCCCTTGGGGTTTCCCGTCGAGCCGGAGGTGTAGATGACGTAGGCCAGGGCGGTTGCTGGTTGCTGGTTGCTGGTTGCTGGTTGCCGGTTCCTGGTTGTCGGTTCCTGGTTGCTGGGCCTTGCGTCGTCGATAATCAGCAAGCCGGCGGACTGGTTGGGGAGGCGCGCGGCCAGATGCGACTGGGTGACGATCAGCTTTGCCTGGGCGTCCTCCAGGATGTAGGCGATGCGCTTCTCGGGATAGTCGGGATCGAGCGGGACGTAGGCGCAGCCGGCCTTGGCGACGCCCAGAATGGCCACAAGCATCTCCAGCGAGCGCTCGACGAAGACGGCGATGAGCGGGTTCGTGGTTCCTGGTCCCCGGTTTCTGGTTCCTGGCTGCGTGGGCTGTGCGTGGAGCTTCTCTCTCAACTGGGCGGCGAGGAGTTCGGCCTGGGCACCTAGCGCGCGGTAGGTGATCTCGCGGCCCTCGAAGGAGGCGGCGATAGCCTCCGGCGTGCGGGCGGCCTGCTGCTCGAAGAGCTGGTGGACGCACAGATCCTTCGGATAGTCGCTCGCCGTCGCGTTCCACTCGACAAGCAGCTTGTGCCGCTCCGCCTCGGTAAGCAGGCACAGCCCGTCGATCGCCTGGTCGGGATCCGATACCGCGGACTCCAGAAGCGTCAGATAGGCCCGCAGGAAACGCGTGGCCGTGTCGTGCCGGAAGAGATCGGTGCTGTACTCGAGGCCGACTTTCAGGCCTTCGTCGCTTCCAACGAGAAAGAGGGTCATGTCCACCATGGACGCGCCGCGCTCGATCGCGATGGGCGCGAAGACTAGCGGCTGCTGGTTCCTGGTTCCTGCTTGTTGGCTGCTGGTTGCTGGTTGCTGCTTGTTGGTTGTGGCGGCGGCTTCTTGCGGGCGTTGGGCGGCTTGCGGGCGATTGGGTGGACCGGGCTGGCGGCTCGTGGGCTGCTCGGACGGGGCGATCACCAGGGGCTGCACGAAGGTGGACGAATCGATGATCATCGCCTGGAAGAGCGGATTGCGGCTTCGGTCTCTCGGTACGTTTAGCTTTTCGACGAGCGCCTCGAAGGGCATGTCCTGGTGGTCGAACGCGTCGACGACGGTGTCGCGGACCCTGTGCAGCAGACCGGAGAACGTCAGCGGCGGCTGGTAGCTGGTTCCCCCGCCAGCTCGGACCGGTGGCGCTGGCAGGGACCCCGGTTCCTGGTCCCGGATTCCTGGTTCCTGGTTGCGTCGGCGGCTCGGGCCGCTCCAGGCACTCGGACCGCCCCGCCTCTTCGAACCAATGGCAGAGGCAGGGACCCCGGCGGGGACCGAGACGACGGCGCCGTTGGGGTTGCTGGTAACTGGTTCGTGGCTGGTGGTGGGAGCGGGGGGCGATAGGTCGGTTCTCAGGACGAGGGTGTTGATGAAGCAGCCGATCAGGTTTTCGATCTCCGGACGAATGCGGCCTGCGATCGGGGTTCCGACCCAGATGTCGGTCTGGCCCGTGAACCGGTGCAGCAGCGCATTATACGCAGCGAGGTGGACCATGAACGGTGTGCAGCCGGCGGCCTGCGCCAGTTGATTGACGCGGGCGACGACTCGCTCGGGTATGACGATCCGCTGGACCGCGCCGTTGGAGCTGCGGACTGCGGGCCTGGGCCAGTCGGTGGGCAGGTCGAGGACGGCGCGGGAGGGTCCTCCTCCGCTGCCCAGTTTGTCTTTCCAGTATGCGAACAGGTGCTCGATGGCCTCGCCGGTGAGCCACTCGCGCTGCCACCGGGCGTGATCGGCGACCTGGATCGGGAGGTCGGGTAGCGGGTTCCCCCGCCAGCTAGGACCTGTGGCGCTGGCAGGGACCCCGGCTCCTGGTTCCGGGTTCCTGGTTCCTGGTTGCTGGTTCCGGGTTCCTGGTTCCTGGTGGGGCCCTGTGCCCCACCCTACTACGCGCGGTGGGGCACAGGGCCCCAGTCTACGCGGGGGCGGCGCCGATGGCGTGCCCTCAGTTTGCGGTGTTGGCGCCGTTATGCCGGCCTCTTGCTCGTATAGGGCGCCCATCTCTCTGCGGAGGATGTTGAACGACCATCCGTCGGAGATAATCTGGTGCACGCTGAGCATGAGGAGGTGCTCGTCGGGCGTGACCCGCCAAAGGATGGCTCGGAAGAGCGGTCCCGCGCGCAGGTCGAAGGGCCGGCCGGCCTCTTCGTTGAGGACTTGCTGATAGCTGGATCCCCCGCCAGCTCGGACCGGTGGCGCTGGCAGGGACCCCGGTTCCTGGTTCCTGGTTCCTGGCTGCTGGCCAGGTGAGGGACAAGCCCCCACCGTACGCGAATCCGGAGGGGCGGGCTGAGCCGATGGAGGGGCCGGGAACGCCGGAGGCCGGAAGTCGGCAGCTGCTAGCTGATAGCTGGTCGGATCGGGTGCGAGCGGGCGAATGGGAAGCTGGAACGGTGTGAACGGGTGGACAATCTGTCGCAGCTCGCCTTCGACGCTATCGAAGGTGGTTCGCAAGGCTTCGTGGCGCTGTACTACGCGGTTGAGCGCGCGCTCTAGCGCTCCCTCGTCGAGCGGTCCCGTGACGTGGAAGGTGAGGGCGAAGTTGTAGGCGCTCGGGTCGGGATCGAGCTGGTTCATGAACCAGAGCCGCTCCTGGGCGAAGGACGTCGGGCAGCTAGTAGCTGGTTCTAGGTTGCTGTTAGTCGGTAGCTGGTAGCTGGTGGGATCGGGTGTCGGCGCATGTGGGGGGCCGGCCGGTGGGCCGGGGGATATCGATTGGGACGCTTGCTCGAGATCCATTAACGGTTCCTGTGCGATCGGCGCGGCTTGACGCCGGGCGGGCTGGACGGCCCTGCGCGGGCTGCATTGGACGGAAGGACAGGCCGAACTGACGACTTCGGCCCGCCGGGATCGCGGCCTGCGGGCTCGCTGTTAAGCATCGGCGCATCGGGCGCGAATCTCGATAGCTGTCCGTTTCTCCGGGCGGAGTCTTTCCGCATGGGCGGGCCTGAATCCTGGTAGCTGGTGGCTTGTGGGTGGTGCAGGTGGCGCTGCCCTGCGCGCAGATGGCGCGGATGAGTCGATGGGCTCACCCCTGCCACTGTCAGGCCGGACGAGCAGCCCAAGCCGGGCTGCCGACGGCCGGCAGCCAGCAACCGATACAAGAACGCGCGCTCGCGAACAGAAACTACGGCGAAACGGGCCGTTTCGCGTCGGTTTGAACACACTGTTTTCTTGACAATTGAGCCCGCCGACCCGCCGTGAGCCCGGCCGCCAACCGTCGTGACCCGAGTTTTTCATACACGAACCCCTCAATATTCCACTTCGCAGGATGAAATGAAAGAATTCGCGCCCATGCGCTGCCCGACCCAGATCCACCGCGCAATAACTTCGGGGCCACCTGCCGGAACGTCCGCACGCCATGGAAGCCCGCTCGAGGCGACGCGCCCCCCGAAGATGACGCCAACGTCATTACCGGGGGGCGCGGAACATACTGAGTGGATCTGCGCCCGGCTACTTCACGCTGCTTACGAGCGAGTAGATCGGCGAGATGATCGAGACGGCCAGGAAGCCGACAACGACGCCCAGGAAGACGATCATAAGGGGCTCCAGCACCGTCGAAAGCGTCTTCAGCCGCGCGTCCACCTCCCGCTCGTAGTAGGCCGCCATGCGCAGCAGGATGCTGCCGACTCGGCCCGACTTCTCGCCGACCGCCACCATCTGGCACACCATAGACGGAAACCGTCCCGACTCCCGCATCGACTCGTTCAGCGTTGCGCCTTCGTTCACCCGGTGCCACGCGCTCATCATCGCCTCTTCGAAGAGTACGTTCTGCGCGGTCGGCGCGGCGGTTGTCAGGGCGACGAGCAGGCCCACGCCGGACTCCATCAGCGTGCCCAGCGACCGGATCTGCCGTGAGATCGCGATCTTCGTGCGGAGGTCGCCGAGCACCGGAATGCTCTGCAGCAGCCGGCAGATCTGATAGCTGCCCTCCCGCGTCGAGGCGAAGGCCCGCACGGAGAAGATCGCGATGGCGATGGCGGCCACGACGACGTACCAGCGCCCGACCAGGAAGTCGGAAAGCGCAAACATCACCCTGGTTTCGGTCGGAATCACTGCGTTCATCTTGGTGAACAGCTCGCGGAACTGCGGCAGCAGGTAGGTCAGCATGAACACGATGACGCCGACGGCGACGAGGAAAAGGATGACAGGATAGGTCATCGCGCCGCGCACTTTGCGCTGCATCTCCAGCGTCGTTTCCAGATACTCAGCCGCGAGAGAGAGCGTTCGGTCCAGGTCGCCGCTCACTTCGGCGGTGCTGACGAG
>DATGJB010000173.1:0-15751 GCA_035295425.1 Chloroflexota bacterium | reverse complement strand
GAAGGACAGAAAGACGCTGGAGGACCTCTTTTCCCAGCGCATGAAGAACGATGTCACCGTCACGTACTTCACTCAGGGTGAGTCCAAGCTCTTCATCCCGGGACAGGAATGCGAGCTATGTCGAGAAACGCGCCAGATGCTGGAAGAAGTGACTGAGCTTTCAGATCACGTCCACCTCGAGGTGAAGGACTTCGTCCGGGATGGTGAGCTTGCGGCCGAAATGGGCGTTACCCGTATCCCGGCCATCGTGCTTCAGGGCAAGGGAAAGGGACAAGTCCGCTTCTTCGGCATTCCATCCGGCTACGAATTCTCCACGCTGATCGAGGATCTCTTTGAGGTCTCCAGTGGCCAGACGACTCTGAGCGACAAGACGCGGACGGCGCTGAAAGATGTCAACCAGCCACTCCACATCCAGGTGTTCGTCACTCCAACCTGACCATACTGTCCTCTTGCGGCCAGGTTGGCCCATCAACTGGCAATCGAGCACCCACAGATCACGGCTGACGTCGTCGAGATCACCGAGTTTCCCGAGATGGCGCAGCGCTATCGCATCTTCGGCGTGCCCAAAACGGTCATCAACGACCGGATCGAGATCGATGGTGCATTGCGCGAGCCGCAGCTCGTCCAGCAGGTGCTCGGAGCCCTCGACAGCAACGGGTAGGCTCAGGATTCCATCGAAGAAGGTTTCACCCTCTGTGAGAAGCGCACGGTAGTGTCCTGCGCTTTACGCCTGCCTTGATTCATGGCACTCGGAGACCGGGATCCGGGGGATATGCCGGGTCGCCGTGCTACTTACCCACCGGCGGCGAGCGATCGCTCTCGTAGGCAACCGACAGGAGCCCACGCCGACCGCGTACATCGAGTATCCACTTGCCGCCGTCCCGATTTCCCGATTGCATCCCAGCACGTCCCCAATCGGCATCGTGTGGATCCCACTCATCGCCATGACCATGCTGCTGTTGCCTCGGACAAGGGCAGAACCGGACGGCCGGTGGGCAACCCGGTTCCCTTGAAGGAGTCGAAGGTGACCGTCCCGACTAACCGTCTGATTCCAGCTTAAGGAGGACCTGATACGGTGCCCAGCGACCTCACAATCTTCGCCGCCAAATACCTTGTCTTCGTCGATGCGGTTCTCGCCGCCGTTATGATCCTCCTCGCGGTGCGCTGGTGGGATCGGCCCCGCCTCTTCCGCTACACCGTCATCGCCCTGCTGATTCTGGTTCTCAGCTACGCCTTCGCCAGGGTCGGCGCAGGTGTCTACACCGATCCGCGTCCCTTCACGCAGGATCATGTCCGCCCACTCATCGCCCACGCTGCCGACAACGGCTTCCCCTCAGACCATGCCCTCCTGGCCGCCGCGATTGTGGCGCTCGTCGCCCTGGTATCCCCCCTGTGGGCCGCGCCATTCGCCGTGCTTGGCGTCCTGGTCGACTGGGCGCGAGTTGGTGCAGGTATCCACCACGTGGCCGATGTCGTGGGAAGCTCCCTCTTTGTCGCCCTCGCCACCGGAATAGCCCTCCTCGCGACTCCGCTCATCGTCCGCCGGCTGGCCCCGGTGCTGCCTCCGAGCCTGGGCGGGACGCGGGCACATGATGAGATGGTGGGTGGGGGGAGTGATGAGGGGGACACGAACCGGTGAGTGCTCCAAGCACGTCCAACGGCGCACATCAGCATATTCGGCCCTCGGTCAGGCGAGGGAGCGAACACAGCGTGCCGGAGTTGACGTGGAGACCGTGCTCAGGGAGAGCGAAGGCGAGCGGTCCAGCCAGGTCATCATCGACGAGACGGTGCAATCGCACGCCGACCTGGTGGTCGTGGGCACGCACGGACACCATGGTATCGGGCACGTTCGGTGACGGACATGGCGAACTGGGTGTCGGGGGTTCGATTCCCTCCAGGTGCGCCACCGGATTTCCCGCGCACCATCCTACCTGGCGGATGGACGCAGGCGGCGAGCGACAAGCGGGCGAACCTCCGCGACGCGATCAAAGTCGCCGTCTACGTGCACCACGCCCATGCCGTGGTGCAGCGCTGTCTCCGCTATCAGGAGGTCGGGGATCGGCGTACGGTGCCACATGCCGTGGTGATGCGCGAGGTCTCGTTGCAGACGTAGAGCTCTGTCGAAGATATCCACGGGTGGAGAGAGGAGCTCGAAGTTCGCGTGCAGATCGTCTTTGAGCTGGTCGTAGTCACGCGCCGAGCGTGCCGAGTAAAGCTGTTCGAGCTCCCCGATTGGACACACGAACAGCAGCCCTGCCAGCGCCGCAAGCTCTTCGCCGACCTGTGAATCCGCCGACCGCGCGGCAGCGCTTGTATCGAGAATCCAACCGTTCAGCGCCACATGTCATCCGACGCCAGCACAGCGATGTCGACGCGCGATGCCAGGCGTTCCAGGTACGCTCGCTGTCCCGCGGCACGCGCGACCTGCTCATCCTCGGCGAGCTCCGCTGCCCGGCGTAGCGCCTCCTCCACCGTCGCGCGCGTCGTTGTGCCCCCCAGAGCACGTCGTGCTCGTTCCAGGAGGTCCTCATCGATTTCAATCGTGGTTCGTCGTTTCATGCGTACATATTAGCGCACTGAGCTGTACATATCCATGAATGAGCGGCGTCGTGGCCGGTTGCGGCGCCGCACGGCGGTCCTCAACCGGCCGGAGGGACTGGGTGTGGGGCTTCGAATCCCTCCGTGCACGTCTATTCCTTTCGTTGGTTGCGGGACCAATCTCATCGTGTTGCTGCGCCACTCCAGGGGCGTACCATCGCCCTCCACCGGCACTGACGCCCCCACGATCCCTCTGCTGTGATCCAACCGCGGCGCCGCTGCGTAGTCAAGGATGGTTAGCGCGCCGTGGATCGCCGGCCAGCCGGCGAAGTGGGAGTGCGGATGAGCAGGATCGCAGGAGCCCCGAGAGACTCCGGCTACGTCGGACGCGTCCGGCGGCTGTGGGAAGAGGCAGACTCCGGGCTCCGGCGCCGCATCCTGGCCATGATCGCGCTGCTTCTCGGCTTCAATGCTGCCGTGTGGAGCATCCTCCTCCTGCTTTCCGCTCGCTACGCGCTGCTCGCCGGTCTCGCCCCACTGGCATACAGCTTCGGCCTGCGCCACGCAGTCGATCCCGATCACATCGCCGCCATCGACAACACGACGCGCAAGCTCATGCGAGACGGCAAGCGGCCCGTGGCCGTCGGGCTCTTCTTCTCCCTCGGCCACTCGACGATCGTGCTGGCGCTCTCCATCCTGATCGCCACCTCGGCGGCCTACGTTCGGGCCAACCTCCCCTCCTTCCAGACCACGGGCGCCGTGGTCGGCACGTCCATCTCCGGCCTCTTCCTGCTCCTCATCGCCGCCATGAACCTCGTCGTGCTCGGCGATATCTACCGCGCGTGGCGCGGCGTGATGCGCGGCTCCGGGTACGACGCAGCGGCGCTGGAGGACTACCTGCAGAACCGCGGCCTGCTGGCCCGCCTCTTCCGTCCGCTCCTGGCGCTGATGACGGATAGCCGGCAGATGTACGTCGTCGGCCTCCTATTCGGGCTGGGCTTCGATACCGCCAGCGAAGTGGGTATACTCGGCATCTCCGCTACGGCGGGAGCGAGCGCCATGCCCGCCTGGTTCATCCTGATCCTCCCGCTCCTGTTCGTGGCCGGCATGGCGCTGGTCGACACTCTCGACGGGATGGCCATGCTGGGGGCCTACGGCTGGGCCTACATCCGTCCGGTCCGCAAGCTCTACTACAACCTCAACATCACACTCGTTTCCGTCCTGGTCGCGGTCATGGTTGGCGGCATCGAGCTGCTCAGCATGGTCGCGACGGAAACCGGGGCTTCGGGCGGGATCTGGAGCCTGGCCGTCAACGCGCCGTACGACGTCATGGGATACGCCATCATCGCTCTCTTTCTGATGAGCTGGCTGGTCTCCGTGCTTGTCTACCGCATGCGTCACCTCAACCGGTGGGATGAAGAGATAGTGCACGTCTCTTTCGATCGCCCATACCTCGACCTCACTCGACCCGACCAGACCTGAAGGGAGAACACCGTGACCAAGATGACGCGAGGCAGTTTCCTCGGCAAGACCGCCGCCGCAACCGCCACCCTCGGCGCCCTGCTCGCCATGCCGGGAGTGAGCGACGCGGCACTCCCCGCACCGTCCAGCTTCGGCCTCACCAAAGAGGAGCTCGCCGGACCGGTGGTCGTGCACGTGCGCGACTTCGCCACCGGCGAAATGGCCATCCTGGCGGGAACGCGAGAGATCGTCTTCCGCGACCGTGAGTTTGTGAATCGCCTCCGCAGGGCGGTTCGGTCGTCCGCCAAGTAATCGCTACGAGCGCATGGAGCAAGTGAGTCATGTCCTCCCATCGTGAAGCGCCCGAAATCTCCAAAGATCCGGTTGCCGACAGCACCGACACCTACCTGTTCGTCTCTCCGGACGACCCGACCACCGTGACGATGATCGCCAACTACATCCCGCTGGAGCGTCCGGACGGCGGACCCAACTTCTACGAGTTCGGTGAAGACGTCCTCTACGAGATCTACATCGACAACGACGGCGATGCCCTGCCTGAGATCACCTACCAGTTTCGCTTCCACACGGCCGTCCGCAACCCTGATACGTTCCTCTACAACACCGGCCCCATTACCTCGCTCGACAGCCCGAACTGGAATCGACCGCAGACCTACTCCGTCACCCGTTTGAACGCGGCCGGCGCGCCGCCCGCGACCACCGGCGGACTCACCTGTCCGCCATGCAACATCGGGCCCAACTCCACGCCCAAGTACTCCGCGCTCGCCCAGGCGGCGGTTCACACGCTGCCCACCGGTGAAACGGTGTTCGCCGGCCAGCGCCGCGACGGGTTCTACGTCGATCTGGGCGCGGTCTTCGATCTGGCGGATCTCCGGCCCTTCCAGCAATTGCACGTCAATCCGCTCTCCAGCTCCGCCGCGCCGGGCGTCGATTCTCTCAAGGGCGTCAACGTCCACACCATCGCCCTCAAGGTCCCGATCAACATGCTGACCGCCGATGGCTCGACTCCCACCGACGTCACCAGCGCGAAAGCCGTGCTCGGCATGTGGACCGCGGCCAAGCGCCAGGTGATCAGCTTGCGCTACCAGGACGCGGCGGGAACGAGGAACATCGGGCCGTTTGTTCAGGTGTCACGCCTGGGTCAGCCCCTCATCAACGAGGCGGTCATCCCCATGAGCCTGAAGGACGACTGGAACGCGCAGCAACCGTTGAACGACAGCAAGTACGTGCCGTACTACGAGTACCCGGAGATCGCCAAACTGCTGCCCATCCTCTACCCGGGCGTCTTCCCCAACCTGGCCCAGATCACCGGACCTCGCGCCGACCTCGACGCCATCCTGCTCACCGGCATCCCGTCGGGCATCGTTCCCGGGTTCCAGAACTACTCCGGCTCCGTCCCGTCCGACATGCTGCGACTGAACGTCGCCGTGCCACCTTCCGCCAAACCAAGCGCCCTGGGGATTCTGGGCGGAGATCTGGCCGGTTACCCCAACGGCCGCCGCGTGCAGGACGACGTCTTCACGATCGAGCTGCGCGCCATTGCTGGCGCCACCTACCCCCTGGTGAACAGCTCATACAAACCGGATGGTGCGGCTGCTCTCGTCACCGACGCCCTCACCCCCGATGCCTCCCGCTACCAGTCCACCTTCCCGTACCTTGCCGATCCGATTAGCGGCTGGGACGTCATGCCCGCCGCGTCGTAGCGCTCCACGGGCGAGGCAGGCTTGACCTGCCTCGCCCCTCCCGCCGTTCCCAAACTGCAACCAGGAGGCCACGGAATGCACCACCATCACCACCACGCTGTCGAACGCGTCCGCACCGAACCGGTCGTCCTCGATATCGGCGGCGACATCGGCGCGCTGCTCATCCTGACGGAGCCCACCGACGTCGGTCGTGAGATCGAGATGAGCCGTAAGGGCCAGAGCGGGCGCTTCCACAATCAGGTTCACGAGCGGACGTTCAATGGCCGCACTGTGTGCGCCGCTGTCTATCCCGACCTCCGCGAGGGCGAGTACGACGTCTGGGCCGACGAAACCACCCTCGCCGGGAGCATCACCATCCGGGGCGGCGAGGTGAGCAGCCTCGACTGGCGATCGCGCGCCTGAGCTAGCCACTGGCATGGGTGGTGACCGGGCGTGGGTGCATACCGACGCCGCGCTTTCGGATCGCGGTCAGGTGGAGCGGGCCCTGCGCGAGATGGAGGAGGGCATTCGCCTGAGCGAGCAGGTCGGCTTCCTCTCACCACCAATAACCATTCGATGCGATCTGGCGCGGCTCTACTGCTCGCTGGGCGCGGTCGAGAAGGGGTTGGAGCTCAATCGTCTCGTCCTCGAAGTCGCCGAGTCCAGACTCCCAGCGCTTCGCGTCTATGCCCTGGTAGGGCTGGTGCATCTCAGTCTCGCGCGAGGCGATATCGCCGAGGCTGAGTCGCTGGTCGAAAAGGCGCGACCCGATCCACATCGGAACGGGCTGGGCACCTATCAATCGCTCATTCCCCTCGCCGAGGCAGAGCTGGCGCTGGCTCAGCGGCAGTTCGAGCGGGCAAGCGAGCTCGCCGGGACGGCGCTGACCGCAGCCCGGGAGACGGGAACGCGAGCATTCGGCCGTCCGCGCTCGACTTCCAGGCACGGTCCTGGCTCGGCCGCCAGAGGCCCGATCTCGCCCGGGAAGCCTGGCGGGAAGCCGCCCGCGAAGCGGAAACCCTCGGCGCTCGGCACCGGTTGTGGCCGATTCTCGCGTCGCTCAGTCAACTCGCGGACGACGAAGCCGGGGCCGAAGAGCTACGGAAGCAGGCGCGAGAGGTGGTACGTTTCATTGCCGAGCAGACACCGCCAGAGCTTCGCGATTCCTTTTGCAGCCAACCGGCCATGCAAGCGCTGTTCGAAAGCCGTCGACACGTGACTGCTCCGCCTGGACCAAAGCAATCCTGAGTACAGGGCCGACATCGAGCGAACGGGAGGGATGGGAAGCCAAACTCGGCGCGAGGGCAAGTGACCTGTCGGGTTCCCGGGAGAGCAGCACCAGGACATGCATGGTCAGCCGACACCTGTCAATAATGAATCCGGTTCTTGGACGGACCGATTGGAGATGTGATGTGTTTGGCCGGTATTTGATCCCCGCGAAAAGCCAGGGAGACCAACCGATTACCCGTCTCCTGCTGCTCCCTCTCTTGATCCTGGCAGGCATCGCTGTGCAGCCGACCGGGGCTGGTGCGCAGGGCCCAACCGTGCTTACCGGCAGCCTCGCTGGTGCGCGATACGAAATCGCCATCCCCCATCCCTGGAACGGAACCCTGTTCCTGTACGCGCACGGCTACGTTCCTCCGGGCCGCCCGAATCCTGCAACCGCCGTGCCGTTCCCGGCGCTCAGGAGTTGGTTGCTGGACCATGGTTATGCCGCGGCAGGCTCATCCTACGGCCGTACTGGTTGGGCGGTCGAACAAGGTTTGCATGACCAGATCGCGCTGCTGGATTACTTCACGCGGCGATTCGGCAAGCCGCGTCGCACCATCGCCTGGGGCGGGTCTGAGGGCGGCATCATCAGTGCCGGGCTTGTCCAGCGTTACCCCAACCGAATCGCAGGCGCTATCCCCATAGCCGGACCTCTCGAGGGGGGGGTCGCGGCGTGGAACGCGGTCCTCGACCTCGGCTTCGCATTCAAGACGCTGCTCGCGCCGCAGTCACAGGTGCAGCTCGTCCACATCGCCAACCCGGCCACGAACCTCCAGCTTGCCTATGGCCTCCTCACGAAGGCCGAGAAGACTGCAATAGGTCGGGCGCGTCTCGCATTGGCCGCCGCGCTCTACGACGTCCCCGGGTGGTACGATGCCGCGAAGCCCGAGCCGGGATCCGGCTCCTTCCGAGCCCGGCTCTCAGCCCAGGAGCAGTGGCTGCAAAACTTTGTCTTCCCCTTCGCGTTCAGCTTTCGGGCCGAGTTGGAGCAGCGAGCCGGGGGAAATCCATCCTGGAACACCGGCGTGAACTACGCCAAACAGCTCGCCCGCTCCGCGAACCGAGTGGAAGTAGCGGCACTGTATCGCTCGGCCCGGCTCGACCTCGCGAAGGACTTGCAGACGCTGGCACGCAAACCTCGCCTTTCGGCTGATCCGAAGTCTGTCCAGTATCTCTCTCGCAACATCGTCTTCAATGGGCGCGTTTCGATTCCCGTTCTGACTGTGCACACGACGGCCGACGGTCTCGTGCCGGTGGAGGCGGAGCAAGCCTACGGGAGCGTGGTCTCTGCGGCCGGCAAGCATGCCCTCCTGCGTCAGCTCTATGTCCGTCGCGCGGGCCACGGAAACATCACGTCGGCGGAGGGGATCGTGGCCTTCCAGGTGATGATGCGTCGTCTCGACACAGGCGGCTGGCCGGCGACGAACGCGGCATCCTTGAATCGCCAGGCAACCGCGCTCGGACCGGCCCTCAACGTCGCAGAGAATTGGCCCGGAAGCCCCAGAACCGCCCCTGCGTTCACCTCGTTCAAACCTCCTGTCTTCCTTCGGCCATACGATGCGCGAACGGGCAGCCGATGAGGTTGGCGCTGAAGTACGTCAGCTCCACGCCGCCAATCACCACCGCGCAGGGGACGAGCTTCCAGACAGCCCAGCGCTAGCGAACATGCGCCTCCACCAGGAAGAGCACCGTCGTGATCACACATCTGCCGGTGCGAGCGCCGCTTGATATCCTGCCGAAAGGGGAGAGGAAGGCATGACGCCACCGGTTCACCATCCAAGGGTATTTGACATTCTGGACGGACAGGCAAGCGACACTCGAGACACGCCGTACGGTGTGGTTGGCATGGTCCACTCCGACGAGGGGATCGAGGCGGTGTGGGTTCGGAAGCAGGATGAGGCTGTCGATCCGGAGTGGTTCTCCCAGCAGATGGTTGATCTGATCCTCCTGCTTCAGGGCCAACTGCGCGTCGAGTTTGTGGACCCCAAACTCCCTGACCTGACCATGCAGCCGGGCCAGGTCCTGGTCCTTCCGGCCGGCATCGAGTGTCGTGCCTATCGCTGGCCGCGCGATGCCGTCCAACCGACAATCTTCTTCGCTGCCTATCCAAAGTCGGGGGATCGCCGGCACGAGTGAACCAGCACGGCCTCGCCCGCCGCGCTGGTATAGAACTCCTGCAACAGTGGGGTGGAGATCAAGCGCCGAGTTGGGGGCCAGGTTCGCGTGCCGTGAACGCGCCGGGCCCCATCCGGCACGGCTCCTCCATGCCGGCTCGGCTCGATCCCTCATGCTCTACCGCATCCTGGTGCGCATGTAGCCGCTCATTCAGGCGCTGGTCTCTCGCGGACCGTTGCCGCCGATGGAGCGTTCGGCGAAGACCGCATTCCTGAACCGCTCGGGCCCGAGGAGACGGATCGCTTCATTCTTTTCGGTATCGAGCACGAGCTACCGGCTGGCGGGCAGCCTGTCGCCGTGCTTCCACCGGCAGGGCAACGCCCGCGTTCGGCATGAGCTGTACCGGCAGCTCAAGGTTGGCCGAATCCAGCTACCCCATCCGAACGGCGTCTCCGGGCTTCAGGTGCTGCCGCTCAGCGTGGAAGCGGCCGGCCTTGTTTCTCCAGTCCCACAGGACCAGACCCATCCCGGCCATGAAGAGTCCGAAGACGCCCATCAACGGTTGCTGGAAGCTCCGCATGCCAATCGAGTATGTCTCGACGATCTCGAAGACGACCAGAATCACTCCTGCAACAATCGAGAGAATGGCTCCCCACGGTCGCCGTGCCCAAACCAGGGCGGAAGCGGCGAGAAAGCTGCTCCCGCCGACTCCCACGAGCAGACCGAGCGCGGGAATCCGATAGTCGGTAAAGGGCGACCCATGCAGCCACTCCTCCTTCAGGCCGAAGCCGGTCGCGTCAAGCAGCATGGAAAGGCTGCCGTAGACCGCCATGATGAAAGTGAAGACTTCCAGTCCGATCAGAGTCCAGCGCATGACCTCGCGGGATATCGTCATCATCCTTCCGCTTCCCCGTCATGGCGAAGGTCTCGTGCGTCGAGCACCCGCTGCTGGTCGCTCACGCGATTGGCTATGCACGCGATGGCGCGCAGGACTGGCGAGCTCCGGGTGATCGCTGCCCAGCGTCGGCTGCGCAGCGCCGCCGTCTGCTCGGGCGGCGTCGCCGCTCCACACGCCACGAGATCGTGGACGGTGCCGCACCGAACCATGACTACCTGCACCGTCCGCTCAAGGCCGGGCCCGCCGGCCCGCATGATACCCCGCGCCTTCGCATGCGGCACGCGTCGTCTCGTCGAGCGGGCACCGGGGACCGCGCGGGCAAGACCACAAGCCGAGCCGTGGGCCCGCGTGAATGCCGGTACTGTACGCAAATTCAGCCTCCCTGTGTTACTCGGGCGAGATCATGCCGGTTCGGATCGCATACTTGACCAGGTCGGTCCGGTCGGTTGCTCCCAGCTTCTCCATGATGTTGGTGCGGTGCGTCTCCACCGTCTTGATCGAGATGCCGAGTTTCCGGGCGATACCTTGATTGGTGTGCCCTTCCGCGACCAGCTGCACCACCTCTCGCTCCCGTTCGGTGAGCAGGTCCTCCCCTCCCTGATCTATTCGCACCCGATAGTCGTCGAGCAGCGTACCGGCGACGGAGGGGGAGACGTAGCGTCTTCCTGCCTGCAGCGTCTCCAGAGCAGTGACGAGCTCGGTGCCCGCCGACCGCTTCAGGAGACAACCATCTGCTCCCGTCTTCGCGATCTGGGTCACATACTGGCGATTCTCGTGGCTCGTCAGGATAAGCACCTTGACCTCGGGGAATCGCCGCTTGATCTGACGCGTGGCGTCGAACCCGTTCAGGTCGGGCATGGCAATGTCCATCACGACCACGTCGGGTCGTAGCCGCTCTACCAGGTCAAGGGCCTGGCGACCATCCTCCGCTTCCCCGGTGATCCGGATGCCCAGCTGCGTCTCGAGGATCATTTTCAGCCCCTCGCGGACCATCGCGTGGTCATCGACGAGGAGCACGTTCAGCGTCGAGGACGTCTCGGCCGAGCGGTGGCCGGTTTCTGGGTCATCCGCCTGACATCGCCTCTCGATGTCACCCACCGGCACGCGGAGAGTCACGCGGGTTCCCTTCTCGGGAGCTGAATCGATGTGCAGCTTCGCGCCGACGAGCGCGGCGCGCTCTCGCATTCCGTCGAGTCCAAGACCGCCGTGGTGCCCCGAAACGGCCAACTGCTGCGCATCGAAGCCTTGGCCATTGTCGCTCACTGTCAAGGTTCGATACCCACCGTCCAGGGTGAAGCCGATCCTGACCTCGCTGCCTCGTGCATGCTTGCACGCGTTGGTCAGTGCCTCCTGTGCGACACGGAAGAGGACCGTCTCGATGGGCGCAGGAAGCCGGGTGTCGCTCTCCACACCACCCTCGCTCTCCACCACGACGCGGACGCCATAGGTCTGCGTGTACTCCTCGCCCAGCGCCTCGAGAGCCGCCACCAGGCCGATGTCGTCGAGAATGGGAGGCCGCAGGCTGTGCGCCAGCGTGCGCGTCTCATCGAGCGCTCGTTTGGCGATGGATCGCACCCGAGCCAGGGCACTCGCCGCATCGCCACCCCCCTCCGGAAGACGGCGCTCGGCAAGGTCGAGGTTGATGAGGAGCGTCGTCAACGCCTGAACGGTTTGGTCGTGGAGATCGCGGGCGATGCGCTTTCGCTCGTCTTCCTGGGCCTGGAGGGCGCGGCTGGTCAGCTCGCGCTGATGCAGGGTCCGTTCCCGCTCCAGCCGCTTTCGCTTCCCGATGTCGTGAGCGATAGACAGGGCGCCGGTAACGGCGCCGGACGCATCCCTGATGGGCGATACGCTCACCGAGATGTCGTTGAGGTGTCCATCCCTATGCCGCCAAACCGTCTCTATGTGCTCCGCCGCTCGGCCGGTTCTCACTATGGCCAGAACGCTGGCGGTCTCATCGGCGCGATCGGGTGGCACGATCAGACTGATTGATTGCCCGAGAGCAGCCGACGCCGGGTAGCCGTAGAGCTGCTCCGCGCCTCGATCCCATGTCGTAATGACGCCATCCAGAGTGGCGCCGATGATGGCGTCGGATGACGACTCGACGAGGGCGGCGAGGGCAAATCGGGATTCGTCCAGCCGATGGCGCTCGATGGCCGCAGCCAACACATTCGCTACAGTTCGGAGGAAGTGGACATCGTCCTGTGTGAAGGCGCGCGGTGTGCTGCTATCCACTTCCAGCACTCCGAAGATCTGTTCGCCGCCCTGCACCACGACGCTCATGGTGCTGATCACGCCAAGATCCAGCAGCGCCAGCGGCGGTCTGAAGCGCGTCTCCCTCCTGAGATCCTCGACAAGAACAGGTTCTCTCGACGAGGAGGTGTATCGGGCTTGCGAGGCGGTTCCAGTCAACCCCTGCGGCCGTCCTATCACATCGGCGGGCCATCCGACACCCGCGCGGACGACGAACGCGTCGTCATGGGACAGGTACTCAAGGAACCGACAGCGATCGACGTCCAGTAGCTGCGCCACCACCGACATCGACTCGGTGAGGAGTCCAGACTGGTCCAGGCGCGCCAGCGCATCGTGTCCCAGTCTGGCAACCGCCTCTTGCTGCCGGGCCCTGCGTCGAAGCTCCTCTTCCAACCGCTTTCGGTCGGTGATGTCCCGGAAGGTGAAGACGGAACCGTACAGGCTGCCGTCCTCGGCAAGCACCGGGGTGGCGCTCCCGTGCACGGCGAGCTCGGTGCCGTCGGAACGCCTTATCAGACGCTCGACTCCCAGACTCGGCTCTCCGCCCCGGACGGTCCGCGCCAACCACGTCTCTTCGAACGGAACCGGCGCACCATCCATGGTCAACAGTTGAATCGTATCCAGCCAGGCTTCCAGGGAGAGTCCCAGCCCGTCGACGCCGAGCAACCGCCGGGCCGCTTCGTTCTGGAAGGTGATGCGGCCGGTGGTGTCGATGATGATGACACCGTCGGCCATCTGACTCAACGTTGCCGCTCGCTCTGCCGCCAGCTGCTCGCTCTGGCGTCGTGCGCGCACCTGCTCGGTCACCTCAACGGCGTGGAGCATGATGCCCGTGACCGCCGCACTGGAATCACGCAACGGGTGGTACACGAAGTTGTAGTAGCCCTCTTCCCGGACTCCGGTCAATCCTCGGACCAGTCCCAGGGCCATCTCGGTGGCGTGGAACGGCTCACCAGTGGTGTAGACGCGATCGAGAATCTCGACGATGCCCTGCTCGGCCAGCTCGGGCACAGCGTCGCGTACTGAGCGTCCGATGAAGTGCCGATCGCCCAGGAGTTGTACATAGCGCTCGTTGACAAACTGGTAGACGTGGTCCGGGCCGGCAAGGAGGGCAATCAGCGCCGGCGCCTGCGTAAACGAGTCGAGAAGCGACGAGTCCAGGTGCTGGACGCCAGAGAGATGCTTCCCGTCCGTCACTGGTGTGGCCGAAGCGCGGTCTCCCTGAGCTTCATCGATGCGCATTATCCCCATGGGTTCTCCCCTCGCTCGGTCAGCCCCCGGATAGGTTATGACCTACTCCCAGCGTATGACTGTCAGTGCAGTCGGCACATCGAGTCACGACCTGATTTCGGCCGGTAATGCGCCTGAGGTATCGGGTCCAGACCGTACGTCCGCAGTCAGGGTGATTCCCGATAGACTGCGGAGAAGCGCCCGCCTACAGTGAAGGCAGAAGGAAGGGGCGCCCCGTCAACGACGGATAGCGGCGTCGCTCGAGTCAGGGAGCCCAGCGAGAAACCGTATCGACGCCACCTGCTCCAGCACCTTGGACCAGTACGAGCGGATACCGATCTTCATCGCGATCGAAGCCGAGTGCGAACAGGTAATGCCGCCACTCATGCCTACCGGCGGGTACCGTCGGCTTCCGTCTTCCGACACGCTAGCCGTTCCACGCACAGTACGCGCCTTCGGAGCACCTCGTTGGAGCCGACCGACACTCCGATGGACAACAGCCCCCGTAAGGAGAGACACAATGGTACCCCGTGATGCGCTCAACGACACCAAGATACTGGAGAGACTGAGGGCTCGTTACCTCCTCGGCTCCGCGATCGTCTGGACAGGCACACTCCTCGCCCTGGCGGTCGTCCTATCCGGCACCCCCTACTTCATGCAGATATTGCCAATCCTGATAGGCGGCATCGTGTGGTTCGTCGTCATCGTTCCAGCGACAATGTTCACCCCTCAAGGGCCCGCACCCGATGACAGGGGAAGCCGGCACAGAGCCTGACGACATTCCGGATCCGCGGCCCTTCGATGAGGACGGGGAAACGTCCCTGAATAGCGGGGACTACCATGAGAGACATGCCCTCCACCGAACGTGCACCCGCGCCCGCATCGCTTCTCGTCCAGCACGTACCGGGCCTCTCCTCCGCGGAAGTCGCGGAGCGGCGGGCGCGTGGCGAGGCGAACACGTCTCCGCCGCCGACGGGACGGACATACGCCACCATCCTGCGTGAAAACGTCTTCACCTTCATCAATAACGTGCTCTTTCTCCTCTGCATTGCACTCGTGCTGCTCGGAGAGATCAGCGACGCGGTTGTTGCCGTGGGAGTCGTTATCGGCAATATCCTGGTCAGCGTCGTCCAGGAGGTACGAGCCAAGCGCAGTCTCGACCGTATCGCCCTGCTCACGCGGCCGCAGGCAACGGTCATCCGCGACGGACACGAGCAGCTCATCGACCCCGCAGAGATCGTCAGGGGCGATACGGTGGTCGTGCAGCCAGGCGACCAGATCCTGGTCGACGGACCGCTCATCAGCGAGAGCGCCCTCGAGCTGGACGAGTCTTTGCTCACGGGAGAATCGGAACAAGTAAGAAAGCAACGGAGCAACGTCCTCTACTCAGGAAGCTTCTGCGTGGCGGGCTCCGGCCTGTACACAGCCGAGAAGGTCGGCATGGATAGCATGGCCAATGGCCTAACGGCCAGAGCCCGTGCCTTCCGCCGGGTCCTGACCCCGCTGCAGCGGGAGGTGAACGTGATCATCCGCGTAATCCTGCTCGTGGCCATCCTCTTCGAGACTATCCTGCTCGCCCAGGCGCCGATCTTTCACCTCTCCCTGGTGGAAGGCGTGAAAATGTCGGTCGTCATTGCAAAGCTGGTGCCCGCCGGCCTCTTCCTGTCTATCACACTCGCCTACGCGTTGGGAGCACTGCGTGTGGCTCGCCAGGGAGCGCTGATCCAGCAGATGAATGCCGTGGAGTCGTTGAGCAATGTTGACGTTCTCTGTCTCGACAAGACCGGCACGCTGACTGCCAATCGCCTCGAGCTCCACGCCCTCCATCCCGTGGGGATCAGCGAGCGTGAGCTCCGTCAGACTCTGGGAGATTTCGCGGCCAGTACGGCGTCCGGCAATCGGACGAGCCAGGCGCTGGCGCAAGCATGTCAGGGAGAAGTCCAGCCGGTCTATCAGGAGGTACCGTTTTCCTCCGCCTGGAAGTGGAGCGCGCTCTCGTTCACCCAGGGACGTCTACGAGGAAGCTACGTACTGGGCGCTCCAGAGATGCTACAGGACGCTGTGCCGCTTACTGATGAACTGGAAGTGCTGGCAGCAACCTGGAGCAATCTCGGCATGCGGGTCTTGCTCTTTGCCCGTGCCCCTGGGACATCCCCGGGTGGCGATGCCGCCGCTCCTACCCTTCCCGACGGCCTGGTCGCGCTCGGTCTGGTGAGCCTGAGTGACGAGTTACGGCCCGAGGCATCCGACACGCTGGCGCGTTTCTCGGCCGCCGGGGTGACCCGCA
>DATGJB010000172.1:0-53896 GCA_035295425.1 Chloroflexota bacterium | reverse complement strand
AGGAGGGGCTCAAGAATCGTCCACTCGGCGTCGGACAGGTCAGTAGCATAGAGGCGGGGAGGCGAGGGCATACGAGGCTCCTGGAAGGTGGTACTCCCAGAATCTCACCTCGTCTTCCCCCCTTCTCAGACCGCTTCTAGTCGCACCGCCGCGGCGAGCACCGGAGCATACGCGCCGGAGGCGTTGAACGCAGCCGCGACAGATAGGGAATGGCATTTGACGGCGCGCGCGAATGTGGACCGATGTGTAGTTGCGCCGCCGCTTCGCTGAATGCTTACCGTGGAGCAGAAATGCAGTTGGAGAGAGGCCGCTACATGGCAGAGGATGCGCTGGTGGGTTGCGGTGCGATGATTGTGGACTGGCTTTACTATCGGTTCGTGAAGAGGATACTTAGAAGCCTGCGTAGACGTGACAAGTGAACGGCTTTGACGGGAAGAGGCGTTGTGACGGGTTCGCGTGAGGTGTGAGCGCCTGGTGGTTCCTCACGGGTGAAGTGAAGAATCGTGTTCAGCTGGTCACATGCGGTAGACCGTGCGAAGAACAGTGGCATCCTGGACGTTTCAGCGGGTGCCGTCGTTCTCGTACCCGTGAGCTGGTACTCGACCGAAGGACATAGCTGCTACATGGGCACCGTTAATCAAGTTTCTCGTGTAGATCCGGCACCGGGGCGCAGGTCAAAGACATGAAGAGCCAGCACATCTCCACGGCGCAGCCGGACTTCAATCTGGTCCAAGTATTGGCCGTGAGCGATCAGCGTGACCGGACGTCGGCGGTCGTCGCGCGATAATGGCCGACATGGAGGAAGTCGAGGTCGTCGTCGCCCATCGCGCGTGCGTGACGCTGCGCGTCGGCGACGTGTTTCTGAAGGTCGACGGAGATCAGACGCGCACCGATGTCGAAGTCGAGGCGATGGCCATGGCGCCAATCCCGACTCCCGAGGTCCTGTGGCGAAATCCGCCTGTGCTCGCCCTCGCCTCCCTTCCAGGCACGGCACTCGGCCGCCTCGGTGAGCCGTCGACAGCGTCGGCGAAGGCCTGGGCCGCGGCGGGCGCCGCCGCGCGGAAGCTGCACGACGCGCCGCTTCCGCCGTGGCCCGGTCGCAGTCTGGACGAGTTGGCATCGCAGCTCGACGGCGAATGCGAGTGGCTCATCTCGAGCGGCGTCCTTCCCATCAATCTGGTCACTCGCAATCGCCGGATCGCCGAGACGGTGCTCCGCGCGTGGAGCCCGATGTTCATCCACGGCGACCTGCAGGTCGCCCACGTGTTCGTCGACGGTGACGAGATCTCCGGCGTGGTCGACTGGACCGAGGCGAGTCAGGGCGATGCCCTGTACGACCTCGCTATTTTGACGCTTGGACACGAGGAACACCTTGGCGACGTCGTCGCCGGCTATGGCGCCGACGTCGACCTCGACGTGATCCGCGCATGGTGGTCGTTTCGGTGCCTGCAGGCGATCCGGTGGCTGATTGAGCACGGCTTCGACCCGTTCACGCCAGGCTGCGAGGTCGATGTGCTGCGAGCCTGTTCCGAAACTCCGACCGCGAGTGGCCGGTGATATCCGTCAGCCTGTCTAGCTGAGAAGGATGTCGGAAGGCCGACGCATATCGCAATCGAGGAAGACCGGTCTCGTGTACCAGCCCCGACTCACCCCGAACTTGCCGGCGGGCGGGTTCCCGCCACCGGTGAACAGACCGTGGGGATAGGTACCATTATCTAGAACGGCGCGAATGTTGGCCGGCAGCCTCCGCGGGCGATCGAGTGTGATCCCGACGGGAGGGCCGTCACCGCCAGTCAAACTCACGTAGTAGCCATGCACAAAGACGGCGTACGGAATGTGGTGCAGGCGCGGATCCTTGCTGCAAAACCTGGCCGCGGTGGGAATGGTCACGGTATTCGCGGCCGTTCGTATCGCTGGTAGGTCAATGAACATGCGAGTTCGCGCGTGTACCGGGTCGTGGCCTTTCTTGACCGTCACATCAACCACGTCCCACCCCCGGGGAGCATTGTTGGGATCCGGACCACCGTCTCAAACGTCGCTGTCGGGCCCGCGGCAGAGGTGCGTTTCATGCCGGTCTCCAAACCAGGAGCCATGATGAGCTTCTGAGAACCTTGCCAGGTGACGTGGCTCATGGATAGGCGAGTCACCACGTGCGGACTGGCAACGCCATGGCCCCTCGCGTCAAGGCGCACTCGTGACAGACTCAACGAATCCACGTTGCTGTTGGTGGGCGTGAGCCACTTGCCTCGTGAGAAGACCGACAAAGACACTGAGGCCGACCAACCGCTCGACGTCCCCGCTGCCACTCGGTGAGGGGGTGTCATGAGAGTGCCGGCGGTGAGACTCAGCAAGGCAATGCCGGAGAGAAAGTAACGGTACCGCTCCAACCGCCGCCTCACGTCGTCGCTCCATCAATTGAGCGACACGAATCGCCATGCTGCCCGGGCCACATTGGAGCACGCAGCAAGACGTGAATCTTCATGCGCCGACCACCTACCGAATGTACGCTTCCCGAGCCCGTTATGTATGGGCCACGTCGTGTACCCAGCGTTGCTCAGACTCTGCATCGACTGCATGACGTCGCGCTGCGGCGGCGCTTGCGACAATGACTACATCACAGCTTGTGACTGGGGACGGTGTGAGTAAGAATCTGCTGCGTCGGAAGCTTGTAGCGGCGGCGCCGCGCGGCCCAAGGAAACTGCAGGAACCGCGGTATCTGACGACAGTGTTCATCCACCACATCAAGGACGGCAGAATCACCGAGGAGTGGATCGTTGAAGACGTGCGACCGAGCTATTCGCACTTCTGACGCCGAGGGGCGCTGGCTCCGATGCTCGAACTCCTGCATCGTTCTTTCTGCACCGCAGTCGTGAGGAGGCTCCTTCCGAAATGAATCGTCTACTATCGCGATGCCGGGGCTCTGCGGCGAGCCTCGTGCTTGCCACCATGCTGCTCGCCGCGTCTCCCCTGACGGTGGGAGGCGCGGGCGTGAAGGAACTGAACCCCACGTCGAGCGCGGCCGCTCAGGCAGGCGACCGACACGCGTCTGAAGCGGTGGCCGCCATGAAGCAGGTACGCACCGTCGAGTCCCGGGGAAGCTTCGGTCCCCCGGGCCTGTCGACGACATTCAACGGAGTCTGCACTATGAGGGAACCCCGCGCCTTCATGTCTCTCCGGTCAGGCAGAAACCTCTGGCAGATCATCTTCATCGGCAAGCCGAGGAAGGACTGGGAGCGGCACCGCACTCCGAGCACGAGGTGGGGACCCTGGCAAGCCCAGTCGACCGGCCCGGGCGACTTCGCGTTCCCCCTGCTCCTGCCGTTAGCCTGTCCGCGAATCTCTCTTCGCGACTGGCGAGTACGTGCCACACTCCACTTCCAGGATGTGGGCGGTACACCGGGCGGTGGCACGCCGGCGTGGCATCTGCACGCATCGGCTCCCGATAGCCGGCAATCCTTCGACTGGTACGTGGATCCAGCCACGCACCGCCTGCTGCGCAGACGGTACACGCAGTACACCCCGAAGGGAAGCGCCGGGTACGTCGAAGACGTCGCGTACTTCGCCTTCAACGCCGTCGCCACGGTTAATCCTCCACCGGCCCCGGAGCCCCGTCCGACGCCGACCCATCACAGCTCGAGCGGTCTCGCTTATGGTCCGTATCCGAGCTGAAACTCCGACTCTTCCCGGCTCACCCGCCAGCCGGCGGTTGTGTGCAACAGATGCCACGTATAGTCGAGGCGATTGAGGACTCCGCCGTTCGACCAATACTCGGCGCTCCCGGTGGCAGTGGCAGTCGAACTTCCCGGCAGCAGGGTGAGCTCACCCAAATGAACCCAGTCCACCCGCCAGTGGGTCATCCAGTCAGACGTGTTTCCCCCGTGCAGGAGCCGTGGATTCAGGGTTCGAGCCGCAACATCGCGCCGGCCCGACAGCGACGGGCCCGTGTAGTAATCGGCGAGCTTCCGTTGCGCAACGCGGGAAAGCGCGCTCATTTGCGCCGCGGTGATCGGGACATTGCGGTACGCCTGAGGTGGCGTCAGCAGGTCTTCATTGATACTCGCGGCCCCGCGCACCACCCGCGCGATGTCGTGACCGGCTGGCGTCCACCACCCGACGTGCTTCGATCCCCACAACGCGGTCCATCCCAGTATGGGCACAGCCAGCACCGAGATGACGATTCGTTGGGCGGGACGCAACCTCCGCCGGGTCTGCACCGGAGGCCCTGACGCGATCTCCATGGTCCTCACTCCGTACTCGATCCTGTGTCAAAACCCGGCTCACTGTAGTCCTCGCACCGGCACGTGGGAGGACTATGCGGGGACTTCTGGATTCGACGGAGCGCTCTCTTCGGTCTCGCCAGCGGCGGAGGAGTCCGCCTGCTCCGGGGTAGCGGTCTCGATCAGCGCCGGCTCCACTGCCTGCTTCCAGCTGATGAGGCCGCGGCCCACGCAATAGAGGGTAACCACCAGGGAGGCGTAAAACCAGACGCGGGCCAGGTCGTGCGGCCAGTCGTAGACGATCATCACGATCGCGCCGACCACACCGGCGCCGAAGGCGAGGGATGCCAGAATCAACCAGCGATGCGGGGACTCGAGGATGGAGTAGATCGGGTTCACAGCAGGCTGCCCTGCTCGGGACCGGCCGGCGCCGGTGGCTCGGGGAGGCCGAGGCGGGCCGCGAGGTACCTCACGTCGGCCGGCGAGTGCCCGGAGTAATGGTTGTTGACGAAGCCGTACACGCGTTCAACCCGCCTCGCAACTTCCTCAATCCGCTCCGACCAGGCATCGAGCCGCGCCGTCTTGTCGAGCTGTGTCGCGTGGACTCGCTCGATCAGCCGCCGGTCGCCGAGCCACCGAATGTAAGTGAAGTCTGCAGTCACCTCCGGGATGGTGGGCATGTAGCGGAGGTCGATCATGGTCCAGGCGACGCCGTGCTCGCGCAGCAGCTCGTAGGTCGAATCCTCCAGCCAGGAACGGTGTCGGAACTCGGCGGCGAACCGCATATCCGCCGGCAGCAGATCCAGAAAGTGTTCGAGGGCGGGGCGCTCGTCGGCCGTGAAGTCGGGCGGGAGCTGGATCAGTACCGCTCCCAGCTTGGCCTCGAGCAGCGAGACGGCGGCCAGAAACTCGGCGAGCTCGTCCCCGGCGTCTACCAGGTGACGGTCGTGGGTGATGGAGCGAGGTACCTTCGCGGTGAACTGGAACCCGTCGGGGGTCGAGTCGTACCACTTCCGCACGCGCGCCGCCGCCGGCGTGCCGTAGAAGGTCGTGTCGAGCTCGACGGCGTTGAAGTTTTCGGCGTAGCGCATCAGGAAATCGGCGTCACGCGTCCCGGGTGGGTAGAACGGGCCCACCCAGTCCTTATAGCTCCAGCCCTGCGTTCCGAGATAGATCGTCATCCTTCCCGCCCGTCGCCAGTGTAGGCATTCACGGCGCGCGAAACAAAGGGGCCGCACGGGGCGCCGGCGACTGTCCGGTGTAGGATCGGGTAGAGAGGGCAGGGGACGCCATGAAGGACATACTCGACGACCTCGATCGCTGGCGTTCGGCCGGCGAGAAGATCGCGCTGGTCACAGTGGTGAAAACGGCCGGCTCGACACCACGGCCACGCGGGGCGAAGATGGCCATCACCGCGTCCGGCAAGATCGCCGGCTCGGTCAGCGGCGGCTGCCTCGAGTCGAACATCTACGAAGAGGCGATGAGCGTCCTCGAAAGCGGTCGGCCGAAGCTGCTGCATTACGGCATCTCGGACGAGATGGCGTTTGACGTTGGCCTGTCGTGCGGCGGCGAAGTGGACGTGTTCGTCGAGCCGCTGGACTGGTAAGGGCGGCTCAGGACCCAAGAACGGCCACGGTCACGCGCCGAGGCCGGGGATGGTCGAGCTCGACCAGGAAGACGCGCTGGTACCGCCCTATCGCCATTCGCCCGCCGATAATCGGTACCGACGCGGTGGTGTTAAGCAAGAGGGCCTGGCAGTGTGAGTGTCCGTTCGGCATCTCACCCGGCCCGCAGGGCGCGTCGTTGTGGGCGTACTCGCGATGCTCCGGCGCCAGTCGCTGCAGAAATCCGTTCAGATCTTTGAGCAGCTCAGGCTCGTGTTCGTTGACGACGATCGAGGCGGTCGTGTGTTGAGAGGCGGCGACCACGAGCCCGTCGCGAACCCCCGACTGAGCGATGCACTCCTCGATCGACTCGGTGATGTCGACGAACTCGCGGGCATGCCGCGTCTGCAGGGATACAATACCCGACCAGAAACAGGCCTGAGCCGGCGCGATCGAAACTTCCATTCACTCCCTCGGAAGCCCGGCACCCCGCCAGGCGTCGAAATCAGAGATTGTCCTCAAACCCCGCGAGGCAGTTGAAGACGCCGCGGCGCGCGGTTTCGAAGGGCACACTGACTCGATGTACGCGCGGCGCGGGCCGATTGTTTCAGGGCAGCGGAGCGGCGGGCCGGGCGCGGTTTACGAGCGCGACGGCCAGTGCGCCGGCTCCGAGCAGACCGGTGCCGATCACCGTCATCGGGCCCACCACGGGGATGGCCATCACCACGGCGAGGGCGACCAGTCCCGCGGCCGATGCCCACAGCAGTGAGACCGGCCCCCGTGCCACCAGACGTCCGACGACGACCGCCGCGGCCGTCATGCCGAAGAGCCAGGCGAGCGTCGCCGCCGCCGTCAGCAGCAAGGCGAACGGCAGACCGGCGAGGCTGAGGCCAAGCGGCACGACCAGGAAGAGAAAGGTGGCGAGGCTGGCCAGTCCGGCCAGACCGCTCTTCAACGGCGATCCCTTGAGGGTGCTGGAGATCAGCACGACCTGCCATGGAAACACCACGGTGAGGCAGGCGCCGGCGAGTAGCAGTGCCAGACCGGCGGCCAGGCCGAGCCTCATGCTGCCGGTGAGTAGCGCGGTCAGATTGTGCCGTGGCACGACGGGTTTCCCGTTCCAGCGATGCAGCGCGCCTCCCAGACGGCCGGCAACCACCGCGTCCGGAGCCAGGTAGATGCCGCCGGCCACGCCGAGCACGTCGCCGGTGACGCGGGATCCCCGCTCGAGGTAGATCCGGCCCCCGGCCGCGACGACGTCGTTGTGCACCGTCCCCTCGACGTGGACGTCGCCAAACAGCGAGACGACGACGGATGTCGAGCCGCGCGCCAGCGTGACATCGCTGCCGATGCTGATCAAGGGTCGGGTCAGCGTGGATCGCTCGACGATGGGAGACGTTCCGAGATGCAGGATGCCGTGCAGGAGCGCGCTCACCGGCAGCAGCGCGCTCAGCGCCAGCACCAGGAGCCAGCCGGCGGCGAGGACGTGTCGCCGGGTCATGGCGTGTCGTCCGTCCAGAGAAGAGTAAGCGTCACCATCGCGAACAGCAGGCAGCCGGTGACGGCGGGCAACGCCTGCAGCCCGAGATAGCGCAGTACTGACGCGTCGACGTGGACCGCGGCGTCGAGCATGAAGGCCAGCCAGCTGAGGACGTCGATGTAGAGGTGAAGACCGGAGGGGGCGCTGAGGGTCAGTCGCCAGCCGACGAAGGGCCCGACGAGGAGCGTGAGCAGCAGCGCTCGCCGCGCCCGTGCCAGCCACATCTGCCGCCGGCGCTCGCGGTCCGCTTCACGGAGCGAGCGCTCCAGCCGCTCGGCAAAGTCCGCCGGTAGCTTGGGCTCGGCGAGGTCGGTGGGGGAGTGGTGAGCGTGAATAGCCATCGATCAGTCCGCGAAACCGAGCTCCGGGGAGCGCAGACTTTGCGCCAGGAGGTTCTTGGCCCGGAAGATCTGGGTTTTGACGGCCCCCAGCGACTGTTGTGTCACGGTGGCGATCTCTTCGTAGCTGAGATCGTGCCAGTAACGGAGAACCAGGACCCGGCGGTACTTCTCCGGCAGCAGATTGACCGCCTCGCGCACGAGCTCGTGCCGGCTCGAGGCCAGAGCCGCCAGCTCGGGCGACTCCGCGACGACTGATCGAACGGGAACCGCCAGATCGTTCTCCAGGGGCATCACGTACCAGTCCCTCGCTCGCAGGTGAGACAGAGCGACGTTGCGCACGATGGTTGAGAACCAGGTGTAGAACCGGTAGCGCGGCGAGTAGGTGCCCAGGTAGACGTACGCCTTGATAAACGCCTCTTGCACGGCGTCTTCGGCGTCGGACGGGTTGCGGAGCACGTTCATGGCAACGCGGAAACCCGCGTCCTTGTAGCGCGCCACCAGTTCCCGATAAGCGGAATGGCTGCCGCCTTTGGCGAGCTCGATGAGGTCGTCGTCGGCGTGCTCCTGGAAGTCCTGCATGGAGTCCTCAAGTGTTGCTGATTACCGTATTCAGCATATACTGCGCCCCGCGGCGTGTGGTTTCAAGCCGAAGGCTGGAGCGGCGATGGTGGGTACCGGAATCACTTGTCCCACGGGCGGAACTCGGTGCCCATGCCGGTGCGGCGGATATCTCTCACGCGCGCCAATCGAAGGTGCGTAGTCTGGATCGTCAGGCGCATCTCCGACACACGAGCGGAACGTGTGAATGCCGGTCACGCCACCCTAACGCGGCATGCGGGCCGTTCTGCCGTTGCATCGCATGAATGCTGGGCACGGGCCATCACGCCGGTATCGCAAGTGCACGTCTCACACGCCGCATGGGGCAGCCATGCCGGCATCGCGATCGCATCGCCCCCACGCCGGCCGAGGCGGCCAAGTCGGTACCGCGATTACATCGCGTACACGCGGGATGCTGTAGCGACGTCGTCATCGTGAGTGCGTCGCCTATACGTCGAGTCCTTCGGCCACGCCGGTATCGCCGTTGCGATGCCCATATGCCGAATGCGTGAACGTGCCTGTATCACCGCTACGCACCCCGTAACCCGATTGGGGTAGGCCGTCCACCCTCTGTGGCCGGCTTTCGCAACGCATGCGCCCCATGCCCCGACACACCGCGATGCACCGCATGCGGGCACACGCGTGCCGGCATCGTTGGACCAATGGATACGCAACCGCGTGCGGGGCGCGTGCCGGCCACAGAGGGTGGACGGCCTACCGAAGGCGTGTGCGAAGCCGCCGGGTATTCATGGAAGCCATCCGGAGTGCGTGATGTCCGCCGGCCACGGAGGGTGGACGGCCTACCTCGTAGGCGGAGTCGCGCGGCATTGGTGAGAACGGGCAGGATGCGCTGCATGGGAGGGCGAAGAGTGGACGGCCGGTGCTCGTGGCAAGTGGGTTGCTGACGCGTCGGGTGGTGTTATGCCTGGAGACCGGCCAGGCTGCGGAGACGGCGCAGGGTGTCGCGATTGGCGGCGCGGACCTCGGCGGCTCGCGGGGAGGGCCCGGTCAGATCATCGGAGTTATCGAGAAACGTGTCCGGTAGCGGCTCGGCCGACTCGGTGTCCCAGCGAGAGATCCAGTCAGGCGGCAGGCTGTAGGGAAGCGGACGCCGGGTCATCTCGGTCCAGACGATGGCCCAGGATCGCGGCACCACGCGCCGCCAGTCGTAGCCGCCGCTGCCGACCGCGATCCAGCGCGCACCACAGACTTCGTGCGCGAGCCGGTGGGAGACGCGCGCCTGGTGGACGAAGGAGTCGGTGCTGAGGGAGAGGTGGGTGAGCGGGTCCCAGATGTGGGTGTCGCACCCGTGGTTGGTGATCAGTATGTCGGGGGCAAAGCGATGGGCGAGCGGCGGGATGAGCGCATCCACCGCCTCCTGCCAGTCGTCGTCGCAGGTGAATGGCGCGAACGGCATATTGACCGCGTACCCGCGTCCGCGCCCCTCGCCGGTCTCCGAGATCGCGCCGGTTCCCGGAAAGAGGAAGCGGCCGCTCTCGTGCAGTGAGATGGTGAGAACGTTCGGGTCCTCGTAGAACAGCCACTGCACGCCGTCTCCGTGGTGGCAGTCGAAGTCGACGTACATGACTCGCGCCTCGAACTCGCGGGCGGCGACCGCCGCTGCGACCGCCGGATCGTTGTAGATGCAGAAACCGGAGGCGCGGTCGCGCAGCGCGTGGTGCAGACCGCCGGCCGGGCTGAAGGCATGATCCAGCCGGCCGGCGAGCACCTCGCGCGTCACCGAGGTTGTAGCCCCCGCCACCAGCGCTGCAGCGTAGTGCATCGCCGGAAACGGCGGGTTATCGGTCGAGGTGAGCCCGTAGCGGGCCAGCTCGCCGGCGGGCAGGTACGCGGTGCCCGCCTCGTCGACCGCCCGCACGTAATCGGGGTCGTGCACGGTGTGCAGGTCGGCCAGCCGAGCGGCGGAAGCGGTGAGCAGCTCGGTATCGGGCGACCACAGACCGGCGGATTCGAGTAGATCGAGGCCTGCCGTGATTCTCTCCGGCCGAAGCGGATGGTACGGGCCGAAATCGTACAGCAGGAGGTCGCCGTGGTGGGCGATCCTGGCGACGCACGAGCCTTCCCGTTCCCCGTCCACGCTGGCCTCCTACCGAGAGTGTAGCCATATCCCGCCGCCCGGCCGGCGGGCCGCGGCTTGCGCATTTCGGCCGGCGGGAGTTAAATGTGGCTATCATCCTCTCTTTCGGTTGAGCAGCAGAAGCGCAGGAAGGACATGTTTCGCAGATTCCGTCGCGGTGAAGCCGAAGGGCGGGAAACCGAGGGAGTCGTCGGTTACGCTTTTTCTGGCGGAGGCTCGCGTGGGGCGAGTCAGGTTGGCGCCCTGAAGGCCCTTACCGAGGCCGGCATCTGGCCGCAACTGGTGGCCGGGACCAGTGCGGGCGCGGTCAATGCCGCGTGGTTCGCGGTCCATCCTCATCGTCTCGACCAGCTGGAGGCGATCTGGCTTGCCCTCCGAACCCGGGATGTCTCTCCCGGGAGCCGCTTCCACATTCTCATGAACCTGGCGCGCCGCGGCTACGTGCACCGCGCCGATGCCTGGGAAGCGTTTCTGCGCCAGCACGTCGGCGACGCGACGTTCGAGGATGCCGTGCTCCCACTCTTCGTCACCGCGGTGCGGCTGTCGGATGGGGAGCGGGTGGTGTTCGATTCCGGGCCGATCGTGCCGGCGCTGATGGCGAGCACTGCCATTCCTGGAGTCTTCCCGCCGTACCGGATCGGCGAGGACTACTACGTCGACGGCGGCGTCCTCGAGTACATGCCGCTGCCGACGCTGCTGGAGCGCGGAGCAACCTCGGTGTTCGCACTCGACTGCAGCTCGTTCGACCACGGTGTCCCGGGGACCGTGGGAGTGGTCGATCGCTGCGCCCGCATTTCTGCCCGGGCATCCGTCATCCAGATGGCGTCGTTCTCCTTCACACGTGGCCGCACCGTCCATCTGCTACTGCCGAACCTTCCCGAGGTACCAGATGGGCGCGACTTCGGCAGAACGGCCGAGCTGGTCCTGGCCGGTTATCTGCAGGCCCGCGAGTATCTCGCAACACACGGGCTCGACCGCCGGCTGGGCGGTGCGGTTCAGCAACCGACTGCCGGCTAGCACGGGCACCGCGCTTCCGCTACGATGGTGACCAGCCCTCTCGGTAGGTTGTCGGTGTTCCGCCTTCTGTTCGTGTTGCTGTTCCCAGCGCTCCTCCTCCCTACCGGCGTGTCGACGGCGGCCGGGGGGCTGCCACTCACCGCGCCCGAAGCGATGGTCATCGACGGGTGGACGGGAAACGTCCTGTATGCCAGGAATGCCAACGTCGAGCGCGATCCTGCGAGCACGGTCAAGATCATGACGGCGCTCGTCGTGCTTGTCAGGCACATCCCTCTCAACCGAGTGGTGACGATCAGCTACTACGCGGCAACGTACCCCGGCTCATCAGCCGGCCTGTACGCGGGAGAGCGCATCACGCTGCGTAACCTCCTGTACGCCATGCTGCTTCCCTCGGGGAACGATGCCGCCATTGCCGTCGCCGAGGCGGTTGCCGGCAGCCCCGCCGGGTTCTCTCGCCTCATGAACGCGGAAGCGCGCCGTCTTCATCTGTGGCACACACGCTACCTCACACCAAACGGATTCGACGAGTGGGGGCAGGTGACGACGGCGCACGACCTGGCAGAGCTGGCACGCGCCGCGATGTCGCGCCCCATGTTCGCCCGGGTGGTGCGGACGAGAAACTGGACGGCGACCTCGGTAGAGGGACGGATCGTCCACACCTGGACAAACACCAACCAGCTCCTCTGGAGGAGCGGGGCGGTGGACGGCGTCAAGACTGGGACCACACCGGGCGCCGGGGCCTGCCTGGTCGCGTCGGCGCGCCGGGGTGGCAAGTGGGTCATATCGGTGAACCTCGGTAGCAGTGGGGCCGCCCGCTTCGCCGATGGCATGGCGCTTCTCGATTACGGGTTCCAGCAGGAAAGCGCGGCGCCGTCCACTCGCTAAACGCGCGTTGAAGGGTCTGGACATGTCTCGTATAATCTGCGGGTTCCCACCTGACGTCGTCGCGACGTCCTTCCCGCATTCATCAGCTCGACATAACGCTGGCCTTCATGTGCCGGAAGGACGTTTCAAGAGGAGTAACACGTGAACATCACTGCGGCCCAGGAGGGCTTGAGTCACGGCCTGCGCGTCGCCGGCCGGGCCGTTGCCGCGCGGAGTCCGCTACCGATCACGACCAACATTCTTCTGGCCACCGAGGAGGGCCGCCTCAAACTGTCCGCGACCAATCTGGACGTGGCCATTACCACGTGGATCGACGCCACCGTGAGCGATGAGGGCGCGATCACGCTGCCCGCCAAGTTGCTGACCGAGCTGGTCGATTCGCTGCCCTCCGGTCCGGTCGAGATCTCGGTGAAGCGCGGCAGTCACAGTGCCCATCTGGCCGCTGCCCGCTTCGAGGCCACCATTCGCGGCATGCCGGCAGACGACTTCCCGGTGATTCCGTCGGCGTCCGAGCAGGCGGCGGCGCAGATCGACGCCACACTCCTCAAGGAAATGATCGAGCAGGTGGCGTTCGCAACGGCAATGGACGACACGCGGCCGATGCTGACAGGGGTACTGGCGACATTCTCCGGAACGCAGCTGACACTCGCCGCGACCGACGGCTTTCGCCTAGCGACGCGGGTCGGCGAGCTGGTCGAGCCGGCCAGCGGTGACTTCAGTGTGATCGTTCCCGGGCGGACGCTCAGCGAGCTTGCCCGGATCCTTCCCGAGTCCGATGCGCCGGTGCAGATCGCGGTAACTCCAAACCGAAATCAGATCGTCTTTCGGGCGGAGGACTTGCACGTCGTGTCGCGACTGATCGAGGGCGCATTTCCCAACTACAAGCAGATCATTCCGACGAAGTTCTCGACCAAGATCGTGGTCAGTACGGGCGAGCTCCTCAAGGCCACCAAGATCGCGAGCTTCTTCTCGCGCGACAACTCCAACGCAATCACGCTCGAGATTCAGCCCGGCGACGAGGCCGGTATGGGCAACGTGATCGTAATGGGGTCTGCCGCCGAGCTGGGAGAGGACCGTGGGGAGCTTGACGCCGTGGTGAACGGCGGAGCGGCACGCGTTCAGTTCAACTCACGCTACGTCTCCGACGTGCTCGGCGTGGTGCAGTCCCCCCAGGTGGGGCTCGAGATCACCGGACCGAACTCGGCGGCGGTCTTCCGGCCTATCGACTCAGTCGAGTACACCCACGTCGTCATGCCGATGCACACGGGCGGAGGCCGCTAAGAGCTCCTTTCAGAGCCCGCAGGCCGGCCCTCCGAGCCCGGCGTGGGGCGGCTTCGACCGCTTCAGCAACGGGTATTATGCAGCGGTCTCTGCGAAGACTGCCTGCACCAGCGGGTGGTCGGCGTTGAGCTTGACGGTGCGCAGCTCGTACGGTTTTCCGGTGGCGCGGTGGGCCACGACGTGCGTCGAGGGTATGAGGATCTCTTCCTGGATCGCGTCACGCACCAGCGATCTGATCTGGGTCTGAGAGAGCGAAGGCAGCACACTCTGACGCACCAGGTGCGACGCGATATACGGTGGGATGAGGTACTCGGAGCGCGCCTCAAGGTCGGCGAGATAGCGGACAAAGTTGCGCTGGTCCTCCTCCGCCAGTGATGCCACGACCGCGGTGGGCCGCAGCTCCGCCTCGTCCCCGTTCGCCTCCTCCTCCTCTTCCTCGGCCTCGACCTTGGTCATGTCGTCGTACTGTTCGGGGAGGTACGCCCAGTCCTGCAGCCCGCGGGTGAGGATGCGCACCTTGCCGCGCCGTTCGGCCTCCTGCATGAAGTCCTTGAACCGCTCGAAGCCAAGGCTGCGATGGTCGAAGCCGCGTCGCCCCAGTTGAATGCCGATCCAGGAGAACAGCGAGCCGACTCGATTACTGCGATTGCGGAGCAAGTCGGCGAGCGCGTCGAACGCCTCGTCAAGGCGGGCACTTTCGGGCGTGGCCTTGGCCTTGCGGCCGTTGGCCGGCGGCTCAGGCTGGCGCACCGGATCGATGTCGACGTCGTACATCAGTAGCTCGTCGACGTTTTCGGCCAGCATCTGGGAGAGCGTGCCGGAGACGGCGATGACCACGACTCGCTTCCCCCTCGCCCGAAGGAAGTTGACGAGATGGACCAGATCCGAATCGCCCGACACGAGAAAGAATGTCTGCAGGTGAGCAGCCGTGTTCAGGAAGTCGATGCAGTCGACGGCCAGCTTCACGTCGGCGCTGTTCTTCAAGATGCGGCCGCCCAGCATCCGGACCGGCACATACACCGGCTCGATCCCTGCCGCGTACAGGTTGGGCGGGTCGAAGGCGTTTACTCGCTGCTGCCAGTCGGCGTAGGCACGCGCGATGACGACGCGTCCCCGCTGGTTGACGGCGTCGAGGAGCGAGGAAATGTTCGGCTGCCGGCCCATGCTCTTGAGTCCCGCCTTTAGGTTGTCCCAGTCGATGAGCAGGGCAGCGTCAGGAATGATCGGGGACGGAGAAAGATTCATACTCCACCTTCGTGTGTGTGGAAGAAGAGCGCACTTCAAAACTGTAGACGGACCGCTGGGCGAGGCGTAATGCCGGCCGGAGCGGGCCGCGCTGTTTTTGAATCGGGCTCCCGGATAGATAGATGTTGGGGACTGTCAAGCCCCCTGCAGGCAATCTACCATGCCGGCCTTGCCCAGAGACACGTGTAGGCGGCTAGCGGCGATGGTGGTCGCGGGCCGACGTGAGCGCAACGGCGGGGTAGAGGCGGAGCGAAACCGCTCGCACGATTTCTCCCAGCCGGCGGTCGAACATGCCCGACGCAACCACGATGTCACCGGCGTGAATCGCCCGGATGCCCTTGCCGCTCAACGCCCCGAGCTTGCGCGTTCCCGGCGCGAGGTCCCAGGTCTGGATCCGGCCGTCCACCAGCTGTACCCGAAGCATGAGTGCGCCTGTGTGGCGTGCCAGGACGGTCCCCGTCACCCCCTGCACGTAGCTGAGGTCGTTGTCCTGTACGTCGCTTCCAAGGTAGACCAGCGCGCTGTCTGCAGTCGGTACCGATGCCGAGCTGACCTGGTCACCGGGCTGGATATCGGTGAGCCTGATCTTCCGCGACGTCGAGTCCTCCAGAGTCGACTGCCACGAAAGCACGATCGTCGCCGGATTGCGCGTGGCCGCGATTCGCACCACGATCGCGCGCTCCTTGGTCCAGTTGATCACGTGGAGCACGGTGCCGGAGACGGGCGTCGGCTGCATGTCGGCGCCGGGAGGACATTCTCGGGACTTCAAGGGCAGCGGCGCCAGCGGCGTCTGCGAGAAGTCGAAATCGGCGGCGATGCTTGCCGCGCTGCGGACGTAACCGGAGATGAGCGGCAGTCCGTACTTCTCGTCGATGTAGCGCAGTATTGAGGCGAAGTCGTACCGCGCATGGTCGATGAACCCGTGGCGCGCATAGGGCGAAATGACCAGCGTCGGCACCCGCGGCCCGTAGGTTATGGCGGACTCGTGAGGCGGCGGAACGTGGTCGTAGAAACCGCCGAAGTCGTCCCAGGTGAGGAAGACGGCGGTGCTCGCCCAGAGCGGGCTGGCCATCAGGGCGTTGATCTGTCGCACCGTCCAGTTCTCGCCCACGCAGGAGCTGTACGGCGGATGTTCGCTGACGTCGGCGTTCTCTACCACCCAGCTCACCTGGGGCAGCGTCCCGGCACGAACGTCCTTGATGAAGTTGCCGGTCGGCACGACGTTGGACTGCCAGAGGCTCGAATAGCGAATGTGACGGATGGTGTCGAGCGACGACCAGATGTAGCCGGATTGAAACGCGCTGGGCGCGTAGTACTTCCAGCTGATGCCGGCCTGCTGCAGCTGGTCCGGGAGCGTGACCATGTCGAAGCAAGGACGGATGTAGTCGCGGGCCCCGGTGGCCGGGTTGACCCGCGCCACCTCGGTGTACCGCCCGGCATCGCAACCCCAGGAATGGTTGGTGTTGTAGATCGGATTATCGACCGTGTTGTTCGACGAGCCCGCCACCAGCACAAGGTGATTGGGAAAGCTGGGCCCGTTGATAGTCGAGAAGAAATGGTCGTCGAGGGTGAAAGTGCGCGCGTAGGCCCAGTAATTGGGAATATCGGACTCATGGAGCTGCGAGAGGGCGATGTTTTGGCCGTTCTGAAATGCACCCGCCAGGCTGTCGAACCCGTCCATGCGGCCGTTGTCCACCGCGATGGTCGCGGCGTTGCCCTGGTGCGCGATATCGAGCAGCGTGTGATCGGGTGTGTGGCCCAGCGGCACCCGGCGACCGTCGGAGGTGGTTCCAACCGTAGACCCATCGGCGCGTGGAAAGGTCCCGAAGTAGTTATCGAAGGTCCGGTTTTCTTTGATGATGATGACGATGTGACGGATCGGGTCGGTCTGAGTTGCGGTCGAGGTCGGCGTGGTAGTGGGCGTCGCGCTGGGAAGCGCCGGCGTGGCGGTGGTGGGCGTTGAGGTGCTGCTCGCGGCGCGCAGCGGCGAGGTCGCAAAGATTCCGGGGATGGCAATCGCGGCCAGGATGACGCCGGCCAGCAAGAACAGACGGTGCACGAGTGCCTCGAATTCACGGCGCCGAACGCCGCGTGCTTCCTTTCACCATTTCAACGGACGGCGAAGTCGTGCCGTAACGACTTCAGGTGCCTGCTCCCGGCGAGTATACATGCCGCCGGCCATCGCGCGTGCGGAGGCGCCCCGACGTCGGTCAAGAAAAGGCAAAGGGCCGCGACCGCATCAAGCGGTCGTGGCCCGGTCGTGCCTGGTTGAGTGGGTGATCCGGCTAGGCAGCCGACGTGCCAGCGAGCGCGGTCTCGGCGACGATCTGCGAGAACGGCACGCCACCAGCCTCGTCGAGCGGCACATTTCGGCCCAGCGCCTCGATGTCGTCGAGGTAGAGCTGGCCGGCGCAACGGCCGCAGCGCAGCTCTCCGCCGAGATTGTGGGGCATGAAGCCCGTGTCTACTGGGACGAAGCGCGACTCACCCAAACTCCGGTCGGCATAGCCCACCAGCTCGCCGGCGGCACGGCTGCACTGCCGGCAGCGCAGAGTCGCACTCACGAGGCGGTGGCCCATTCGTCGGCCGTTTGTCCAGGAAAGCATGTCAATTACTCCTCTCCGATATACCGTGGAACAAAATGTCAAAGCACACCGCGAGCTCGCGGCGTGCCAACGCAGCATCATGTGTAACCTGAGCGACGATCGTAGTGAGAATAGCGCACAGGCGCTTGGCGACGACGTCGAGGGGAAGCTCCTGACGCACCGACCCTTCTTCCCTGGCCTGAGCCAGGATGGCTTCGAGGAGACTACAGAGCGGAACTCTGTCGGCCGCACGTGCGGCCCTCTCCGGGTCCGGATGCAGCAATTCTTGGGCCACGATGACGGCTCGCTCTCCCTGTTCGATCGAAGCTTCGAGCACCAGGGCGCAGACACGCTCCAAAACCTCGAGCGCCGGCGTGCCGGCTTCGAGCAAAGCGTGGGCTCCATGGGCCACCTGTGCGACGTGTTCGGCCCCGAGCTCGAGTGCGAGCGCCTCCTTATAGGGAAAGTGATTGAAGAGCGTCTGCCGGGCGACATCGGCCGCCTCCGCTATCTCCTCGACGGTGGTGCGTGCGACGCCGCGCTCGGCGAAGAGCCGGTCCGCGGCCTCAAGCAGACTCTGGTGGACCGCCTGACGCTTGCGCTGGCGGCGGCCCAGCTCCATAACGTAGTCCACGGATAGAGTATATCAAAACTTGTACCGGGTACAGGAAGGGCTACGAGGTGCGGCCGGCGCTCACCACGCCCGCGCATTCGCGGTACCCGGCGGTAAGCGCACCGGCGGCGCGTTCGATATCCGCCTCGGAAGTCCAGCGGCCAATCGACAGCCGGACGGCCCCGGCGGCGCGATCGGGTGGCAATCCCATGGCGATGAGCGTGGCGGAGGGGCTCGTCTCGCCCGAGTGGCAGGCGGCGCCGGTCGAAGCTGCCACCGCGGGCGTGGCGGCGAGGACCGCCTGCCCGGTGACGCCAGGGAAGCTGACGTTCAGGGTGTTGGGAAGACGGTGCTTGGGATGCCCGTTGAGATGGAGACCCGTGATCTGGTCCAGCAGGTGCTGGTGCAGCCTGTCGCGCAGTCGCGCGAGGCGCGGCCCCTCCTGCGGCAGGCGGTCGCGCGCCAGGTCGCAGGCGGCGCCCAGCGCCACCATGGCGGCCACGTTTTCCGTTCCGGCACGCCGGCCGCGTTCCTGACTCGAGCCATGAATGAGCGGATCGAGACTGACTCCGCGACGCACGAACAGCACGCCGATGCCCTTGGGGGCATACAGCTTGTGGCCGGCCAGTGTCAGCAGGTCTACACCGGATGCCGCCACGTCGACCGGCACCTTGCCCGCGCTCTGCGCAGCGTCCACATGGAACAGGATTCCCCTCTCTCGCGTCACCGCTCCGATCGCGGCGATGTCCTGGAGCGTGCCGGTCTCGTTGTTGGCGTGCATGACAGAAACGAGCACGGTGTTGGGTCGAAGCGCCTCCTTCAGCGAGCCGGAGAGCACAACGCCGCGCTCGTCCACCGGCAGTAGCGTCACCTCGACGCCGAAGCGCTGCTGCAGATAGGCAAGCGTGTTGAGGACGGCCGGGTGCTCGATCCGTGTCGACACGACGTGGGGCCGTTCCTCGAGCCGGCTGAATACGACGCCCTTGAGCGCGAGATTGTCGCTTTCGCTGCCTCCGCCGGTGAAGACGATCTCGTCGCTGGCGGCGCCAATGAGCGCGGCAACCTGGCCGCGCGCTCGCTCCATGGCATCGTGCGCCTCGTAGCCGTAGCCATGGGCGCTGGAGGCGTTGCCGAAGCGTTCGGCGAGGTAGGGGAGCATAGCCGAGACGACCGAGGGATCGACCGGCGTGGTCGCGTTGTAGTCGAGGTAGACGACCTCTTGACTCATGCTCCTGCTCCCACGTTACCAGCTACCCGCGCATGGACGGCGGTGGATCTCTGGACATTGGGTACGGTAGGCCGTCCACCCACTGTGGCTGGCTTTCACCGCGCATGCCAGCCGGTTTCCAGAAACGACGAGCGCGTCCGCACACGGTAGGCCGTCCACCCTCCGTGGCCGGCTCGCCCTGGGCATACCAACCCCGCCCCAGACATGCTGCGATGCCCGGCATGCGGATATACGCATGCCGGCATGGTCGTACCAATCGGTACGGATTCCCGGATGGGGCGGGTGCCGGCCACAGAGGGTGGACGGCCTACCGCAATAGGCGTCTCGAAAGCTCGACGGCGGGTATGTAACCGGGTTGGGTAGGTGGTGGAAGCAGATCGCTGGAACGTACTCGCGGGCGAGCGGGCGCGGCGTCGGGACGATGTCCGCCATTCTGGCGGCGGGCTTCGGCTGACCATAGGTGTCGGGCGGCGTTGTAGCGACTGAATTCCGGGCCGAGATTGGCGAAATCGGGTCGAGCTGACTGGCCCCCAAACCGTGCCTGGACGGCTGAAACGCGTGGTACCATCGGGCGCTATGTTGCCGCCGGTCTGTGTCGTCGTTCCCACTTACTGGACGCGCCGGGGAGGCGAGACCCGAAGCGGCGATGCAATTTACGACCACCCGACGGTCCTTGATGGTCCGGACACGCTCTCGACGTTGCTGGAGAGCCTGCAGGGCGCGGCGGGGTCGTTCTACCTGCTGGTGCTGGTGGCGGTGAGCGGGGAGGACGTCGCCGAGCCCGCACTTGGGTTCGTGCGCGAGCTGGTTGGGCGCTATCACGAACTGCCGTCGCTGGTGTTCGGCAGCCCCCAGCTCGAAGCGCTGCTGACCACGCTGGATGGTGAGGGACACAGCCGGGCGACCGAGTACCTGAAGCTGCGCGACTACCCCACCGTGCGCAATCTTCAGCTGGCGGTGCCGCTGCTTCTCGGCAGCTCTGCGATCGTGGCGCTCGACGACGACGAAATCGTGACCGATCCAGGCTTCGTCGAGAAGGCGACCGAACCGCTGGGTACGGCGATCGACGGAAAGCGAGTGGATGGCCTGTCGGGCTACTACTTGCAAGAAGACGGCGGCATCATGCTGCAGCTGGATCCGGCGAAATCCAGGTCGGTCAACATCTTCGACCGAAAAGCCGCGATCATGAACCAGCAGACCGAGGCGGTGGAAGCGGCGCCTGGTGAGACCGTCGAGACGCCGTTCTGCTTCGGCGGCAATATGGAATTCTCCGCCGAGCTGGCAGCGACAGTGGGATTCGACCCGGGGATCACTCGCGGCGAGGATATTGATTACCTCATCAATGCCCGCCTCGATGGGAAGTCATTCTTCTTGCGGAAGGACCTGCGGATTCTGCACTGTCCGCCGCACGGCGGATCGTACAAGGACTCGTCGATTTCGAAGCTGACGCAGGATGTCGTGCGCTTCGCCTACGAGCGGTGGAAGGTGCGAGCGTCCCAGCAGACACCAGGCCTCCGGCCAGTCACCGTCGACCAGCTCGGCCAGTATCCCGGCCGCTTCCTGCATGACGACCTGGAAGAGGCAGCGATCGATGCACTCCAGAGCGCCGGCTACCGCGGCGACGCGGCCGAATTCGTCCGGACCGCGGTAGCCGAGGCCCCGGAGCGCTTTGGCCGGTATCTCGAGTTTCGCGACGCGTGGCCGCGCATTCAGCAGACGCTGCAAGGCAGCTCCGCGCTCCGCAATCAATTCTTGCGCCTGGTGCATGGCATCTGAGCAAGGCGACGCCGGCGTCTCGGCTCCCGACGAGCGCGCGAGTGACGCGGTCTGGTACACCCGGCTGTTCGTGTGGGTCGGAGCGGGGGTGATCGTGCTCGAGGCCCTGACCGGCCGGAGCAACCTGGCGGTTACCGTAATCGGTGTCGTGCTCCTGTCCGCCGGCTTGGTGGGGTTCGTCGCTGCGCTGGCCCTGGCAGGGCGGTGGCCGGCGATCCTTGAGCCTGGGCAGCCGAATCAAACGCCGGAAGTGCCGGCCGCAGCGGAGCCATTTCCACCGGAAGCAACCGCGAACGAGAGCGTCGCGGCGAGCACTCCAGAGGAGGCGCAGGCTGCTATGCCGCCGGCCGCGGTGGGGCCACCTGAGCCGCCCGCTTCGAAGGAGAAGCCTATCGCCGGCGAGGAGCCGGCGCCGCCAGAGCCGGTGGTGGAGCGACCCGAGCCGCCCGTCGCGGCCCGGTCGGCGACCCTGGCACGCGGAGTGCCCACCTCGGAGCTGGACGCCGTCAGCCCGCTGCTGGCGTCGTTCTGTCCTCGCTGCGAGCAGCGTTTTCGGGCCGACCAGGTGGTGGCCACCTGTCCGGAGTGCTCGGCGGTGCAGCATGCCGCCTGTTGGGCGGAGAATCGCTTCCACTGCGCCAGGCCGGGGTGCGGGGGACGCGGCAGTCTCGAAGCGCCGGCCGGCCCCTGAGGGGCCCAAGCAGGCCGTAAGCCGAGTTCTGTCCCGGCGGCGCCTCGCGGCACTGCCGGTGGCGATCATCTATCTAGGGCAGCGATCTCTCGCTGCCTCGAGCGACCTTACCCGAAGGCGGCGGGCGAGCAGCCCGGCGGCGCACGTGTGCGCCGCGCCTCCCTACATGGTCTTGCTCCAGACGGGGTTTACCGCGGCCAGCCGATCACCCGGCTGCCGGTGAGCTCTTACCTCACCATTTCACCCTTACCGGCGGTTGCCGGCGGTATGTTTCTGTGGCACTTTCCTTGGGGTCACCCCCACTGGGTGTTACCCAGCGCCCTGCTCTGCGGAGCTCGGACTTTCCTCGTGTGACCGCGTCACACGCGATCGCCTGGCCTGCTTGGACGGGTAAAGTGTATCGGCCTTGCAGCGGCTCCGTCAAGGGAAGCGGCGCTAGACGATTACAATTTCGGGGGAACATCCGTTATAGAAAGCGACCGAGTCAAGGAGGGAAGGATGACATCACGACTCACCGCCGCTGTGATTGCGAGCATCATGCTTGGGTTAGTCGGCGCGGCCGGAGCACGCGCCCAGACCGCGCCGGTCGTGGGAACCTACACGGCAGGCTGGAACATGGCAGGGGCTCCCCCCGGGACCAGCCTGTCCCCTGCGACGACGATCTACTCGTGGAATGGTATGGCGTATCAGACGCAGGGACCGGCAACCGCTGTCTGCCAGGGCTACTATGCCTACTTTGCCGACCCCGCCACAGTGACCCTATCGGCCACTGCGACCGGGCCGGCCCAGAGCTGTCCGCTAACTGCCGGCTGGAACCTCATCGGCAATCCCTTTGCCGGCTCGGCCGTGCTTCCGGCCGGCCTCACCGGCTACTGGTGGAATCCGGATCGCGGCGCCTACGACGTGGTATCGGCGATTCCGCCGGGCGGCGCGGCATGGATCTACGCGAGCGCCGCCGGGGCTGTCACCCTGACCTACGCTCCGATCGTAACGCGTGTGCCGCTCTTGCTCGGGATCAGCTTCCTGGGCGGCGGACCGTACACGGTGCACGTCGGCGACTCGATCAAGCTGGAGCTGCCGGCGGCCACGCCGCAGACGGCTACCACCAATCCCGTGTACCTGCACCTTGAAGCATCCGGCACAACCGGCGACATCTCGTGCTACGGCGGCAATTGCTCGGTGTCGCTGGTCAACCAGTACTGGACCTGGCATGCGATCGCTCCCGGCACGACTTCCATCCTCGTGACGCCCCTCTGCGGCGCCGGCCGGGCTTGCCCCGCGGCGACGCCGATCGTGATCACGATCCTGCCCTAGACGCCGCTGGAGGGCGGTGCAAGCGTCCGGGCGGCGCCCGATGACATGGTAAACTGTCCGTGTCTTGACACGGGCCGAGGTAGCTCAGTCGGTAGAGCAATGGACTGAAAATCCATGTGTCGCCAGTTCGATTCTGGCCCTCGGCACCACCGTTTTTCGCAGTTTTAAGCCAAATGCGAGCCGCTGGGAGGACGCTACCAGCGGCTCGTTTGTGTCACTGACACGAAAGCGGGTCAAGCCGAATCTGCCGGCGCGAGTGGCCTGGCCGGAATCGGCAGCGCTTCTGCCTGGCGGGCGCGGTCGAGGTGCGCACACGGCGTAGCCGTCTCCACGCCAGCAGCCTCTGCTGAAACCTGGACAACGCGGCTCATGCAGCCGGCCTGTCGCTTGAGTGACTGCATGCGAGCGCGAGTAGTGCCGTCGCGCTCAGCACGCACGCCACCCTCCCCATGTGCCGGCGTGCGCCCCGATACCCCAAATGCGGTAGGCCGTCCACCCTCTGTGGCCGGCTTTCACAACGCAGGCCACCCACGCTCCCGGCACACCGCGATGCACCACATGCGGACGCACGCACGGCGCCATCGTCGGGACATTGGGTACGGATTCCCGGGCGTGCCGAAAGCCGGCCACAGAGGGTGGACGGCCTACCGATGGGCGTGTGGGAAACCGGAAGGCATTCATGCGATCGAATCGGTGTAGATTGCGGGAGCCAGCCAGAGAGTGGACGGCGTACTGGCGACCGTGACGAGCAATACCCCCCATCGGCAAGTGACTGCAACGTCTCGACGTATGTCGGCAGAACCATCCAGGTCTACAAGTCATCCAATGGGACGATGAACCTGTGTGCCTGCTCCCCGGCCGGGAAGTGGGTAATCGATAGGTAAGGGAGCGCGACCGAGCCGAGCGCGACGGCCCGGCTATCTCCACTACGTGACATTCGTAGGGGTCGAGGCGCCGAACGTCGTCGGCTCGCTTGGTCACGGACCTTCCGCAGCGTAGCAGGTGCGGGAATCGACCGGTAGTGCGCGCGGTTGACACGATGAAAGCACCTGTACAGGTTGGCGAGTGACGGGGCCGTGTACGAGTCGAGCCACCGGGATGATGTGAACCAGCGGCTCGACTTTGCGCTCGAACACGCACGCTATGCTGGAGTCAGGAGGCGGAGTGACGGAGACTACCCAGCCAGCGCAAGGACAGGCTCAGGCGGAGCTGTTTCGCCTGCTCGTATCAAGCGTCAAGGATTACGCCATTTTCGCGCTTGATCCGACCGGGCGGATCCTGTCGTGGAATGAGGGAGCGCAGCGGATCAAGGGGTATACCCCCGAGGAGATTATCGGCCGGCACTTTTCGATCTTCTACCCCGCAAACGATGTGCGGCAGGGAAAGCCGGATTACGCGCTCCGCGTTGCCGCCGACGCTGGACAGTGGCAGGAGGAGGGGTGGAGGCTGCGAAAGGGCGGCGCCCGCTTCTGGGCAAGCGTCGTCATCACCGCACTCTATGACGGCGACCGGCTTGTCGGCTTTGCAAAAGTGACCCGCGACCTGACCGAGCGCCGGCGCGGCGAGTTAGAACGCCTCCAGCTGCTCGAGCTCGAGCAGGCAGCCCGTGAACGGGCCGATGCCGCGCTGGAGCGTCTGGAATCCATCCAGCGCGTGACGGACACCGCACTCGCGCATCTCACGCTCGACGATCTCCTTTCCTCCCTCCTCGACCGCATAGCCGAGAGCCTTCACGTAGACACGGTCGCCCTCATGCTGCGCGACGATGATGACAGCAATGTCATCGTGACCCGAGCCGTCAAGGGACTTGACGTGCCGGGCGCGTGGGAGGCGCGCTTCAGGATCGGGGATGGGTTCGCCGGCCGCGTGGCCGCCGAATCGCGCCCGGTGATCGTGGCGGACGTTCTGGAGAGCGATGTGGGTATACCCGCCCTCGAGCAGGGCGGAGTGCGGTCGCTCCTGGGCGTGCCGCTTATCGCCGCCGGGAACGTGCTCGGCGTGCTGCACGTCGGTTCGCGGCATCGCCGCGAGTTCGCAGAGCAGGATATTCAGCTACTGCAGATCGTTGCGGACCGCGTCTCGCTTGCAATCGACCACGCGCGTATGTACGAGGCCGAGCGAGCGGCCCGTAGCGCCGCGGATGTGGCCGAGGCGAGAGCACGGGCGCGAGACGAGTTCTTGTCGATTGCCGCTCACGAGCTAAAGACGCCGATGGCGAGCGTTCAACTGGCCGCTCAGGCTCTGCTGCGCAGGATGGAGCTTGGGGTCGCTCTCGACAAGGTTGCGCTGGAGCGATCGGTGCGGGTGGTCGGCAGCCAGATCGACCGTCTGTCGCGTCTCGTGACTCAGCTTCTCGAAACCGTTCGCGTTGAGGCCGGCCGGCTCGAGCTCGATCGGACTCCGACCGACCTGGTTGACCTGGTGCAACGCGTGCTCGAGCACATGCAGGCGCAGCTTACGCGGCACGAGATCGTGGTGCATGCACCCGAGTCACTCTGGGCGGAGGTCGATTCATTGCGGATAGAAGAGGTCATGATTAACCTCGTCGACAATGCCATCAAGTTCAGTCCCGATGGTGGCCCCATCGACATCGACCTGGAGCGTGTCGGAACGGCGCGCACCCGGCTTTCGGTACGTGACCGCGGAATCGGCGTGGCGCCCCACCAACGGTGCCACCTCTTCGAACGGTTCTACCAGGCGCATGGGAGCGGCTACCGGTCCGGCATGGGGCTGGGGCTGTACATTAGCCGGCAGATTGTCGAGCTGCACGGTGGCTCGATTGAGGCGAAGTTTCCCGCAGACGGTGGCACACGGGTGATCGTCGAGCTGCCGCTCCAGGTGAGCGAGGAAGCCGTCGAAGTCGTCGCCTGAGAGCGGCGTAGAGTTCGAGCCGGAGAGCTCATCGCGGAGACGGGGCGAAGCGCACATGGCTGGCCCAAGCGTTGGGCGCGGGCCGGTACCGCACACTTACCAGCCCGAATCGACGTGGACGCGCGTGCGACGGCGCTTCACGGTACCTCGCCACGATGCTTGCTCCGCGGTCAAGTCGAGAGCCGCGACGAGCGTCACCCGGCGAAGCCTTCAGGAATGCGGGATGTACTGGAGCTGGTGCCGCATCGAGCCGGCGTACACGGTGACGTAGACGGTCGTGCCGGCGCGGACGAAGGCGATAACGCGGTGCGCGCACACGACCCCCGTCGTGCCGGTCTTCCCGGCGGACCAGCTGAGCGTGTGACCGCGGGAGCGGACGGTGAAGCTGACCGCGGCGCCAGGAACACCCAGGCCGTCGCTGGTCGTGACCCACGCACAGAAGTGCTGTGCGTCCTTCGGATTGGGTTGGGGGTCACCTATCCAGGCAGTCAGCTGAGGCGTCCCACCTGGTGCGAAGCCGCGGCCGTTCGCGGCCATACCACGTATCTGGAAGACGGTGGAAACGGTACGCGTTGCTGTCCCGGCCTTGATGGTGGCGGTGGCACGCGCCCGTTCCAGTGGATGGACGCGTTTGGCGAGTGCAACGGCCAGCTTGAAGCAGGAACACGAGCCGGTCCAGCCCATCTGCCCGGTGAAGCCGTGGTGGGGCGAGACAAATGATACTGAGGCCGTGACGTGCCCCGGCCACGACCGCGCGGTGAGCACGAACAGGACGTCTCCGCCCACATCGGTAATCGCCGGCGAGGCGGCCAGCGTCAGGCCGGGTAGCCGCAGGCCGCTGGCGGAAACAGGTTGGTTCCAGAGGTTTGAGCTCACCGCCATTCCCAGGCAGAGGGCGGCGAGCAACCGGCTGCGCGGCATGTCACGGGCTCCAGGCAGGATGTGGTTGCGGAGTATACCACGCCGCCGCCGACCCTTGACTGTGTGAAAAAGCATGTGGTAGATATTCATTGCCGCAAGGCGCGAGCGGAAGTGGCTCAGTGGTAGAGCACCTCCTTGCCAAGGAGGGGGTCGCGAGTTCGAATCTCGTCTTCCGCTCCAATTTTTTTGGCGACGTGGCCAAGTGGTTAAGGCGGGGGTCTGCAAAACCCCTATCGTCGGTTCGATTCCGACCGTCGCCTCCAGATCCGGCGGGATCGCCCAACCGGCGATCCCGTTTCCATTTGCGGCGATCGCGGTGCGACGGGGTCGGCCCGCACCCGGGGTCCCGGTTGCGAATGCCGTCGCCGGCGTGCATACCATTGATCTCGACGCATGCCTGAAACTTCTCGGTTGAAAAGGACGGACGGGGCCGCACCGAAGCGCCCGGCGCGAGCCGACGGGAGTCGAGACACGCCGGACGGCGAGCGAAGCCGCCATGACGGAAGCCGCGTGGCGCCCGGCGACGAACTGGCCGCCTCGGCCATTCTCGAGGAGCGGTCGCGCCTGGCTCGTGAGCTGCACGATGGCCTGGCGGGTCATCTCGCTTTCCTCAAGATGCGCGTGGGCTGGTTGCGGGGCTCAGCGGAACCGGTCGAGCCGGCTGCACTGCAGGAGGTCGAAGACGTTCTCGCGGTGGCCCTGACCGAGGTACGCCAGGCTATCGCCGCTCTCCGAGCGGGAGGCGACGAGACCACGCCGGTGGGTGACATGATCGCCCGCCACGCCGCGGAGTTCGGCCAGATGTCGGGCCTCGGCATTCGCGTCGTCCAGGATGTCGACCTTCCTGCCGTGGGGCCGCGAGTGCGCGCCGAGCTCGTGCGCATCGTGCAGGAGGCGCTCAATAACACGAGGCGCCACGCCGAGGCGACGGGGGTCGAAGTCGAGATCCGAGCCCGCCGGGCCGGCCTCGAGGTGACTCTCCGGGATGATGGACGCGGCTTCGGAGCGCATGCGGGAGGTCGCGGGCACTACGGCCTCGCGATCATGCGGGAACGCGCCGAGAGTATCGGCGGCACGGTGGAGATTCAGTCCGGTGAGGGAGAGGGAACGATGGTGCGGGTCTGGGCTCCGGCCCTGTCCGTCGAGTCAGCCTGACTCGCGCAGCAGAGCCTCCGCGCTCTCGATGCGCTGGACGATGCGCCGGTCTTCGCTCTCCAGCCCTGCTAGCTCCCTCTGCACTGCCGTGAGACGCCCACGCAACATTGCCGCGGCGATGTCGGTTGGCGCCGTTCGCACGCCGGCTTCCAGGTCGGAGATCGTGGCCAGCAGGCGGCTCCGCGCCTGTGCGTTGCGCGCGTGCAGACCTCGCCAGTGTCCAACGCGAGATGCGGTACCACGGACGTAGGCTTCGTGTTTGCGGCGCGCCAGCTCGTCGGCCTCGTGCCAGACCCGGTTGGCGAGCGTCTGCAGCCGGCGAAGCCCGGCGTGAGAGCACTCCTGAGTCTTTGCCGCAGCGTGAAAGGCGCGGATGGAGTCGCGCGCCGGCCGTGGCTGGCCCGCGTCGAGGTGTCGTTGGGCCTCCGCGAGCAACCCGCCGAGCGCTGCTTCGTTGGCTTCCCACATCACACTGAGCTTTTGCCACGCCGCCTGGTTCACGGTTTGCCAGACCTTCCAGGTTTCCTGGCGGTCCCTGCGCCCCAGCACGATGCCTTCCTCTTCCAGCCGGCGGCGCGTCGTGACCAGGTCGGCCCGCACCTCCTGGATGTCGGCCACCGACCGGGCATCCTCGACCGAGTCGCGCGCCAGGGCCAGCTGCTCGGCGAGCCGGTGCCGAAGACGCGCGGCCGCTTCGGCGTGCTCCTTCTGCTGCCGGCGCGCTCGTTCGCACAACAAATCGAGGCGCTGTTTCAATTCGAGCTTGTCATCGAGCATGATGGCCGGCGCGGTACGAAGACGCGCGTTTAGCTCGCGTGTTTGCTCCCAGAAGTCCCGCAACGAGCCGCCGGACGCGAGCTCCTCCAGCGTGCGCTCGAGCTGGGACGTCGCTTCGCGCAGCTCGGCGGCAGTCTCGCTCGCCAGCCGTTGCCATGCCTCAGGCCCGGGACCCTCGGTCACCTCGGGCTGCTCTCCTGCCGCCTGCGGAGATAGCTCTGTCGGGGCCTCCGAACCGTTCTCAGACGTTTGACTCATCCAGAATCTGTTCGGCCACCGCGACCACCGCTCCGGCCTGGAGCGAGCCCTCGAGCTCGCGATACACGGCGAGCACGTGGTGCGACCCTGTAACCGCATAGCCGACGCTGATGACCTCTTCGGCAAACTCATTGAGGTGAGCTTCCAGTGCGCGCGCCAGTGACTCGGCATCCTCTGCCGAAGCGGTCCACGTTCGGTACATCCCGCTGCTTCCTGTGCCCCGTCACGAGGCTCTCGCACAGCCTCGTCGGAACTGACTTCCGAGGCTTCACCACCCGACCCGGTAGAACCGGCCCGTGCTTTGCGACGGGCGATTCCGTCCCATAGTACCGAGAACCGGCGGCTACTTCGAGGCGGATGGGCGGACGGCGCAGGGATCGAGCAGGTAAGCAGCGTATACTCGCGGGGAATCGATCAGAGAGGAGAGTCGATGAGCGACGTCACATTGACCGAGTACACAAACCAGCTCTTTGGCGGTGAAGATGCGCTGCTGCAATCCATGACGGCGGAAGCCGTCGAGAAGGGCCTGCCCACGATTCAGGTCCCGCCGGAGCTGGGACGGCTGCTGGCCGTGCTCACCATGAGCACTCCCCACGGGCGAGTGCTAGAAATTGGCGCCCTGTTCGGCTACAGCACGGTGACAATCGCCCGCGCGCTCCCGTCCGGCGGCCACCTCGTGACGCTGGAGCTCGAGCCGGAGCGCGCCGAGCTGGTTCGGTCCAACCTGCAGCGCGCCGGACTGGCCGATCGCGCGACAGTTATTGCCGGGCCGGCGCTCGAGTCCCTGGCGCAGCTCGAGGGACGCACTTTCGACCTCGTCTTTATCGATGCCGATAAGTCGTCGTACCCGCAGTACCTGGAGTGGTCACTGAAGCTGACCGAGCCGGGCTCCGTGATCGTCGCCGACAACGTGTGGCGGAAAGGCGATGTCCTGCACCCGGCTGCAGACGACGAAGGCACTCGGGCCATCGCCGCCTTCAACCAGGCGATTGCCGGGAACGCTCGACTGATCTCCGCGATGTTCGCGACGCGCGACGGAGATGATGCCGCCAGCATCAGCGTCGTTCGTCGCTGATGGCACGGGGCTTGCTCTTGCCTCCCATGGAGAAAGCGTTTCGACACCTGCCCGGCGAGCTGCGCTGACACCGACTCTGGCACGGGTTCCTGCCCTGCAGATCTCGAAGTGCTTTCCAGAAGCTCGTGGAGTTCTGGAGGTTTGGCGTGTTCGGGCTGGGTGCATCGGTGTTTCTGCTCGCGGCGGTGGTAATAGCCGGATTGATCTGTCTTGGCGTTGTCGCCTATGCCGCTCGTTACGTATTTCTTCTCCTCGCCGACAGACGTGCGGCATCGAGCGGTCAGCCGGCGGCGACACGCCAATGCCGGTACTGCCACCTGGGTCGCGCCCGAGTGCGCGAAGAGAATGCGTCGATCGAGGGCGACGACCTGGTTGAGGTGCGCTGCTACGTGTGCGGCTCGTGCGGACTACCGCAATGGACGGTGCAGCGGAGCCCGGTGCTGAAAGTGGCCTCGTAGACAGCGCGTTGGCGCCATCTCGCCCCGGCTGTACCATGAGCTGGGGGTGGAGGAGATGGCGCAGGGCGTGGAATCGTTCCTCGATGAGCTGGCGTCGGCCGAACCTGTCCCCGGCGGGGGGAGCGTGGCGGCGCTCTCGGTCGCAATGGGAGCCGCGCTGCTCGAGATGGTCGCCAACCTGACCATCGGCCGCAAACGCTACGCCGAGGTAGAGGACGAAGCGCGCACCATCCGGGCGGAGGCTGCCTCGCTGCGAGCCAGAGCCTGGCATTTGGTGACGGAAGACGTCGATGCCTACCGGCTGGTTTCGCTGGCACTCGCTCTGCCCCGCGAGACGGACGACGAGAGAGCGGCTCGCCGCGAGCGCGTTCAGTCCGCGCTGAAACAGGCGGCCCTGCCGCCGCTCAATACCATGCGAGCGGCACGCGAGGCGGCCCTGCTCGCCGACCGGATGGTCGACATCGGCAACCGCTCGGCGATCAGTGATGTCGGCACCGCGGTGGTCAGTGCCCGCGCCGGTTATCTGGCCGCCCGCCTCAATGTCGAGATTAACGTGGCCGCGGTGCGGGATGATCGCTGGGTGTCGGATGTGCGGAGTGAGCTGGCGAGTGTATCACCCGTGGACGAGCTGGAACGCTCGGTCCTGCGGCGCGTGGAGGCAGCCATTCAGGATAGTGGGGGGTGACCGCACGCCTGCTCGAGGGGAAAGGGGCCGCCGACGAAGCGCTGACCGCCGTCGCAGCGCGCGCTACCGCGCTGCGGGATCGGGGAATCGTGCCGAAGCTCGTCTCCTTGTCTGTGGGCTCGGCGGCGGAGGCGGATGTATACACGCGGCGCCTGTCGCGTCTGGGCGGTCGCGCAGGCATCGAGGTAGAGGCGCGCCGCTGCGACGAAAGCGTCACCGCGGAGGGGTTCGGGCGGATCCTGAGCGAGCTGAATGAGGATGATTCCGTCGACTCGGTCGTCGTCCAGATGCCCTTGCCAAACCACCTGAGTTGGCGGGCGGTTGCCGAGACACTGGCGCCGCGGAAGGACGCGGACGGGCTGACGGTGACGAACAGCGGCCGGCTCTATCTCGACCTGCCCGGCCCGCGTCCCTCCACGGCCGCCGCCATGATCGCGCTTCTCGATTATGCCGGGGTTGATCTTGCCGGGCTTCATGCGGTGATCATGGGGCGGAGCAACGTCGTGGGACACCCGGTTGCCGAGATGGCGCTGCGGCGCCACGCTACGGTGACGATGACCCATACCCGTACCCGCAATCTGGCCGATGTGACGCGGCAGGCCGACGTCCTGTTCGTGGGGATCGGCCGGGCGGCGACCGTGACCGGGGACATGGTGAAACCCGGCGCCATCGTGGTCGATGCCGGCATCAACGTGACCGCCGGCGGCATCGCCGGTGACGTCGACCTCGACTCCTGCCTGCCGGTCGCCGGAGCCATCACACCGGTGCCGGGCGGAGTGGGACCGCTGACCAACGTGCTACTGCTGCGGAACGTGGTGGAGAGTGCCGAGCACCGGCCCGGCTGACTTCACCCGCGTGGCGTGGGGAACGCGCACGTTCCTGATGGGTGTGCTCAACGTCACCCCCGACAGCTTTTCCGGGGACGGACTGCACCGCGACCTCGATGCAATCGTGGCCCGGGCGCGAGAGATCGAAGCGAGCGGAGCCGACATAATTGACGTTGGCGGCGAGTCGACACGCCCAGGGCACACGCCGGTGACGGCAGCGGAAGAGCTCGCGCGCGTGTTGCCTGCCGTCGAGGCGGTGCGCGCCGCCATCCGGATTCCAATTTCGGTCGACACGTCGAAGAGCACGGTCGCGGTGGGCGCCCTGGCAGCCGGCGCGTCAATCATCAATGACGTCTCCGGCCTGGGCGATCCCGAGATGGCGGTCGTGGCCGCCACGCACGCGTGCGGCCTGGTTATCGTGCACCCCGAGCCGGTCGATCCGGTCGCGCCCCTCACGTCGCTTGTCCGGGCACTCGCGCAGCGTGTGAGCGCTGCGACGGCCGCGGGAGTTTCTCCGGGTCGGGTTGTGATCGATCCCGGCCTCGGGATGGGCAAGAACTGGCTGATGAATTTCGAGATCATTCGGCGCTTGCACGAGCTGCGAGCGCTCGGCCTGCCGATTCTGGTGGGGCCGTCGCGCAAGGGCATGATCGGGAAGGTCCTCGGCGTGGGGCCGCACGATCGGATGGAGGGTACGGCGGCATTGGTGACGATGTGCATCGCCGGTGGAACGGACGCTGTCCGGGTGCATGACGTGCTCGAGATGAAGCGGGTGGCCGTGGTGGCCGACGCGCTGGTGCGTTCGGCGCCATGAGGGCGCGCCCGGCACGGCGCGTCACTGCTGATCGGTCGGGTTCACGCCGCTCCATCGGATCCACCCCGACCGGCTGGCCGAGGCGCCGCGCCGATTGCGCTAGGTTCTGACCGTGCGCACGGATGCGGCGTGGCGCAGTTCGGCATCGGTCCAGGCGCCGGGTTGCGTCGTGACGGTCAGCCGGTGCCGAAGGGCCGCGAGGAAGGCATCGATAACGCCTTCGCGTGCCGTTCCTGGAAGCACTTGGTCCAGCCCGGCGGCGCGCCGTCTCAGGGCGCGGGTAACGGCAGGATCGCCTCCAGCCAGGATATGGGCCAGGCCCTCCGCGTCGAAGTGGAGATGGATACCCGACTGCCATAGTGTGCCGGTGCGCCGTCGAACCTGGGCCAGCCCCACGAGCTTCCGTCCTCCGGTTGTCACTTCATAAGGAGAAAGCGTCCCAAAGCAGGCGAGACGCACGGCCGGCTCCGCGGGACCGGCCGCCGGCGGTTGCGCTCGGGCTTCGGCCACGGTGACGAGCTCGACGTGGGCGCCGAGCGATCGTAACGCATCGAGCCAGACCTCGCCCAACCAGCGATACGCCGTAGTGACATCGTTTCCGGCCAGCGGGTGACCGGCCGGTACGGCGACGTCGACGCCGAGAACGTCGGGGGTGGCGAGCACCGCCGTTCCCCCTGCCTGACGTCGCACCGCGACGATCCCGCTCGCCTCCACGGAGGCGAGATCGATATCGCGGGGGCGCTGGCCGGGTCCGACGATTAGCGTAGTTCGGTCCGCGGCATGCGCCCAGAGGGTCGGCACCTGGACGTTCCGGACGAGGGCATCGGAGAGGGCGAAGTGCGACTCGCTCGGGCCGCGATCGAAGGGGATAAGCCGCCAGACTTCCGGCATTGGACGCGTGCGATGCGGCGGTTCAGGCTCCGCCGAGGTACTCGCGGCGTACCTGATCGCTGGCCAGAAGCTCCTGCGCCGCGCCCTCGAGCACCACGTGACCGGAGCGAAGCACGTACCCTCGATTGGCGATCGACAGTGCCATGAAGGCGTTCTGCTCGACCATGAAGATCGTCGTGCCCTGCTTGTTGATGGTCTGAATGGTATCGAACACACGCTCGACGAAGATCGGCGAGAGCCCCATCGACGGCTCGTCCATGATAAGGAGGCGTGGGCTCGCCATGAGCGCGCGTCCCATGGCGAGCATCTGCTGCTCGCCGCCGCTCAACGTGCCGGCAATCTGCGTTCGACGCTCCTGGAGTCGCGGAAACAGCTCGAAGACGCGCTGGAGGTCGGACGCGATCGTGTTTCGATCGGAACGCAGGTACGCGCCGAGCTGGAGGTTGTCCTCGACTGTTAGACGGCCGAAGATGCGCCGTCCCTCGGGTACGGGCGCGATTCCGGACTTCACGATCTCGGATGTCGGCTGCGTGTCGAGCCGCTTGCCTTCATAGGTCACCGTGCCCCGCCGCGGGCGAACCAGGCCCAGGATCGTCTTCATGGTGGTCGTCTTCCCCGCTCCGTTACTGCCGAGGAGGGCTACGATCTCGCCGGGGTACACGACGTAGTTCACGTTGCGCAGTACTTGAATCTGGCCGTAGAAGGTGTCGACGTCGTGGAACTCCAGCATCGGCTCCTTCCCGGCCCCGGGCCGGGGGGTGTCGGGCTCGCGTTGTGCCGCGACGTCGGGCGTCGCCTCAGGCGCTGGTCGCTCGTCTTCCAAGGTAAGCCTCGATCACTCGTTCGTTCTGTCGAACCTCTTGCGCCGTGCCTTCCGCGATCTTGGTTCCGTAGTCGAGCACCACTACGTGTTCCGAGATTCCCATGACCACACTGAGGTTGTGCTCGATCAGCAGGATAGACATGCCCATCGCCTGGATATTGCGGACGTAGTCCATGAAATCGACGGTTTCCGTTGGATTCATTCCGGCGGTGGGCTCGTCGAGCATGAGCAGCCTGGGACGCGACACGATGGCACGTGCCAGCTCGAGCAGGCGCCGATCGGCGTATGGCAGGTCAAGGCAGCGACGGTGGGCGTTCGGGGCGAGCCGGCGTCCAAAGAGCCGGAGGACTTCCATCGCACGCTCCCGGGCGTCCGCTTCCTCGCGGCGCGTCCACGGAGGCTTGACGATGTCGCCGAACAGTCCGGCCTTCAGGCGCGAGTGGTAGCCGATAAGGACGTTCTCGAGAACGGAGAGGTTGGCGAAGAGTCGCTGGTTCTGAAAGGTGCGCGCCACACCCTGCTTCTGCACCCGATCTGGTGACAAGCCCGCGATGGGCCGCCCCTCGAACAGGATCTGGCCCCCGTCGGGCTTGTACAGGCCGCTAATGAGATTGAACACCGTCGATTTGCCGGCGCCGTTGGGGCCGATCATGCTGGTAATGCGGCCCGCCTCGGCCGCGAACGTCAGGTGCTGAACGGCGGCCAGTCCGCCGAAGCTCTTGCTGAGATCGTCGATCTCGAGGACGTTCTGCCTGATCGCCGTTGAAACGCCCGAGTCGTCGGAGGTCATCGACTCATCCTTGCAGCGAGTAATCGTTGGTCATGGTCTGGAACGGCCGAGACTCGGGCGGGGCGGACCAGTGGACGATGCGCCATTAACCAGTAGTATATCCGCAGGTCAGCGCCGGATCCTACGCGCTCAGACGCTCCCGGAGCATCGCCTCGGTGAAGCGAGCTGCCGCGGTCGCGGCCTCAATCGTGTCCGCGCCTCGCAGGATGGAAACCACGAAGGCGGCCAGGAAGGTGTCCCCTGCACCAATGGTGTTCGAGGTCTCGACCGGGAACGACTCCACGATCGAAAGCCGTCCGTGATCGTAAATCTTCACGCCCTGGCTTCCCATGGTCTCCAGGACCAGCGTTCGATCCAGGGCGCGGCGCGATCGCTCGGTGAGGCGAGCCAGTTCGGTGGCGTTCGACTTCACCACCGCAGTGCGGGCCAGCAGGTCGGAAATCTCAAATGGGCCGGCCGCCTCATCGGTGGGTCGGCCGGGCGAGCGCACGAAGCCTTGCAGGTCTATGGCGATCCAGCCCTCAGCGGCAGGCACGGCGGAAGGATTGATCTCGCCGATCACCGGGGAGAGAAGGACGGCACGTCCCTCCAGAAGGCTCGGCAGCGGGATCGGCGGCACCGGGGGAATGAGGTACCTCTCGCCGGACGGTCGCAGCTGGACCTGCACGCGAGGCGCCTCACCGGTGATAAGCCGGTACGGGTATCCCAGGCTATCCAGCGCCCGCGCCACGTAGTGAGCCGGTCCGCCTGCGACGGCGCGGGTCTGTCCACCCTCGTCCGGCACTTCGTCCACCGTGTGGGTGGCCACCAGAGTCACAAACTCGCCACTCACCGCAAGCGTTCCCAGGCGCCACGGGTGCCGCGCGCAATCACTGCGTGGCGGCGGTCGACGTGCTCGAGTAATGACAGAATAGAGCATTGACGCGCGGCGAACAGCGTGGTAATGTTTGCGCCGGAGTTGGACGCTCGAGGCGCGAGTGATCCTGAAGGGGAGGAAGGACCGTGTATCAGTATTCCGTTCCGGTACGTAACGAGGCGACCGGCGAGGTGCGCATCGTCGAGGTGGAATCTACCTACGATGTCGACGCCCAGATCCTGGCGCTGCGCGAGCTCTTCAAGTCGGCCGGGTGGCGAAAGGCAACGGCCCTGCCGGCGACGGCTGCGGCCACCGACGTTTCCGACGCCTGATCCCGGACGCCGAGCGGCTTTATCGGTGAGCCGGCCCCGTTGGATTCGGCAGCACTCGTCCGGTGGGGTCGTCATTCGGGAACGCGACGGCAAGCGCGAGCTCCTGGTAATTCGTCCAGCCGGCACGGACCGATGGCAGTTGCCAAAGGGACGAGTCGACCCGGGTGAAACGGCGCGGGAAGCGGCACTCCGCGAGGTACGCGAGGAGGGCGGAGTGGTGGCAGAGGCAATCGCGCCGCTCGACTCCATATCGTACTTCTTCCGCGGCGGGGGGCACGGCTACCGTAAGGAAGTCGATTACTTCCTCATGCGGTACGTCTCGGGCGATACCGCCGACCACGACCACGAGATCGACGAAGCGCAATGGCTCCCGGCCGAGCAATTCGACCGGCTGACCTTCCGCGACGAGCGCGGGGTCGTGGAGCAGGCGCTTCGGCTGATTGCGAGCAGTCCGGACTGAGTGGAGCTCCGGGGGCCTCACCGGAGCGGTGGCGACCGGCGGGCGCGACTCACGGAATGGCCTACCATGTGAAGAAGGGGGCGGCATGAAACCGCGCGTGTTTTCCGGTATCCAGCCGAGCAACAGTCCAACCATCGGGAACTACCTGGGCGCGATTCAGTACTGGGTGAGGGACCAGCAACGGTTCGACAGCATCTTCTGCGTCGTCGATCTGCATGCCATGACGTTGCCGCACCAGCCTCGAGAGCTGCGCCAACACACCTGGGAGCTTGCCGCGATGCTGCTCGCTTGCGGCATCGATCCGGAGCAGTCGCTGCTGTTCGTCCAATCACACGTCGCCGAACACACCACGCTCTGCTGGTTGCTGAACACCGTCACACCCACCGGCTGGCTGAACCGGATGACGCAGTTCAAGACCAAGGCTGGGCGCGAGCGGGAGGCTGCGAGCGCGGCGCTGTACGACTATCCGGTCCTCATGGCGGCCGATATTCTTGCCTACCACACGAACTTCGTGCCGGTGGGAGAGGACCAGAAGCAGCACGTCGAGCTGACTCGCGATATCGCGTCGCGCTTCAACGCGCTGTACGGGGAGACGTTCACCATTCCGGAGCCGATGATTCCTGAGCTGGGCGCCCGCATCATGTCGCTCGACGATCCCACGTCGAAGATGTCGAAAACGGCGCCAGGCGGGGCGCTCTTCCTGGTGGACTCTTCGGACGTGATTCGAAAGAAGATTGCGCGCGCGGTGACCGATTCCATTGGGGTCGTGCGCTTCAATCCGGAACAGGCCGGCCTCTACAACCTGCTCACGATGCTGCAGTCGCTGTCGGGCGAGACGTCCGAGGAGATCGAGAGCCGCTTCGCCGGCGGTGGATACGCGCCGCTCAAACAGGAGCTGGGCGATCGGGTGATCCAGGCGCTCGAGCCGATTCAACGCCGGTATCACGAGTATCTGGCCGCGCCTGAGATCGTGGACCGCATACTGGAGACCGGCGCCGAGAAGGCGCGCTCGATGGCGGCTCCGGTGGTTCGAGACGCCGAGCAGCGCCTGGGTCTGCGGTTCAGCGGCGCCCAGTCCGGTGCCACCGCGGCAGCGGTATAATGACGCTCCTCGCGACCACCGGCGCGGGTCAGAAGGGGCCCGCGATACCGCCGGCTGTCTCCTCTCGGGCCGGCCGGGTCTGACCGACCGCGGACCGCTTCGACCCACGGAGTTCCAGGCGTGCCTTCACTCTACCGAAAGTGGCGCTCCCGCTCGTTCGACGACCTCGTCGGGCAGGAGCACGTGGTGCGGACGCTGCGCAACGCCATCCGGCAGGGGAGAGTGGCGCACGCCTACCTGTTCACGGGCCCTCGGGGAACCGGCAAGACGAGCTCGGCGCGTATTCTGGCGAAAGCCGTCAACTGCCTGAATCCTCAGGACGGGAATCCGTGCAATGCGTGCGACGCCTGCATCGCCTCCGACGAGGGACGGGCGATCGACGTAATCGAGATCGACGCGGCATCCAACACCAGTGTTGAAAACGTTCGCGATCTCCGGGAGCGCGTCGCCTACGCGGCGGGCGAGGGCAAGTTCAAGGTGTATATCGTCGACGAGGTGCATCGCCTTTCCGGCGCGGCTTTCGATGCCTTTCTGAAGACGCTCGAAGAGCCTCCCGCCCACGTCATTTTCGTGTTCGCCAGCACCGAGCCGCAGAAGGTGCCCGCAACCATCGCGTCGCGTTGCCAGCGCTTCGACTTTCGGCGCATCCCAGCGCAAACCGTGCGGGAGCGCGTGCGATTCGTCGCCCAGAGCGAAGCCATCGACATCGACGACGAAGCGCTGGAGCTCATCGCGTTGCAGGCGGCTGGGAGCTTGCGCGACGGCCTGGGAGTGCTGGATCAGGTGGCCTCATACACGGCGGGACGAATCGACTCGGGCGACGTCCGCCAGGCGCTTGGGCTGGCCGACCCGCTGCTGGTTGCCCGTCTGACCGATGACATGTTGGGAGATGATATCGGGGGCGGACTCAGGGAGGCGACTGAGTTCTTCGACGCCGGCGGCGATCCCAAGCAGCTGCTTCACCAGCTGGTGGCGTATTGGCGCGCGCTGCTGATCCTGGTGTCCGGAGGTAAAGAAGACACGCTCGAGATCGATCCTGCACTGCGACTCAGCCTGGCGGCACATGCGACCCAGCTTACCCCGGCGGTAGTGCTCAGAGTGCTGCAATCCCTTACTGCGTCCGAGTTCAGTCCGCGATACGACGTCGCGCCGACCCTTCCATTCGAGGCAGGGTATGTCCAGGCTGCGCTTGACGTGGTGACCGGCCGCCCGGCCGCGTCGCCCGTACGGCCGCGGCCGGAGATACGCGAGATCCCCCCACATCGCGAAGCCCAACCCGACAAAGCGGCCACGAGCTCGGCTGAAGCTGTAACGATTGCCGACATCGCGCCCGCGCCCGATCCGGAAGTCGCGACTCGACTCTCGAACGGAAGCGTCGATCTGAATGATGCCTGGTCGCGCATCGTGGAGCAGATGCGGACCAGGAGCCTATCGCTCCAGGCCCTGCTGCGGGGGGCCGGCTACCTGCTCGAAGTTGGGGATGGAGAGGTCACGATCGGCTTTCTGTACGACTTCCACCGCAATCAGTTCGCAGACGCCGCCAAACGCCGCCAGCTCGAAGAGGTGGTCAGCCAGGTGCTCGGCAGCAGCTACCGCGCTCGCGTGGTGCGAACCACCAAGAGTGAGGTCGAGTCGATCCGCGGTTCAGGGACCGTACAGGAGGACGACGGCTTCGTGGAGGAGGCAGTCGACCGGCTGCGTGAGTACCACGTGCGGCAGCTTGGAAGCGCCAATTCTTGATAAAATAGCAAGAAGCGGTAGTACTCACTGGGTGTCGAACCGGAGGAAGGGCGCGGCAGGGCGCCCTTTTGTTGTGAGTCTGAAGGAGATCGTGCGTGCTCAACCCGAAGATGCTCAAGCAGCTCGAGCAGATGCAGGCGAACATGATGAAGGCCCAGGAAGAGCTGGGGAGCCAGACCGTCGAGGGCAGCGCCGGCGGCGGGGCGGTGCGAATCGTCATGACGGGGCACCAGGAAGTGCAGAGCGTCACGATCGATCCTGAGTTCGTCGACCCTGAGGACGTTGAGACGCTCCAGGACGCCATAGTCGCGGCTTTTGAGGACGCACACGGAAAGGCGCAGGAGATGGTGCAGCGAACGATGGGCGCTGCAACCGGCGGTCTGGGCGGCCTCGGCCTTCCCGGTCTGCCGTGACCGGCGAGGGTCCTGGTTCCGATCGATGCCTATTACCGCGAAACCCATTGCCCGAGTCGTCGATGAGCTGTCCCGGCTGCCGGGAATCGGCCCGAAGACGGCGCAGCGCCTGACCTATTTCCTCCTGCGCGCGCCGAACGAGCAGGCGCAGGCGCTCGCCGAGTCCATCCTGGAGCTAAAGAGTAAAGTCGTCCTCTGCTCTCAGTGCTTCAATATCGCGGAGCGCAGCCCCTGCGAGATCTGCAGCGATCCGGAGCGCGATGCCAGCCGGTTCTGTGTGGTCGAGGAGCCGCTCGACGTGCTTGCCCTCGAGCGCACCGGGCAGTATCGAGGGCTCTACCACGTGCTGCACGGCGCGCTTTCGCCGATCGAAGGGGTCGGACCGGACGAGCTCAAGATTCGGGAGTTGATGCGCCGGCTGGACTCGACTACCGTTCAAGAGGTTATCCTGGCGACGAACCCGAACATCGAGGGCGATGCGACGGCGCACTATCTTACCCGTCAGATTCAGCCGCTTGGCATCAAAGTCACTCGTCTCGCCCGCGGGCTTCCGGTCGGCGGCGACCTCGAGTATGCCGACGAAGTAACACTTAGCAATGCCCTGGCCGGGCGTAGTCAGTTTTAGGAGACACTCAGTTGCCAGTCAAGATTCGATTGCGCCGCATGGGCGCGAAACACCAGCCGAGCTACCGCATTGTGGTCGCCGATTCTCGGTCGCCGCGTGACGGGCGCTACATCGACCAGGTCGGCTTCTACAACCCGCTGACCAATCCCGCCACGATCACCATCGACCGGGACAAGGCGGTCGATTGGTTGCGCCGCGGCGCCCAGCCCACCGAAACGGTGGCCATCCTGCTCAAGAAGGCCGATATCGAGGCGGAGCAGGTGCGGAAAGGAACGGCACCGGTAGCGGCCGAGGCGACTGAAGGCGAGGCGACCACATGACCCGCGAGTTCATCGAATACGTTGCGGGGGCGCTGATCGATCACCCCGAAGAGATGACCCTCACCGAGGTCGAGGAAGACGGCATGACGGTCTATCAGCTTCACGTCGCCTCGCGGGACATCGGGAAAGTGATCGGCCGGCGGGGTCGCGTGGCCCGGGCTATGCGAACCCTGCTCAAGGTGGCGTCGATCCAGAACCACCGGCGTGCCGTCCTCGAAATCGAGTAACCGCGCCGCCAACGAGACACCCGCCCCAACGGCCTGGATGTCGGTCGGACGCATTGCAGGGCCATTCGGGGTCCGTGGTGAGTTAAAGGTCGAGCTCCTCACCGATTTCCCCAACCGCTTTCGTGGTCTCGAGACGCTCCACGTCGGCGAGAATCGCGTTTCCTATCACGTCGTCAGGGTACGCCGCCACCAGCAGCGCCTGCTGGTAACGCTCGATGGAATCGAGAACCCGGAGGACGCCGCCGCGCTGCGCGGCCAGGAAATATTCGTGCCGCGCGAGGAAGCGGTTCGGCTATCCGAAGGGCACTACTACCTGGACGATCTTCTGGGAGCAAGCGTCTTCACCGTGGCAGGGCAACCGGTCGGCCGGGTCAGCGAAGTGCTCAGAACCGGAAGCAACGATGTGTTCGTGGTTGGGCAGGGCAGGGACGCGGTCCTCGTTCCTTCCATCAGAGACGCGGTGGCCAGCATAGACGTTGCCGCGGGCCGCATCGTGATCGAGTCATGGGTCCTGGAACATGACGAGTGACGAGCCGCCGGAGTCGGCATCCGGCGTCACTCGCATGCGGCTTTTCATCGTCACCCTCTTCCCCAGGCTTTTCGCCGGCTGGCTGGAACAGGGTGTGGTCGCCCGTGCCGTCCAGCGAGGGATCGTCGACCTGACGCTCGTCAATCTGCGCGAGTTCGGCGTTGGCCGCCACCAGATCACGGACGATTATCCGTTTGGCGGTGGCGCGGGCATGGTGATGAAGCCTGAGCCGATATTCGCCGCCGTCGAGTCGTTGCCCCTCACCCGCGCGGCACCCCGTATCCTTCTTTCGCCTCGCGGCCGCCTCCTGCGTCAGCCGGTGGCCCAGGCGCTGGCGGCCGAGCATGAGCTGGTCCTCATCTGTGGCCACTACGAGGGCGTAGACGAGCGAGTGCGCGAACATCTAATCACCGATGAGATTTCAATCGGCGACTACGTGCTGTCGAGCGGGGAGCTGGCGGCGATGGCAACAGCCGACGCCGTCGTTCGGTTGCTGCCAGGCGCGCTGGCCAGCGATTCGACCGAGGAAGAGTCATTCGGTCGCGGCTTGCTGGAGTACCCGCAGTACACCCGCCCGGCGCGATTCCGTGACTGGTCTGTGCCCGATGTGCTCGTCTCCGGGAATCACGGGGAGGTCGACCGCTGGCGTCGGCGGCGGGCCGTGGAGCTGACCGCTCGCCGCCGGCCCGACCTGCTGCTTGAGGCGGAGCTGTCGCAGGACGAGCGTGACTGGGCGGGCGCAGCGCATCTCGCCAACCACGAAGATGGTGCGTGACAAGCCCGGGGACGGAGACGGCAATCGTGGCAGGACGGGCCCGGTGCGCCCGTCTTGGTTGGTCCGAAGAGAGCGCCCGATGGACGCGGTCAGGCCCACGCGGACAGGTGCAACAGTTGGCTCCGTTCGACAAGGCCCAACAAGCGGGGTAGGATAACGAAGAACGTGCCCGTCTGACCACAACTGTTCCCCACGGAGGGCGGCACGCATGCCCTACTCGGAATTCCGTTTCCAGGCGCCGAATCGACGGCGAATCTGGAAGGAGCTCTCCCTGACGATGAGCCAGGCGGCGGCCCTGGCTGGCGTGTCGGAGCGTCAGATCCAGCACTGGATGGACAAGGGGTACATCAGTCCGGGGGCGAGCGGGTCGCGCAAGATCGACGGTGGCTGCCTGGATCTCATCATCCTGATCAAGCAGGCTCGGGCTGCCGGGATTCCCCTTCGCCACGCGGTGCCGATGGCCCAGTCCTTTCTGGTCCACGAAGGTCCGGGCGCGCTGGATGGCGAGATGGCAAGCTGGGCGCTGCGCGATCTGCGCGACCGGCTCGCGGCAGCCCTGGCCGGTATCGAGGCGGTACAGGCCATACTGGATGAGGTCGTGGACGTCGACGCGCGTTCGAGGATCCCGGACCTTCCCGCCCTGGCCGGCGATCGTGTATCATGACTGAGGCATATTCTTGACGTTGTACCAGTACGCCCCGGCCGTCCGCGGCTCGCGGGGCGCATTTTTTCAGCGGTAGTTAGGGACCGAGAGGAGTCACTTTGGAAGAGCGCGTACGAGACTTTGAAGGTATGGTGAAGCGCTGGAAGCGCAACTCACAGACGGTAGTTGCGGAGTTCAAACGCCGCAAGTACTACACACCACCTTCAGAGCAGCGCCGCCTCGCCAAGGCGAAGGCCGAGAAGCGCGCGCGTCGGGCTCAGCTCAAGCGAGAGAGGGCCGAGCGCCGTAACGGCTAGCCCGCGGCGCGACGATTCGTCGCCAAGCAGCGCAGCGTCTCAACACGCTGCGCTTTTCTGTTCCGCCGATCCCGGCGCGCGATGCTCATAATGGTTGCGTAGCCGCGGCGCGTGGTGACCGATCCCTATCCAGGATGCGCGCTCGCGACGTCGGTCGATCCGTGAAGGAGGTCCGATGGAGTTCCAGAACAGCTTCGAGGTGAACGCTCCGATCGACCGGGTCTGGCGCTTCATGACAGACCCACAGCAGGTGACGCCGTGCGTGCCGGGGGCGGAGCTGACCGAGATCGTCGACGAGACCCACTACAAGGGCACGGTCAAGGTCAAGCTCGGAGCGGTCCAGATGAGCTATCGGGGCGAGCTCGAGATGCAGACCGACGAGGCCGCGCGCACGATCACGCTCCGTGCCCGTGGAACGGAGGCGCGCGGCAGCGGCGGAGCCTCCGGGACGGTGGATGTCCAGCTGACTTCCACCGCCGACTCCGGTACCCGGGTGGAGATGACGTCGCAGGTCGACGTCACGGGCCGCGTCGCGCAATTTGGCCGCGGTATCATGCAGGACGTCGCCAACCGGATCATCAAGCAGTTCGTCGGATGTCTGGAATCGAGGCTGCACGAGCAGTGCGACGGCTCCCAGGGAGATGCCCCCGAGTCCCCGCAGCTGGCAACCGAAGCAGCCGATGCATCCCAGGCGAGTGCCGCCGCAACGCAAGCGGAGGCAGGCACGCCGACTGCGGTGCCGGATACAACGCGGCCCGCCGTCCCCCCGGCCACCTCAGCCGGCGCGGCGGAGCTTCGCGTCGTGCCACTGATGATCGGGGTCGCCCGGTCGCGGGCGGCGGCGGCTCTGCGTGGTCTCGCCTCGCTGATCGAGCCGAGGTAGATCCGCGGTCACTCCGGTCACCGGGTAGTCGACCGCCTCTATTCGCTGTGGCCGCGGCTCGGGGGACGGTGACGCGCCGCCGCCCCTCCCTCGACGCCTGTGCCGCCGGCTCGCGAGGCGGTCAGCGGGGCTCGCAGAGGTCAACCGCCATAATGGAGCGGGCCGTTCGACGACCAAGGAGGAGGTGCGCCGCGTGAAGCTTCAGGAGTACATGGGGAAGGAGCTGCTTCGCGAAGCAGGCGTGGCTGTTCCTCCGGGTGAGGTGTGTGCTACTCCCGACGAGGCGGAAGACGTTGCCCGCCGGCTCGGACCAGTGGCAGTGAAGGCACAGGTGCTGGTCGGCGGACGCGGTAAGGCGGGCGGTATCAAGCTCGCGAACACCCCGCAGGAAGCGCGCGAGGCAGCCGCGCAGATCCTCGGCATGGATCTCAAGGGATACACGGTCGAGAAGGTGCTGGTCGAGCAGCAGCAGCACATTTCTCGGGAGTACTACGCGGGTATCACGCTGGACCGGGCGGCGCATCGATTTGTCCTCATGCTCAGCTCCATGGGTGGAGTGGACATTGAGGAGGTAGCCGCCACCAATCCCGAGGCAATCGTCAAGACGTGGATCGACCCGGGCTTTGGTCTGCTCCCATTTCAGGTGACGGACGCCATGCTGCGGGCAGGGTTCGAGGCGGCGGCACTGCGGGAACTGCAGAACATCCTGGCGGGGCTCTACGACGTCATGATAGCCAGGGATGCGATGCTGGCTGAGATCAATCCGCTGGCGATCACCGAAGAGGGGAAGGCGATCGCGGCGGACGCCAAGTTCGATCTGGACGACAATGCCCTGTTCAGGCACCCCGAGATCGCAGCTCTCGAGTCGGAGTCCATCAACGACCCGGTGGAGCGCTTCGCCAGCGAAAAGGGAGTGGCCTATGTGAAGCTCGACGGCGACATCGGCGTGATCGGAAACGGGGCGGGGCTCGTCATGATGACGCTCGACGTAATCCGCCAGGTCGGTGGTCGCGCCGCGAACTTCCTCGATATCGGCGGTGGGGCGCGAGCGGACAAGGTCCGCACGGCCATGGAGATCGTGCTGCGCGACCCCAGGGTGCGCGGAATCGTCATAAATATCTTCGGCGGCATCACGCGAGGCGATGAAGTGGCAAAGGGGCTCCTGGAGGCCGCGGGAACCATGCAGATTCCAGTGCCGGTGGCCATTAGGCTGGCCGGGACCCGAGAGAAGGAGGCCCGTGAGGTGCTGCAGGGATCGCAGTTCACGCCGGCGCCGGATCTGGTGTCGGCGACCCGCTCGGTACTGGATGAAACTGAGGGCAGGGCGGTCGCCCCGGCGGGAGGTCGCGGCTAATGTCGATTCTGATAGACGAGAACACCCGGGTTCTCGTGCAGGGCATCACGGGACGCGAGGGCAGCTTCCACACACAACAGATGCGCGCCTACGGGACGAAGGTCGTTGCCGGCGTGCGCCCCGGTAAGGGTGGCACCGACGTCGACGGAGTGCCGGTGTTCGACACCGTGGCCCGGGCAGTCGAGGCTACCGGCGCCAACTGCTCCGTGATCTACGTGCCCGGTCCGGGAGGCGCCGATTCGATCATGGAGGCGGCCGCGGCCGGCGTGCCCCTCATCGTCTGCATCACCGAGGGCATTCCGATTCACGACGAGACGCGGGCATACGAGTACGTCCGCCGCCACGAAGTCCGTCTGGTCGGGCCGAACTGCCCGGGTCTGGTCAGCTCCGGTAAATGCAAGGTCGGAATCATGCCGAACCAGCTTTTCATGGAGGGCAACGTCGGCGTGGTTTCGCGCAGCGGCACGTTGACCTACGAGATGGTCAACGAGTTGACTCAACGGGGCATCGGGCAGTCCACCACGATCGGAATCGGTGGCGATCCGGTCATCGGCACATCGTTCACCGACGCGCTGCGGCTGTTCGACGAGGACCCGCAGACCGAGATCGTCGTACTCATCGGCGAGATCGGTGGGACCGACGAGGAAGAGGCGGCTGCGTACATCAGCTCGCGGCGTGGCAAGCCGGTGATTGCCTTTATCTCGGGACGCTCGGCTCCGCCCGGAAAGCGGATGGGCCACGCCGGAGCGATCATCACCGGCGGCGTCGGCGGTCCCGAGCACAAGGTCCAGGCCTTTGAAGCTGCCGGCGTTCCTGTCGCAAGCACCTTACAGGAAATCGGCCAGATGGTTGCGGACCGGCTGGGCGTGCACGCGCCCGCTTGAGGTGCGAGTGACCACGATCGACGAGCCCGTTACTACCGACTCAGGCATCGAGCTTGCGCCGGTCTATGACGAGGGCGCGGGGACGCGGAAGGCGCTGCCCGGACAGTTTCCTTTCACTCGGGGCATCTACCCCGAGATGTACCGGCGAAGACCGTGGACGATGCGGCAATATTCGGGCTTCGGCACGGCGCGGGAGACCAACGAACGCTTCCAGTTCTTGCTTGCCGGAGGGCAGACAGGCCTGAGCACCGCCTTCGATCTGCCCACTCAGATGGGATACGACTCTGACAATCCGCGCGCACAAGGAGAAGTCGGACGCGTCGGCGTGGCAATCGACAGTCTGGCCGACATGGAGATACTGCTCGACGGCATTCCGCTGGATGCGGTCAGCACCTCAATGACCATCAACGCAACCGCAGCATGTCTCCTGCTCCTCTACCAGCTGGTCGCCGAGCAGCGCGGGATCGCCGGCACCGCATTGCAGGGAACGGTGCAGAACGACATCCTGAAGGAATATGCAGCCCGAGGTACCTACATCTATCCACCGCGGCCCTCGATGCGCCTGGTCACCGATCTTATGGCGTACGCCCATGCCGAAATCCCGAGCTGGAACACCATCAGCATCAGCGGATACCACATTCGTGAGGCCGGCTCGACGGCCGTGCAGGAAGTGGGGTTCACGCTGGCCAACGCCATCGCGTACGCGCGAGCGGCGGTTGACGCCGGGCTCGACGTGGACGACGTCGCGCCCCGTCTGAGCTTCTTTTTCAACGCGCACAACGGATTCCTGGAAGAGGTGGCGAAGTTCCGGGCCGCCCGTCAGCTCTGGGCCGAAATCATGCGCGACCGCTTCGGGGCCCGCAATCCCAGGTCTCTACTGCTTCGCTTCCACACGCAGACGGGAGGCTCGACGCTGACGGCGCAGCAGCCTCTGAACAACGTGGTACGTGTGGCCCTGCAGGCCCTCAGTGCGGTCCTCGGGGGAACCCAGAGCCTGCATACCAATGGCTACGACGAAGCGCTGGCCCTCCCGACCGAGCAGGCGGCGATCACTGCTCTGCGCACGCAGCAGATCATAGCCAACGAGAGCGGCGTCACAGACATTGCCGACCCGCTGGGCGGCTCGTACGCGATCGAGTATCTGACCGACCAGATCCTCGAGGGGGCACGGGAGCTCGTCCGGGAAGTCGACGAACGCGGCGGCGCGATTGCCGCGATCGAAAGCGGCTTTGTGCAGGAGCAGATCGAGATTTCCGCTTACGACTACCAGCGCGCGGTCGATGCCGGCGACAAGATCATTGTCGGCGTCAACGCGTTTCGCCAGTCCGAAGAGGACCGGATTGAGACGCTTCGCTCCGATCCCAGGCAAGAGGCCGACCAGATCGACCGGCTCGCACGGCTGCGTCGAGAACGAGACAGCGATCGCGTGACCGCGGCTCTCGGCGACCTGGAAGCGGCCGCGCGCGGCACCGGTAACCTGCTCTACCCCATGAAGACGGCCCTGGCCGCCTACGCGACAATTGGCGAGGTATCGGATACGCTGCGCCGGGTTTTCGGCACCTACGCGGCGATACCGGTGGCATAGAGATGGCGCTCGAGACACCGGAGGAGCTGGACCGGGAACCGGCGCACCATCTCCCACCGGCCGAGCGTTTGCGCCAGCTCGACGCGCTGGCAATGCACCCGGCCGGCGCGGCGGCGGAGGCCAAACAGCGACAGCGCGGCAAGCTCACCGCGCGCGAGAGGCTGGACCTGCTCCTCGACGACGGCTCGTTCGTCGAGCTCGACAGGTACGCGGTGCACAGGACGACGCATTTCAACATCGGAAAGCGGCGCTACCTGGGCGACGGCGTCGTGACCGGCCACGGAACGATCGACGGCCGCAAGGTGTTCGTCTTCTCCCACGACTTCACCGTATTCGGTGGCTCCCTCGGCGAGGTGTTCGCCGAAAAGATCATGAAAGTCATGGACCTCGCCATGCGGATGGGAGCGCCGATCATCGGCATCAACGACTCCGGCGGGGCACGGATTCAGGAGGGAGTCATCAGTCTCGGCGGCTACGCCGAGATCTTCTGGCGAAATGTGCAGGCCTCCGGGGTGGTGCCGCAGCTCTCGGTAGTCGCCGGGCCCTGCGCCGGCGGGGCGGTGTACTCGCCGGCCATCACCGACTTCGTCTTCATGGTGGAAAACATCTCCTACATGTTCATCACGGGTCCCGACGTGGTGAAGACGGTAACGGGCGAGGACGTATCGTTTGAGACGCTGGGCGGGGCCGACACCCACGCCGAGCGCAGCGGAGTGGCGCATTTCACCGCCGACACCGAGGAACAGGTCTTCGAAGAAGTCCGCAGCCTCCTCTCCTACTTACCGTCAAACAACCTGGACGATCCACCCTACGAGGAGCCGGAGGACGATCCACGGCGAGCCAACCCCGATCTCGCCGCGATCATCCCCGATGCGCCCTCCAAGCCGTACGACATGAAGGCGATCATCCACGACGTGCTCGACGATGGGGAGTTTCTGGAGACCCAGCCGCGACACGCCCGTAACATCATCACGGGATTCGGCCGGCTGAACGGATACCCCGTCGGCATCGTGGCCAATCAACCGGCCTTTCTCGCCGGTGTCCTCGATATCGATGCCTCGAACAAAGCGGCCCGCTTCGTTCGGTTCTGCGACTCGTTCAACATCCCGCTGGTGACATTCGTCGATGTTCCCGGCTTTCTCCCCGGCACTCATCAGGAGTACGGCGGCATTATCCGGCATGGCGCGAAACTGCTCTACGCGTTCGCGGAAGCGACCGTGCCCAAGCTCACCCTGATCACCCGCAAGGCATACGGCGGGGCGTACGATGTGATGTCCTCCAAGCACATTCGCGCCGACCTCAATCTTGCCTGGCCGACCGCCGAGATTGCAGTGATGGGACCCGACGCCGCGGTGAAGATCATTCACCGACGCGAGATCGAGTCGGCCGAGCATCCTGAAGAGCGCGTGCGCGAGCTCAGCGAGGACTATCGTGAGCGATTCGCGAGCCCGTTCATCGCCGCCGAGCGCGGCTACGTGGACCGAGTCATCGAGCCCGAAGAGACCCGAGTTGCCCTGGTGCAGGGGCTCGAAATGGCACGCACCAAGCGGGCTTCTGTGCCGCCCAGGAAACACGGCAATATTCCGCTCTAGCATGGAAACCGCAGAGTCGAGTGTAACGGACGGCGCGTCCGAGTACTGGGCGGCCGTCATCGCCTGTCTGGCGTATCTTGATGAGGTAGAGCCCGCGACAGGCCCGCCCCGGGGAACGGGCGATTTCTGGGCAATCGCGGGCCGCCGCGAGGCGCAGGGGCTGGCGGCCCGGCGTGAACACCTGACTCGGCGCTGGAGGGACTGAGTGCTCAAGCGCGTCCTCATTGCGAACCGGGGTGAGATCGCGCTCCGCGTTATTCGCACGCTGCGTGAGATGGGAATCGTCTCGGTTGCGGTGTTCTCGGAAGCGGATCGGGCGGCTCCGTTCGTGGCCGAGGCCGACGAGAGCTATCTCCTGGGACCTGCGCCGGCCGCGGACAGCTACCTGAACGTCGACGCGATTCTCGAGGTGGCTCGCCAGGCACGGGTGGACGGCATCCACCCCGGTTACGGCTTTTTGGCCGAGAATGCAGGGTTTGCGGCGGCCGTGGGCGAGGCGAGCATCACCTTCATCGGACCCACTCCGGAGTCGATCCGACTCATGGGCGACAAGGTGGTTGCCAGACAGACGGTGGCGGGGCTTGGCGTGCCCCTGGTCCCGGGGACTGATGGACCGGTGCGCAGCCGCCGGGAGGCGCTGGCTTTCGCCGCGAAAGTCGGGTATCCGGTCGCGGTGAAGGCCGCCGGCGGGGGAGGTGGACGGGGCATCCGGGTCGTCGAGAGCGCGGCCGAGATGGAAGAGGCGCTGGAAGGCGCCCGGCGTGAAGCGCTCGCCTACTTCAAAAATCCCCAGGTGTACCTGGAGCGCTACTTTCCGGACCCGAGACACGTCGAGATCCAGATCCTGGCAGACGCATTCGGAACGACGGTGCATCTCGGCGAGCGTGACTGCTCGGTGCAACGGCGTCATCAGAAGCTCATCGAGGAAACACCGAGCCCGGCGGTGGATCGCGGCCTGCGGGAGCGGATGGGTGAGGCCGCGATCCGCGCCGCACAGAGCGTTCGTTACACCAGCGCCGGCACGGTCGAGTTCTTGCTCACTCGCGGTGGGGACTTCTACTTCCTCGAAATGAACACGCGCATCCAGGTGGAGCATCCAATCACGGAGGCTGTCACGGGTGTCGACCTAATCCGGGAGATGATTCTTATCGCGTCGGGTGAGCGCTCCGGTGCTACCTCGAACGTGCTCGACCCGAGCGGACATGCTATCGAGATCCGGGTCAATGCGGAGGACCCAACGGTGGATTTCCGCCCCACGCCGGCGCCGGTTCGAACCTACCGGCCGCCCGGTGGGCCGGGCGTTCGGGTCGACGGGGGTGTCGAGGCAGGCTTTACCATCCCTCAGCAGTACGACTCGCTCATGGCCAAGCTCATCGTGTGGGCCCCCGACCGCGAGCGGGCTCGGCGGCGCGCATTGCGCGCTCTGGGCGAGTTCGACATCGCCGGGCCAGCCACGACTATCCCGTTTTCGGTCGCAGTCCTGCGCCACCCGGTTTTCGTGGCCGGAGAAGTCGGGACGACGTTTGTCTCCAACACCATCGAGGAGCTGAAGGCCGCGATGCCACCTGCTCCCCCCGTCGGGACGGACGCCGCATCCGGTGCTCCGGTCCGCTCGCAACACCGCGTGTTCGAGGTCGAGGTGAACCGGCGCCACTTCCGGGTAAACGTCGCCGAACTTGTCGCCGATGCGGGGAAGTCGCGGCGGTCGCGGCGCGCATCCGGCTTCGCTGCGCCGCCCTCAGGGAATGCCGTCGTCAGTCCCATGCACGGGACGGTCGTCGCCGTCAAGCGAGCGGCCGGCGATGTGGTCGCCGAAAACGACACGCTGTTCGTCGTCGAGGCCATGAAGATGGAGAACGAGATTCGGGCTCACCGCGGCGGCACACTGGAGTCTGTCAACGTCCAGGCCGGCGCGACGGTGGAGGCAGGCCAGGAGCTGGCGGTTATCACCTGAGGCCGCATCGCAGAGCCGATGTCGCGCAGTGATATACACTGTAGTGGCCGCGGCTCACCGGGAACGAGCTGCGCGGCCATCCCCGCCGGAGCTGCTCCCGACGACCGATTGCGGCTGTCGGCGCGCCTTGATCCAGAGGTAAGCAAGCGACGTACATGATCGAATCTGAAATCGCCCAGAAGGTCCCATTGTTTCGCACCCACTGTGAAACGCTGGACTACGTGACATCAAGCGCCCCACAGTTCGTCGACATCACAGCCGATGTCGCGGATGCGGTGAACCGTTCAGGGATAGAGAACGGCATCGTGGTCATCTTCTCGCGACACACGACCGCCGCCGTCAAGATCAATGAGAGCGAGCCAGAGCTCATCAAGGACATGTCGCGGTTTCTGGCCGAAATCGCGCCGGTCGACCGCGACTATCACCACAACAATTTCGACGTGCGTACGGTCAACATGGAAGAAGACGAGTGCCCGAACGCACATTCGCACTGCCAGCACCTCATGCTGAGTGCAGGCGAAAGCATCCCGGTCCTGAATGGGCGAATGCATCTTGGCCGATGGCAGCGCATTTTCTTGATCGAACTGGACCGGCCGAAGGCGCGTCAGGTAACGGTTCAAGCTGTCGGCATCTAACGCGGTTCCCTGGACGGGTGAGCCGATCCACGCGGGCGGCGAAGCCGCCGGGCATGGAGTCACGGTACCGCGGCAGCGCGCCTGCTCCACGTGGACGGACCGGCGCGCGTCCCGAGCGCGGCGGACTCTTTGTCCGCCGTGGGTGCTGGTTGCCAATGAGCGTCGGACTGGATGGTAGCCCGTGGCCGTGATCACCTGTCATCGCGTGCAGTTCGCCGAAACTGACGCCGTTGGAATCGCCTTCTATCCCAACTACTTCCGCTGGTTTGATCTGGCGGCCCACGAGTTCTTCCGGGCAGCCGGAATGCCGGTCAAGGCGATGCTCACTGGTGGCCTTGCGTTGCCGCTCGTCGGCGCGGAGGCACGGTTTCTGGCCGCGCTGCGCTACGACGACGAGATCGAGATCGAGACGGCTGTCGCTGACGTGCGGGCAAAGACCTTCCGTCTGCATCACACCATCAGACGTGATGGGGACGCCGTGGCCGAGGGGCGGGAAACCCGGATCTGGGCGCGCTTCGGCGACGGCGGCGTGTTGACGCCAGGACCTATTCCGGACGACGTGCGCCGCATCCTGGAGCAGACGGTGAACGCGACGACGGGTGGCGACAGTGCATCTGCCCGCTGACCGGATACAGCGCCGGCGACCGCGTGAGACCCATCCTGCGAGGCGCGCGAATATAAGTCCCTGCTACAGGTCCACGTAACCGTCGTCGTCCAGGGACGACACCACCGTCTCTCGAAACGTCTCGGCGAGGTCCTGGATCTGCTCGATGACCTCGACGATTGGATCGCCTTCCGACAGCTCTTCGCCCTCTTCTTCGATGTAGCGGAAGATATCGGCCAGCGTGTTTCGCAGGTCGCGCAGACGATTGTACGAGTCGAGGTACGGTCCGCTCAGGCCCGGGGTGTCGTGGATGCTCTCCATTTCACACTTGCTGCAAATGGGTGGAAAGCCGCGCCAGCGTTGCTGGCCAAGCGGGCCGCCGCAGATGTCGCAGGTGTACTCCCGTGTTTCGATGGCCGTCATGACGTCCTCCGAGCCATTCTCCCACAGTCAATGGCGGGTCACCGCCACAGCCCGGTGGAGTGTAGCGAGTCGGCGGAGAGCGGCCCGACCTTCACGAACGTGCCCGACGCCAGCGCGATCACGCGAGCCTCGCGCCGAACCGCCGCTTCGACGTAGGCGAGTCGGCGCGTGTCACGTGTTATCTCAGCCCTGACGGTCAGGCGGTCACCCGCGCCGGCGCGCTCGAGGAACCGCACCTCGAGTCGGGCCGTCACGGCCTGCACGCC
>DATGJB010000171.1:0-12594 GCA_035295425.1 Chloroflexota bacterium | reverse complement strand
CTGGTGAAGGTCGGCTTGCGGAAACGCGTCACCTGCAAATCCCGGGCAGCCAGTAGCTCCGCCAGGCGATCGAGAAAGACGTCGCCGCGTGCCTTGGCAATATCGAGCAGCCCGATGCGCAGCCCTTCCAGCGACGCGGGGCGTGGCGCGAGCTGCCGCGCGGCAGGCGTGCGCTCGGAGGTTGGGTCGAGGAGCTCGCGTGCGTTCATGATGTCACCTCCCGTGTGACCGGCTGGCTGCCGGCGGGGCCGGCGACCCAGCTACCGATGATGCTCGAGAAGAGCCCGGCCGGTCCACCGGCATGGACGAACCAGAGCCGGTCGGGCAGGAACTTGGGCAGCGTCTCGGCGGCCGGCATGCCCTCGGCGATCCCGCCGGCACCGCGGACGATTGCCTCGCCGGGCAGCACCAGCTGCTCCAGAATCTCCTCCCGCAGCCGTCGCTTGGTCCAGCCCGACTCACGGAAGACGCGGCCATGCTCGGGTGAGACGACGACCACCGCCTCATAGTCGCGCACCAGCTTGGGATGGGCGACGCTTTCCAGGCAGCGGGCGAAGGAGCGCGCCAGCGACTCCGGCTGCCGAGAGAGCTGATCGAAGACCGTGCGCGGCCCTTCGCCGGCGAACAGCGTGACCGCCGAGACACCGGCCGGCAGGCCGCGCTCCACGGCGAGCGGCTCCCACGGTGAATCCTCCTCGTTCTCGGCGAAGCAGAACGTGTACTTGCCGGGATTACCGAGGGTGGCACGGTCGATCTCGCCCGGCCGGCCACCCCCGACGTTCCGGACGATCAGCTGCAGCGCCCGGCCGATGGTCGCGTTGGCCCGATTGCCCTGGCCCAGCACATTGATTCCCCAGTTCATGCCGATCGCGCGCCGCACCGGCCCGTTGACGATCACCACCGGTCCGACCGAGTAGGTGGTGGCGAGCACACCGTGCAGGTTGAACTCCGGCATGCAGGCCGCCTCCAGGGCCGCCAGTACCACCGGGAGGTAGGCCGGACGGCAGCCGGCCATGACGGCGTTGATCGCCACCTTCTCGACCGTGCACGGCGCCCTGTCCGGAGGGACGATTGCTACCACCTCGTCCGGCTCCCGGCTCGTTCCTTCCAGCATCTGAATGACCCGCAGCGGGGTGGGCGGGACGACCGGCAGCCCGTCAGTCCAGCCACGGTCGAAGCAGGCCTCGATCTCATCCTCAAGCTCGGCCAGCTCGACGCTGCGGGCCTGCAGCCGCTCGCGTCCGTAGCGCACTGCCAGCTCCTCGGCGACGCCCGGCTCGACGCTGCGCGAGCCGCAGCCGGGGCGGAGCTCCGGCAGACCCGGTCCCAGGCCGGTTACCCCGGTCAGCGCCTCCCAGTCGGCGCGCGACCAGCCGGCGGTGCGTGCCACCACGCACCCGCCCTCGATGCGCAGCAGCGCCGGCACCGCCTCGATCTTCAGCCGGTAGGAGGTTTCGAGCTGCGTGTCGCCGGTCGCGTCGATTCCCGGCGGGAAGGTAGGATCGTCCTGGGTGTAGACGGTCAGCGGCACTCCGCGCTCGACCAGCTCCCGCAGCACCGGCGCCACGAGATGGCAGGTGGGGCAATCCTCCTTGACGACGGCGACGATGCCGTCGGGAATGCCAGATCGGGTCATCAGGAAAGTCTCTCCGCGGGCCGCGACGTGCTTACTGTCCCGACTCGGCCGGTTGGCGAAGCCGGGACTGGTAGCTCAGTCCGCATCCGATCCACCAGGCGCGCGACCATAGCCGGATCGTCGATCACGTATACAACCCTCGTGCCGTAACGCATGATACTGCTGCTGCGAACGGAGAGCGCAGTGGCGTGCGTCCAGCCTCGGGAGCCGGTACCGTTGTAGGGGCACTCGGGGTATCGACACGGGGATGCTCCTACAGCCGGGCTTGCGGTGAGGTGCGGCGAGGACTGCCGGCTCGTATACTGGGTGCTGAATCACAGCATCCGACGGAGAATCGATGAGAACCTTTCTGCGTGTCTTTTACCGCTTTTCGAGCGCCTACTGGACCGGGCGGGCTGCGCGACGCGGAACCCTGCCGCGTCGCATGGCGCGGCGCGCTGCCTACCGGGCGTCAGGGCGGCTGATCCGCCGCCTGTTCCGCTGAAGGAGCACTGCCGTGTGTCGCAGTATCAAGACGCTGGCGAATTTCGAGCCACCGGCGAGCGAGGACGAGATCCGGGCGGCGGCCCTCCAGTTCGTACGGAAGCTGAGCGGCACCACCCGCCCGTCGCGCGCCAATCAGGCAGCCTTCGACCGCGCCGTCGACGAGGTGACCGAGGCCGCCGTCCGGTTGGTTCGCTCCCTCACCACCACTGCACCGCCCCGCAGCCGCGAGGAGGAGGCCCGCAAGGCGCACGAACGGGCCCTCCGCCGCTTCGGGTGACCGCACTCCGGCGTCGCCGAGCTTCCTACCTCCGCTGAAGAGAGAGCGAGACCGGGGGTACGCCGGGATGAAGGTTTCATTGTGCCGTCGGTCTTTCCCCCTTTGGTGCGATCCAACTCCTTCCGTGCGGCCGAACCTCCGGGTGGTGGCGAGCGTCCCTGTGCGATGAGTAGCGCCGTTTTGGAGCAGGGAGGGAGAAGATGCGTGCGAGAATCGATTCCCCACCGCGGTGCTCTATCTCACAATGGAGGTCTTCACCATGCCCGGTTTGGTTCGCCCGATTGCCGATGAGCGCGAGGGTCTGCTTGCCTTCCTTGCCCAGCAGCGGTATGTCCTGCGGGTCGCGGCGTACGGTCTGAGCGACGAGCAGGCCCGACAGACGCCGACCGTCAGCTCCCTTTGCATCGGCGGGCTGATCAAGCACGTCGCCGCGACCGAACGCAACTGGATCGACCTGGTACAGCAGCGGTCCGGCGGTAACGAAGATGACTATGTGACCGGCTTTCGGATGGGTCCGGATGAGACGCTGGCGGGCATCCTGCAGACGTACGACGAGGTCGCCGCGGAGACGGAGCGCGTCATTGCCGGCATTGCCGATCTCGGTCAGGCGGTGCCGGTGCCGAAGGACGTGCCGTGGTTTCCGAGTGACGTCGATGCCTGGTCGGTGCGCTGGGTGCTGCTCCATGTCATCGAGGAGACGGCGCGACACGCCGGCCATGCCGACATCATTCGCGAGTCGATTGACGGCGCCACTGCCCTTCCGCTGCTGGCCGCCGTCGAAGGCTGGCCGGCCACTCCCTGGCTCCAGCCCTGGCAGCCCGAGTGAGGCGCTATCTCTTCTTGCCGGTCCTCATCGCCCTCGGCATCGCGGTCGGCGCCACCGTCTACGTGCTCAACCGTCAGGTTCCAGGCCCGCTGACCGGGGAGTCGGTGAGCCAGGATGTTGCCAACCGGCGGCCGGTTGCCGTCATCCTCGACAACTTCAGTCCGGATGCCCGGCCGCAGTCCGGCCTGGCCCAGGCCAGCCTCGTCTTCGAGACGCTGGCCGAAGGCGGCATCACCCGCTTCATGGCGGTCTATCTCGAGCGCGATGCGCCGATGATCGGGCCGGTGCGCAGCGCCCGTCTCTACTTCAACTCCTGGGCAGCGGGTCTGGGCGTCATCTTCGGCCACGACGGCGGCAATGTCGATGCCCTGCAGGAGCTCCCAACCTTGAGCACCGTCTTCAACGTCGACGCCGATCGAACGCCCGGTCCGTTCTGGCGGATCGCCGCGCGGGCCGCGCCGCATAACGAGTACACAAGCACGGGCCGGCTGCGGTCGTACGTCCAGTTGCACGGTGGATCGGTGACCGGCGCGCCGCCGGCACTGCCGCACAAGGACGATGCGCCGCTCTCCCAGCGACCGGCCAGCTTTCACCTCGCCATCCAGTTCTCCTACGGCGACTACGACGTGTCGTGGACGTACGATCGGGCGTCGAACAGCTACGCGCGGGCGATGGGCGGCGCTCCGCACGTCGATGCCGCCACCGGCAGGCAGCTGACCGCGAAGAACGTCGTCGTCATGGTCACCGATGAGTCGCCGGCCTCCGATCCCTTCACCCCCGGCGCGATCCACCTGCGGACGGAAGGCACCGGCGCCGCGACGGTGTACGAGGATGGGAAGGCGATTGCCGCCACCTGGAGCAAGCCGTCGGTCGGCGGCACGTTGCAGTGGCTGAATGCGAGCGGCGCGCCCATTCCACTCAATCGCGGCACGACCTGGGTCGAGGTTGTGCCCGGTGGGACGCAGGTCACGGCCGGCTGATCAGCCGGCGTGCTCGAGTGTGGCCGGTTCGACCGCCTCCGCCAGCTGGCGGGCCAGCTGCTCGGCCGCCGTCACGCCGGTGTTTACCGCCCGTACGACACCCTGCCGGTCGAGAACTACCGTGGTGGGCGCGCTCAACACGCGGTAGCGGCGGGCAGTCTCCGGATCAACCGCGATATCCACCGTGCGGAGCAGGAAACTCTCGCCCAGCCGGCGCTGCAGCATGTCGAGCGCAGGGGTTTGCCGTAACCGGCAGGGAGCGCAGTCGGCGCTGGTGAAGTAGAGGATGGCCGGCAGCGCCGCCTGCTCTTCGGTGGTGGCGCCGATCAACCGGCGGGACCGCCGGGCCACACCCGCTCTGACGCCGTAGCCGGCCAGCAGCACCGCGCCAAGGATGCCGAGCGAGGCGAGGAGATGCGAGGTCATCCGGTCTCGGCGGCGCGCGACGGCGCGAGGAAGCGGTGCAGCCGGAGCTGGGTGTAGATGAAACAGCCGGCGCAGAAGTCGAACACCAGATTCACCAGCGCCAGGGCGACGACGAGCCAGACCAGCACCCACCCGGCGATGGCGGCGCCGAGCGCCAGCAGGGCCGCGCCGATCAGCAGGACGCAGGCGCCCATGCCCTGGGCGAAGCGGTGCTGCTCCGGATCCTCCCGCACCACCCGCGGTTGCAGGAGGCCGACCGGTTTGAGTCCGTAGAGATACAGCGCCTTGAATAGCCCGGCGCGAGGGAAGATGGTGCCGGCGGCCATGACGGCGGCCACGAACAGCACGAGGCCAAGCCCGACGCGCCCGGCGCTTCCTCCCCTTCCCCCCACGACGAACGCCAGGACGAGCAGAGCGATGATGCAGCTCTGATTCACCTTGAGCGCGGTATGATCGACCACCGGGTTTCCCTCTCCTTCCACACGAATGAGACCGAGCGGCGGGAGCGGCGCACCGCCCCCGCCACGGCTGCTATTTCTCGATCGGGGCGGCGACGAGGTTGCCCCACTCCGTCCAGGAGCCGTCGTAATTCTTGACGTTTGGATAGCCCAGCAGATAGGTGAGCACAAACCAGGTATGGCTGGAGCGCTCGCCGATCCGGCAGTAGCTGATCACTCCATCCTCGGGCCGGATTCCGTTCTCCTCGGCGTAGATCCGCCGCAGCTCCTCGGCGCTCTTGAAGGTGCCATCCGCCGGGTTGGCGGCCGTGCCCCATGGGATGTTCCGGGCAGTGGGAATGTGGCCACCGCGCTGAGCGCCTTCCTGCGGATAGTCGAGCATGTGGATCAGCTCGCCCTTGTACTCGGCGGCGCTGCGCACGTCGATCAGGGGCTTGCCCTCCTCGCTCTGCCGCAGCACTTCCTCGCGGAAGGCGCGAATCGACTGATCCACCTGCGGGACCGGGTAGCTGGTTTGCGCCGGGGTGGGTAGATCGCGGGTCCAGGGGCGGTTCTCCTGCTCCCATTTGAGCCGGCCGCCGTCCATCACCCGCACATCATGGTGCCCGTAGAGCTTGAAGAGCCAGAAGGTGTAGGTCGCGTACCAGTTGTTTTTGTCTCCGTAGAGGACGACCGTGGTGTCGGGGCCGATTCCCTTGCTCTCCATGAGGCGGGCAAAGCCCTCGGCGTCGACGAAGTCCCGCTCGACCGGGTCCTGCAGGTCGGTGTGCCAGTCGAGCTTGACGGCGCCCGGGATGTGGCCGATCTCGTAGAGCAGAACGTCCTCGTCTGCTTCGGCGATCCGCACCCTGGGATCTTCCAGATGCTCCGCTACCCACTCCGTCGAGACCAGCACTTCGGGATGGGCGTAGGCGGAGACCTTCTCTTCGAACGATGGTGCGACGGCACTCATATCTTTCTCCTCCGCTACGAGGCGCTGCCGGTCTCGATGGGAGCGCCGACCAGACTCCCCCACTCGGTCCAGGAGCCGTCGTAGTTCCGGACGCTGGAGTAGCCCAGCAGCTCGCGTAGCACGAACCAGGTGTGGGCACTGCGCTCGCCGATCCGGCAGTAGGCGATCGTTTCCTTCTCGGGCGTGATGCCCTTGCCGCCGTAGATCTCACGCAGCTCGGCGGCCGATTTGAAGGTGCCGTCGGGCGCCACCGCGGTGCCCCAGGGAATGCCCTTGGCTCCGGGGATGTGACCGCCGCGCTGGGCGCCTTCCTGCGGCAGGTTCTCCGGCGCCAGCAGCTCGCCGCTGTACTCGCCGGGGCTGCGGACGTCGACCAGCGCATTGGCCTGGTTGCCGATCGTCTGCGCGACCTGGTCGCGGAAAGCACGGAGCTCGAGATCGGGCTCCTGCGCGCGGTAGGTCGCCGCCTCCACTCGCGGTGCGTCGGCTGTCGTCTCCCGCCCCTCGTCCTGCCACTTCTTGCGGCCGCCGTTGATCAGGCGAACGTCGCCATGGCCGTAGAGCTTGAACAGCCAATAGGCGAAGGCCGCGAACCAGTTGTTGTTGTCGCCATAGAGGATGACCGTCGTGTCGTTCCCGATACCAGAGCGGGAGAGCAGCGCCTCCCATTCCTCTTTCGTCGGAATGTCGCGCACCGGGTGTCGCTGCAGGTCGGTCTTCCAGTTCCAGCCGACCGCACCGGGAATATGCCCGGTGTCGTACGCCGTGGTATCGACGTCGACCTCCACCAGGCGCACGCCGGAATCACTCCGGTGCTCGGCTACCCATTCGGTCGTCACCAGAACCTCGGGTTTCGCGTACTCGCCGGCTACATGGGGGGGCGTCTCGGCTAGCTCCGTCATGCATCATCTCCTTTACCTGTCTCAAAAAAAATACCGGCCAGCGGTTCGAGCTGACCGGTGTATCTGCCTGATCGAGGGTGCTAACGGCTCTCCGTCCATCGCCCGAGCCAGGCAAGCCAGCTCTCCGCCCGGCAACAACACGCGCATCCCGGATGCATCGACCGGGTCGATCGACCATTCATATGGACAGTATTCCACGTGCGAAGAGCAGTTCACAAGTAAACGGTTATCGGCGGCGCTTGTTACCGTGGCTCCGCTCTGATCCTGGCGAGCGCCTGCTCGGCACGTTGCTCGTCGAGGCGGGCGCCCAGCCGCCGGAAGATGCCCAGCGCCTCGCCGATATCGGCTTCCGCTTCGGCGACGCTCCCCCGAGCGGCCTGCATCACTCCCTTCTCGTACCGCGCGCGGGCCTCTCCGTGCGGGTACCCCATCTCTACGCTGAGTGCGATGCCTTCGTCGAAGGCGCCGGCGGCGTCATCCCAGCGCTCTTGTCGCGCCAGTGCCATGCCATGGACGCGGGCGATGCCTGGGGCGTTGACCCGGTCGTGATGCGCGTCCGCGATCGCGGTCGCTCGCGCGCACGTGGCGAGCGCACGCGCCGCGTCGCCGGTCTTCAGATACGCCTCGGCCAGCGTGGTGAGCTCTCGCGAGTCGTCGGAGAATCGATTGGGGTGAGCAATCCAGGGCTCGAGGCGCGCGATGGCGGCGAGTGGCTGGTTCTCCGCCAGATCGCACTCGGCGAGAAATTGAGCGATACCGGATCGTCGGCTTGCAAGAAGTGCCATGCCAGCTCGGCGGCACGCTGCGCCCGCTCCGCCTCAGCCAGCGACTCCATGCTCTCACCTGCCGCCAGATGGTAGCGCCGTCTGCGGCGGGACGAAAGCTCGCCGTACAGGGTCTGCTGTGTCAGGGCGTGATCGAACGCAAAGCCGTCGTGACCTTCCTCCCGAATCACGGCCAGCGCGGTGGCTTGCTCCAGCGCCCCCTCCAGCTCGGTTTCGTCGCGTCCGGTCATCCGCTGCAGCTCATCGAAGTCGAAGCGCTGACCGAGCACGCTCGCCTCGCGCAGGATCTCTTGAGTCGCCTCTGCCAGCCGCGCCAGTCGCTGGCCGATCACCGCCCGGATGCTCGCGGGGACCTCGATCTCTGCGATGGCGCGGCGCCCCCAATGCTCGCCCTCGCGGAACACGTCGCCGCGTTCCACCATCACCCGGAGCACCTGCTGGACGAAGTAGGGGTTGCCGTCGGTTCGTTCGTGAATCAGTGAGGCAAAGGCATTCGAGATCCCGCTCTCACCCAATGTCGCCGCCACCAGAGCCGCGGTGCCGTCCTCACCGAGCCGGTGAATCAGAATCCGTTCGGCCAGGCCCTCACGGTCGAGATCAATGAGTGCCCGTTCCAGTGGGTGCTGGCGTCCGACCTCGACGTCTCGATAGGTACCGAGAAGCAACATCCGGTCGCCGCGGGTGTGACGGACGAGATGCTGCAGGAGCGCGAGGCTGGCAGCGTCCGACCAGTGCAGGTCGTCGAGCAGAATGGCAACCGGTCCGGTCTCGGCGATGGCGCGAGCGAAATCGGTGACCGCGCGGAACAATCGCTGCTCGTCGTCACGATGCTGGCTCGACGTAATCGGGTGAATCGCTACACGCTCGGGCAAGAGCTGACCCAGATAGGGCCAGCGTCGGGACGCTGCGTCCTGGAGCGCAGGCGGGGCGCCCTCGAAGAGGCTATCGAGGACGTCGAGGAAGGGGAAGAAGGGAACGGTCTGCTGTGGCTCGTAGCAGCGACCGGCCACCACAGTGAACCCACGGTCGCGCGCCGCCAGCGTCGCCTCCTGGGCAAGCCGGGTCTTGCCGACACCGGGCTCACCCGCCAGCAGTACGAGCCGTCCTTCCCCGCCGGCAGCCGCACTGATCGCCGCCAGGATGCGATCCAGCTCCCTGTCACGCGCGACCAGCTGGCCGGACGGAAGAGCGCCGAGAAAGCTGCCGATTGGCAGCTGCTGTGGCGTGGACCGCTCCCCGGCCGTTGGCGAGCGTGCCGGCCTGTCCTCGGCGGTAGCGTCTGGAACGACTGCGATCACCCGCACCGGATCGGCGAAACCTTTCAGCTGTGCGATACCGCGTTCGACGTACTCGAGCCCGGCAACCCGGTGCGCCAGGTGGATGACACTGTCACTGGTCAGCACCTCACCCGGTCCGGCTAGCGAGCAGAGCCGTGCCGCCAGGTTCAGGGCAGCTCCACGGTAGCCTCTCTCCACCGGGATGGCCTCGCCGGCGTCGAGCCCGATCCCAAGAGGCAACGCGAGCGCTGGAGCGTCGTCGACCGGCGCCGGGGCCCGCCGCTGCAGCTCGACAGCCGCCTGCAAGGCCCGCCGCGCCGACGCAAACACTGCCAGGCACTCGTCGCCACGCAGCTCGATCACTTCTCCGCTGTGCTCCGCAACGACCGACCGAGCGAGACCGGCAAATGCGGCCGCCAGCTGTGCCGCTGCCTCGTCGCCGTGCTCGCTCGTGAAGCTTGAATAGCCGCGCAGGTCTGCGATTAAAAAGGTCAGGACCGAGCCGGCCGCGCGAACCTGATCGGCAGGCACCGATTCGGTCATCGCTTACAGTTGCCTCAGATACGCGTCGGGGCGCTCCAGGAAGTTTCTGGCAAGCACGACCTGCTCGACCTCATCGTAGCGAACCGCCCGAATCGGCGGCCGGTCGAAGCTAAGGATCGTGGCCCCGGGAAAAGCCATCAAGAAGGGCGACTGCGTGGCGATGATGAACTGCGCGTCCTGGTCCACCATCGTCTTGATCAGGTGAAGCAGCGACAGCTGGCGCTGCGGGGAGAGCGCGGTATCCGGCTCGTCCAGCAGATACAGGCCTCCCGGAACGAAGCGGGCCTGGAACAGCTTGAGGAAGCTCTCCCCGTGAGAGCGTGCGTCCAGATCCTCACCGTAGCGTTCGATCAACGCAGCGCGCTGGCCACGTACCATGCCGGTGGCGAGCGTTCGACCGTAGCCGGCAAGCGATTGGTCGTATTCCGACGATAGATCGTCCAGCTCACCGGCCAGCCTGGCGACGCGCCGGGAGTAGTTGAGAAAGTCTTCGGCCCGCATGAAGAAGCCACGGTGAGACTTGCGCTTCCAGGTCAAGCGCAGCCGGCCGGCCAGCGCTCGCGCCGGGGCGAGGCTCGCGTCCGCCGCGATGTCCTCGCCTCCAACCGTGATCGAGCGGGCGCCGGCGCCGATCGCTTCCAGGAGCGTCGATTTGCCCGCACCGTTCTCACCGACAAAGAAGGTAACCGGCGTGTGGAAGGCGAGCGAGTGGAGTTGCGCGATCACCGGGACGTCGAACGGGTAGCCGGTGTCTATGTCTTCGCGGCTCAGGCGGAGTGCGGCGAGATGAATCACGGCGCGAGCACGGCTCCATGCGATGCCGACGAGACCAGCGAGGCGTAGCGGGCGAACACCCCCGACGTGTAGCGCGGTGCCGGCTCCTGCCAGGCAGCCCGGCGAGTGGCGAGCGTTTCGTCCGGCACCTGGAGATCGAGGCGGCGCTGCTCCACGTCGATCGTGATGATGTCGCCCTCTTCTATCAGTGCAATCAGACCGCCCCGTGCCGCCTCCGGTGCGATGTGACCCAGCATGAGCCCGCGGGTGGCCCCTGAGAAGCGGCCGTCGGTGATCAGTGCAACGCTCTCGCCCAGTCCTTCGCCGACGATCGCGCCGGTCACGCCGAGCATCTCGCGCATGCCGGGACCGCCGCGTGGGCCCTCGTAGCGAATCACCACGACGTCGCCGGGCCGGATGCGCTTCTCGAGCACCGCAGCCATCGCCGTTTCCTCGCTGTCGAAGACACGTGCCGGGCCGCGGTGATGGAGACGCTCGTGCCCGGCAATCTTGACCACGCAGCCCTCCGGCGCCAGATTCCCCCGCAGAATCACCAGCCCGCCCGTTTCCTTCAGCGGTGACGTCGCATCGCGAATCACATCCTGTCCCGGTGTCTCCCGCGCCTCGGCCACCTCCTCGGCCACGGTCCTTCCCGTGACGGTGCGCGCGGAGCCGTCCAGCAAGCCGGCCGCGAGCAGCTTCTTCGCCAGGACAGGGATGCCTCCGGCGCGATCGACATCGACCGCGGCGTAGCGGCCGCTCGGTTTGAGATCGGCCAGTAGGGGAGTCCTCCGGCTCACCACGTCGAAATCGTCGATATCCAGCTCGATACCGCACTCACGTGCCATTGCCAGCAGGTGCAGCACCGCGTTGGTCGAGCCGCCCGAGGCGGCAACGGCGGCGATGGCGTTGTCGAAGGCCGCCCGTGTCAGGATCTGGCGCGGACGGAGATCCTGGCGGAGAAGCTCCATGACGAGCTCGCCTGCCTGCCGTCCGGCCTCATCCTTGCGCGGGTCGACAGCAGGTATGCCGTTGGCACCCAGCGGTGAGAGGCCGATGCACTCCATCACCGTCGCCATGGTGTTGGCGGTGTACTGGCCGCCACAGGCGCCCGCTCCGGGGCAGGCGACCGATTCCAGCTCGTGCAGCTCGTCGTCGCTGAGGCGTCCGGCGGCGTGCGCGCCGACCGCCTCGTACACGTCCTGGACTGTGACGTCGCGGCCGCGCCATCGGCCGGGCATGATCGAGCCGCCGTAGAGGACCAGACCGGGAACATCGAGACGGATCAGCGCCATGGCGGCGCCGGGTATTGTCTTGTCACAGCCCACCAGGCAGATCAGGCCGTCGAACATGTGGCCGCGACCGACCAGCTCGATGGAGTCGGCGATCACCTCGCGGCTGATCAGCGACGCCTTCATCCCCTCCGTTCCCATGGTGACGCCGTCGCTGATGGCGATGGTATTGAGCTCCATCGGTGTCCCGCCGGCGGCACGCACGCCCTCCTTGACGCGGCGCGCGAGGGCCCGCAGATTCAGGTTGCAGGGCATGGTCTCGATCCAGGTGTTGGCGATCCCGATGATCGGCTTCTCGAGGTCCTCCGCGGAGTAGCCGGCTCCGCGGAGCATGGCACGTGCTCCAGCGCGGGTGGGGCCGCGCAGGATGACATCGCTGTGTCGGCGGGAGGGCTGGGTCATGGTGGGGTCTCCGGTGGGAACAGGTTGCACGAGTCTAGTCCATGGCTGTGCCGCGTCGAAGCCGGCCACGAGCTGGGAACCGCGGCGCGGCAGCCGGATGGGCTCTCACAGGAGCGGCAGGCGGCGAGAATGTCCGGTCGGAAAAACTCAGGATTGACAATTTGCGGTCCATGGTGTTTGATGTCGATGCGGAAGGATTCCCGTCCGTTCCTGGAGGAGAGCAGTGCCGTCCCTTGCGGAAATGGCCGCCATCTGCCGTCGTGTCGGCGATCGGCTGGGGCAGGGTGAGCCGACCTATCACATGCTTGCCGAGCTGGCGACGGTGCTGATCTTTCTCGCCGGCTGGCTGGACCGCGAAGTGGCGCGCCTGCCGGACAGGCGGGCGGAGGAGATACAGGGCCGGCAGCAGTTGCAGGAGGTGCGGGCATCACTCCTGCCGTTCGGCCAGCCGGGAGCGCCGGCCGACACCGAGGCATTGCGCACGGCGGTCGTGGGAGCGCACGCCGCCGTGTCGTCCTTGATCGACGCCATGCAGCGAGAGGCGCCGGGATGATCGGGAGAGCCGAAGCCGAGGCAGC
>DATGJB010000170.1:0-9375 GCA_035295425.1 Chloroflexota bacterium | reverse complement strand
CGCAAACTCGCCGGTGCCCATGAACACCGTGCGAACCGTCACTGTCCCGGCCTCGATTCCGCGGCCTGGCTAGGATCCGGCGCCGACCGCTTCGCGCCCCAGGGCGGCGCCGACCATGACCACTTCCTCGACGAGACGGTTGGCGTAGCCCCACTCGTTGTCGTACCACGCGAACACTTTGACGAAGTCGCCGTCGATTACCTGGGTGAGCTCGAGGTCGACGATGCTCGAGTGCGGATCGCCAATGAAGTCGGCCGAGACTAGCGGCTCTTCACTGACCGCCAGAATGCCACGGAAGCGGTCGCTGCGCGCCGCCTCGCGGAATGCTTCATTGATCTCTTCGGCAGAAGTCTTCGTCTTGAGAAGGACGGTCAGATCGGATAGCGAGACATCGACAGTCGGGACGCGCAACGCGACACCGTCGAATACTCCACGAAGCTGGGGTAACGCCTCGGTCGCGGCGCGGGCTGCTCCGGTGCTGGTGGGAACAATGTTTTGGGCCGCGGCCCTGCCACGACGCCAGTCGGAATGAGGACTGTCCACGAGCCGCTGGTCCGCGGTGTAGGAGTGGATGGTCGTCATCAGGGCCTTGGCCACGCCGAACTTCTCGTCGAGCACCGCCATGACCGGGGTAATCGAATTCGTGGTGCACGACGCATTCGAGATCACCGAATCCTCGGCAGGGTTATAGGACGATTCGTTCACGCCGAGCACGAAAGCCGGGGCGCCGCTGGCCGGCGCCGAGATAACAACCGCCTTCGCACCGGCCTCCAGGTGTGCCTCCGCCTGCGTCCGCTTCGTGAACCTTCCGGTCGATTCAATGACGACGTCAACGGCCAGATCCCGCCAGGGAAGCCGGCTCGGCTCGGTGACCTTCAAAACCGGAAACCGCCTGCCGTCGACGATGATTGTGTCGCCATCCGTCTCGATCGCTTGCGCATCGCCACGGAACACGGTGTCGTGCTTGAGTAGATACGCCATATTCGCGACATCGCCGATGTCGTTGATCGCAACGATGTCGAGATCCGGCCTTTGGGACGCGATCTTGAACGCCTGCCGTCCGATGCGGCCGAAACCATTGATCGCAACGCGCGTGGGCACTACTTCTCCTCCCTGTCGGCTTCAATCGGAGGCACGCCTCCTGGCTGCGCTCCACCCTGTAGCACACTAGCAAGATTCTGTCGCCGACCGCATCTCGCGGCTTGTCCCAACGGGCACACGGCGTGGATAATCCGATCGACTGAAGGCGCGTGTGCCCCGGCGAAACCATCGGGCGGGGCTCTGTTCTGTGACGGACGCGCGGTGATGGCATTTCTGGAAACGAGTGGCCCTTGAGATTCTTCGGCACATCCCGGTCGTCTCGACTTTTCATCCTCGGCCTCGACGGCTCGCCGCTTCCGCTGCTCCGCCGGCTAATTGCTGATGGCGACCTGCCGAACCTGGCTGCTCTATTCGAGTCGGGGTCGGCACGTGAGATGACGTCTTCACTGCCGGATGTATCGGCCGTGGCCTGGACCTCGGTCAACACCGGGAAGAATCCCGCGAAACACGGCATTTACGGGTTCGTGGACAGAAAGCCGGGGACCAGGACGCTGGAAGTTCTCACATCCGCCCATGTGCGTTCCAGGACAATCTGGGAGCTCGTCAGTGAGGCCGGCCGTCGTGCGGTCGCGATCAACGTACCGTTGAGCTTTCCCCCCCAGCGCATCAACGGGGTGGTGATATCGGACTTTCTCGCCCCGAGTCTCTCGCGCGCTGTCTATCCCACGACGCTTCTCCCGTACCTGGAGGGAATCGGGTACCGCATCGACACCGACCCGATGGTTGCCCGCGAGTCTCTCGACGCATTCCTGGAGGACTTCCAGATCACGGCCGAGAAGCGAGCGGAAGCGGTCCTGGAGCTCATGAGGCGTGAGCAATGGGACCTCTTTATGGTCGTCTTCATGGAAACCGATCGCTTGCACCACTTCCTGTTTCAGTACATCGAGGACGACGATCCCGTGTGGGGGCCGAAATTCAGGGAGGCATACCGCCAGATCGACCGATTAGTGGGCCGGATCGTGGGAGCGCTGGGAAAGGACGATCAGTTGATTGTCCTCTCCGATCACGGCTTCACCTCACTCCGCCGCGAGGTGTACCTGAACGTGTGGCTCGAGCAACAGGGCTATCTCCGATTCGAGTCGGGAAAGGCGAAGGACCTCGAAACAGTCTCACCCTCGAGCCAGGCCTACAGTCTGGACCCGGGTCGGATTTATGTCAACTTGGCCGGCCGGGAGGCCGGGGGAACCGTCACTGCGGGTGAGCTGCGGCCGCTAGTCGCGACACTTGGGAGCCAGCTCGCCGCGCTGCGAGATCCCGACTCGGGTAACCCCATCGTCAAGGACGTCTACCTCGCGGACGACATCTATCACGGGCCGTTGCGTGACCGGGCACCGGACCTTCTCGTCATGCCGCATGACGGCTACGATATCAAGGGGACCTTCGAAGCGATAACTCTTACCGGCCGGGGGAAGCTCGTCGGCATGCACAAGTACGATAACGCGACGTTTTTCGTCCGGGGTCAGCGAACCGTGGAGGGTCCAGCATCGGTTCGCGACGTGTTGCCGACCGCGTGCCAGTTGATGAAGCTCGAGTGCCCGGAAGATATCGATGGGCGCTCCCTTTTGCGCTCGTGACATCCGACGTGGCGGCTCCGGCCGCGGATGCACCCGGCGACTATCCGTTGAGAAAGACGTACGTCGTCGGGTTCGACGGCGCCACGTGGCGATTCCTCAGGCCGCTGATCGACCGCGGTGAGGCGCCGAACTTCGCCCGATTGATGGCGGAAGGCGCCCACGGGGAACTGCGGTCGACTATCCCGTTCCAGAGCGCCGCGGCCTGGGTCACATTCATGACGGGCAAGAACTCGGGGCGCCACGGCGTCTACATGTTCCAGGACTACGATGCACTCAGCTACAGCTACGTCGGGAGAACGGCGAACTCTCGCTATTTCTCGGGCCAGACGATTTTCGACATCGTCTCGCAAATGGGCGGAAGGGTCGGTGCGTTGCGGGTGCCTATGACCTACCCGGCCTGGCCGGTAAACGGATTCCTGGTGTCGGGATTCCCAACACCAGGCGACACGCCCGAATCGTTCTATCCGGCCGATCTGCGCTCCGAGCTCGGGAGCAGCGGAATCTATGACGAATCCGATTTTCGCACCCTGAGCACCGAGCAACAGGTGGCAAGCCTCGACGCGCAGATGGACCGGATGTCCGACCTCGTCGGCGCATTGATCGGCCGAGAGTGCGACCTCTTTACCGTCGTACACCGTGTGCCTGATCCCGTCCACCACTTCTTCATCAAGTTCGTCGACCAACGCACTCCCGCCTACGACGCTGAGGAGGCGCAGCGTTGGGGCGACGTCGTGGACCGCTTCTACCGAAAGATGGACGAGGCTCTCGGCGACGTTCTGGACCGGCTGGGAGATGACGAAACGCTCTTTGTCATCTCCGACCACGGGGGCGCGATCACTCCCCCGCGACAGCTCAACCTGAACGTGTGGCTGGCGAAGCAGGGGCTGCTGACGGTCAAGCCGCGCGCGAAATCGGCACGAGAGCGCCTGTACGCGCTCAATCAGCGTCTCATGCCGGCGCGAGTGCGCGCGCTTCTGCGCCGCCGCGCGCCACGGGCGGTTCAGGGCGAGCTGCGAGGCATGTGGAAGGGATTGCAAGAGATTGACTTCGGACGCACTCAGGCCTACCACTTCCCGATGAAGTGCCCTCCACTCGCCGGTATCGTCATCAACCTTCGTGGCCGCCAGCCCGAGGGACTGGTGTCGCCCGAGAATTACGAGACCTTGCGGTCTGAGATCATGCGCGACCTTCAGCACCTGCGCGATCCGCGTACCGGGGACATGATCGTGGACGCGGTATTCAGGCGTGAGGACCTGTATCACGGCGAGTTCATGGAGCGCGCGCCCGACATCGTGGTATGGTGCCACGGCATGTACAAAGAAGGGCCGCTGGCGCAAGGTCCGCTGGTCGGCGAGGTGCCCTTCGACGAAATACTGCAGGTGCCGGGATCACACGACGAGAAGGGGATACTCCTGGCGAAAGGACCGGCCATCGCTGCGAATCGCACCGTGGAAGGCGCGTCGCTTATCGACATGCCGCCGACCATTCTTCACGCCATGGGACTGCCGGTTCCCCGCGACATGGACGGCCGCGTCCTCACCGAGCTCTTTACAGAGGGGACGCCCGCCGTCGAAACGGCCGATGTCACGCTGGAGCGCCGCAGTGCCGACAACTTTCTGTCGGAGGACGAAGAACAGCAGATCAAAGAAAAACTCAAGGGATGGGGGTATCTGTAACATTGGCAACGAAAGTTGGGAACGACGTACATTACGGGGCTGTGCCGCACGGCGGCACGTTGGTGAATCGCTTCGCGACGGGCGAGGACGCCAACCGATTGGCCACTGAAGCCGCAGGACTTGTCACGCTGGAGTTGTCGGCCCGGGAACTTTCCGACGTCGAAATGCTGGCGATCGGCGGGTACAGCCCGCTCAAGGGATTCATGACACGGGCCGACTACGACTCAGTCGTTCGGAACATGCGGCTGGAGAACGGTCTGCCGTGGACGATTCCGGTCACTCTCTCGATCGACGGAGACGAAGCGAGCCGAATTCGGGCCGGGAATCGCGTGGCACTAGCCTACCGTGGGGAGCGACTGGCGGTGCTCGACGTGCAGGATGTCTTCCGACGTGATAAGTCTCTGGAGGCGCGGGAAGTATATCGGACCACCGACGAGGCGCACCCCGGAGTCGCTGCGCTGCTTCGCGAGGGCGATACGCTGATCGGCGGCGAGCTTCTGGTGTTCGGCGAGCTTCCCGAACCGCCGTTCCCGGACTACTCACTCCGGCCGGCCGACACGCGGCGGGTCTTCGAGGAGCGCGGCTGGCGCACCGTCGTGGGTTTCCAGACACGCAATCCGGTGCACCGTGCCCACGAATATCTGCAGAAGTGCGCAATGGAAATCGTGGACGGACTCCTCTTGCACCCGCTAGTGGGAGAGACGAAGTCGGACGATATCCCCGCCGACATTCGCATGCGGTCGTACCGGGCGCTGCTTGATGCGTACTATCCGCATGACCGCGTACTGCTGTCGGTCAACCCGGCCGCGATGCGCTACGGCGGACCGCGCGAGGCTATCTTCCACGCCATCATCCGGAAGAACTACGGCTGCACGCATTTCATTGTCGGGCGCGATCACGCCGGTGTGCCGGGGTATTACGGACCGTACGACGCCCAGTACATCTTTTCCGACTTCGGTCCCGACGAACTGGGCATTCAGCCGCTGTTCTTCGAAAACGCCTTCTTCTGCAAGGCCTGCGGGAACATGGCGTCAGACAAGACGTGCCCCCACGATGTATCAGAACGCGTGACGCTGAGCGGCACGCAGGTACGGGCGATGCTGCGAGCCGGCGAGCTCCCCCCACCGCAGTTCTCGCGGCCGGAGGTGGCCCGCATTCTGGCGGAGGCGATGCGCGAAAATTAGCGGCTGTCCAGCCAGTAGGTCTTGACAACTCGCCAGACAAATAGCGGATTGCCGATGAGGTAACGACGCCAGAGCTTGCGCGGCTCGGCGGCGAGACGGCAGAGCCACTCCAGATCGTGCTCCGTCATCCAGCGCGGTCCTCGCGGTATGCGACCGGACATGAAGTCGAAGAGCGCGCCCACTGCCCAGACGACGGGAACGTCCAGTTCGTCCCGGTGACTCGCAATCCACTTTTCCTGGGTGGGCGTTCCCATTCCCACCAGAAGGATGTCCGGTTTCGAGCTATTTACCTCCGCAATCGATGGATCTGCTTCGCCGTACCCCGACGCGACACCCCGAATCGTCAGCCCTGGATACAGCTCCTGGAGCCGGCGCGCGGCCTCAGCCGCGACCCCTGGCTCGCCACCAAGAAAGTAGAGCGAAAGACCGCGCGCAATCGCGAACCGGCACAGATCGTGGATCCAGTCCGCGCCGGTCATCCGAGCCGGAATAGGGATTCCGGCGAGTCGGGCTCCTAACCGGACCCCCGTCCCGTCGCAATAGACCACGTCTGCAGCCTCCAGAATCGAGGCGTACCGATCGTCCCTGGCGCGAACATTCATGCAGTGGACGTTCACGTAGAGCATGGTGACGCGCCGGCGCGCTTGCACCGCGCCGGCCGCTCGGTCCAGAAGGCCGGGCACAGTGAGGCAATCAATGCGGACCCCGAGGAGCCGAACCGATGCGGGCCGAGCCGCATCGCCGTCCGGCGACGATCCGGCATCTACCTTGTGATGTCTACTTAACATTCCGTAAACCGGCGCGCCCTCGGCGCGCGACTCACGCTAGCAGCTACTATCATTGTTCGGAAAAGGGGCCAGATGTCTGCTGACCCGCACCTCGCGGTAACGACAACAACCGAATCTCCAACCCGATCGAAGGCCCGGCTCACTGCGTTGCCGGGCCGTCTTCTGGGCGCCTTGCCAAGAGAAGGCGCATTCTGGGTGCTGGTCGCCGCCGGAGCCCCGAAGGCCGTCGGTCCGATCGTGACTATCGGCCTGCGGCGCTTCCTCGGGCCGGGCGCCTCGGGCATCTATGACCTTGCTGCCACGCCGTACAACTTCCTGAACAACTTCCGGAACTTCGGAACCGGACCGGCGTTGGTGTACGAGCGAGTCGTGAGCCGGCAGATCGTGAATACGGCCTGGACGCTGAACATGATCTTCTCGGTGCTCGTCACGCTCGTGGCGCAATTGATCGCCCACCCGGTCGCCCTCTACTACCACCATCCCGAAGTGGAAGGCGTGTTTCGCGTCCTTTCGATCGCATATGTGTTTGCCTCGATTACGTCGGTGCACTCGTTCCTGTTGATGCGCGACTTCGACTTCCGCGCACGATCCATTCCTGCAATTGGGCAGGTCATCGTCGCCGGGGATATTGCCGTTGTTTTCGCAATCTGGGGGTTCGGCGTCGGCGCGCTGGTGGGCCGCGAGCTCACCTCGGTCATCATGGGCGCTATCCTGCTGTTTGCGGTCTATCCCTACCGGCCCTCACCGCAGTTCATTCCATCGATCGCCTGGAAGCTGTTCCGGTACGGCTTCTGGATAGGGATGGGATTGACCGTGCTGTACATGTCCCAAAACGTGGACGTGTTCATCGGGGGAAACGTCATCCACAGCGCGTCCGACATCGGCTTCTACACCACATCGTGGAAGCTCGCTTTCATCGCCGCCAGTGTCTTCACGCTGGTCGCCAGCAGCATGGTCTTTCCGTCCCTCAGCCGGCTGCAGGACAATTTCGAGCTGCTGCAACGGACGCTTCTCGGGGCGATCAGGCAGATGGGGCTGATCATGTTCCCTGCCGCGGCACTGCTTGCTTCGGTCGCGCCGGTGCTCATCGTCCCGGTGCTCGGGGAGAAATACGCGCCGTACCGCGAATCATTCCTGGTTCTGTCGCTTCTCGCCGTCTACGCGGGGAACAGGACCATGCTCTCCGTCTTTTTTGAGGCCTACAAATCCATCGGCAAGCCTGAAATCGTCTGGATCTATAACACGATCAAGCTCGCGGTGATGGCGCCGGCGATGTACTTCGGCGCGAAGCACGGCGTGCTCGGCCTCGCCTCGACTTACATCCCGATCCAGCTGATCGAGTTTCCGGCCGCCCTGCTGCTGGCGCGCCGGGTGCTAAAGGTTGGGCCGCGCGCGGTGTGGCGAGCCGCTTCGGTTCCGGTCATCGCCACGCTAACCATGGCAGCCGCGACCATCGGATTGGAGCTGCTGCTGACACGAGGGCTCTCACTGGGTGATACTCTGACCCTCTTCGCCTGCCTGCCGGTGGGCGCCTTCGTGTACATTGCATGTTTGTTCGTGCTCGATCGCCGAATCTTCGGCGAAGGACTGAAGGTCCTCACGAGGGGCTTCTAGCTCCCGCCGTGGGCCACATGACTGGCCGGCGAGCACGGCTGGCCGGGCTGGTCGCGATTGTGACTTTTGGGGTGATCCTGCGCTCGTGGGGTCTCGGCTGGGGCCTCTTCGATGCCAGCGTTGGACGCCGCACTCACCCCGACGAGTGGGTCGTGTACTGGCTTGCCCAGTGGTTCGGGCAGAATCATACGCTCAACCCATGTCCTCATCCGGGCACCGAATGCTTCCTCGACTGGGGCGCGGCATTTCCTTACGCCGCCTTTCTTGCGAAAGTGGCTCTGACGCCGCTGACCTCCTTGCTCGACAGTGCCGCATTTGGTCACGGAGCCGATCCGGCTTTCGTCAGCGCCGTCTTTTCGGGCCGCCTTGTCTCGGTACTCACGTCTGGCGCCGCGATCGTCGTCGCCTATCTGGCGGGCCGGGAGGCATTCGGAGAGACAGTCGGCTTGTGGACTGCCCTACTCATCGCACTTTCCACCCTCCTGGTGCAGCTGGCTCATTTCGCCACGCCTGACTCGACAACGCTTCTTCTCTTCTCTCTGGCCATGCTCTCGATCTTGCGACTCGACACGCACGCGACCGCGCTGAGATTCGCCGTGGGCGGCGGCCTGATCGGAGCAGCCACTGCCAGCGAATTCCACATGATGCTGCTGTTCGCGCCGCTGGCCGTCGCCTGGCTCCTGGCGCCCGGACGGCGGGCGCTCTGGCTCCCCCTGGCCGCCGCGGGGGCGGTCGCGGTGTTCCTCGCCCTCAATCCGTACATCCTGGTGGATCTTTCCGCCTTCATTACCGCCACCGAACACACGCTGCGCATTCGAACCACCGATAGCGCCGCGGAATACCAGAATCGCTGGTCGCCATACGGGCCGGCATGGCTCTTCGTGGTGCGATACGACCTCGGCTACGGCGAGGGCTTCGCCATCACCGGCTGGATGCTGGCCGGACTGCTGCGGGCTCTCTGGCGGCGGTCGCGGCCCGACTTGATCCTCCTCAGCTGGATCGTCCCGTACTTCATGCTCGTGACCGTCTCGCCGGCGAAATTCATGCGATATGGCGCCCCCCTGCTCCTCCCGCTGGCCATTCTCGGAGCCCGGTTTGGAATCGAGCTCTGGCGCACAGGCGACCGGAGGCTTCGGCCGGCCGTCCTGGCCCTCGGAGTCGCGGCGATCGCGTACACCGCGATCTACGACGGTGCGTACGCCGGGCTCTTCGCGGTGGCCGATCCGCGGGCGGTGGCGGCCAGTCTCGTGCCGCCCGCTTCGCCCAAGCCCACGACCATTGCCTTCGAAGCTCCGCCGGATGGCATCCTGAACCTCCCGGAATTCTTTCCCCCCGGCACGCTCCGGCCGTGTTTCAGCTCCGGCGCCCTGACGTCACTCCTGGGGGCTCCGTTCGTCATGACAGACAGCTTCACCCGGGACGAGACGCCGCAATCCGA